>NZ_VJZP01000034.1 GCF_007097265.1 Flavobacterium gawalongense | reverse complement strand
AAATCCTGTTACAAGCGTTTTTTTATTGTCTAAAAAAGAACGCTAATCAAAATAAACGAGGTTTTTCAGTACCCTCCGAAGAGACGGGATGTTTTTTTATTACAGTAAAAATCAAAAGTAAAATGGTATAAATTAATCCTTTTTTCGATTATTATTTTTTTAACATGGACTAAATTTAAAAATGGTTACTTTTATTGGTTATAAAAACATGTTATAAATTTTGAAGCAGTCAAATTTTATTTACCAGAAACTGGAAGCTTTTATCAGAAAGTTTTACACGAATGAATTGATACGAGGAATCATTTTCTTTATCGGTTTAGGGTTGTTGTATTTTCTATTTACGCTTTTCGTGGAATATTTTCTTTGGCTTAAGCCAATGGGAAGAACGATTTTATTTTGGGTCTTTGTGGGAGTTGAAGTGTACTTGTTGTCCCTATTTATTTTGTTTCCAATTTTTAAATTATTCAAACTCCAAAAAGGAATAGATTACAATCAAGCTTCGGCAATTATTGGGAATCATTTTACAGAGGTGAGCGACAAGCTGACTAATTTTCTGCAGTTGGCAGATTCTGATAGTCATCAGAATAAATCGGAATTGCTTGTGGCTTCGATTGAACAAAAAGCTAATGCGTTACAACCGATCCCTTTTGGCAATGCCATAAATTTCAATACAAACCGGAAATATTTACCGTTGGCACTAATTCCTATTTTGTTTTTTGCTTTCTTTTATTTTTCCGGTAACAGCAATGTGATTTCGCAAAGTTTGAATAGAGTAGTGCATTTCAATTCGGCTTTTTTACCTCCGGCTCCTTTTAAGTTTGTGGTTTTAAATTCGAACCTGCAAACCGAACAAGGAAAAGATTTTATACTTCGAGTTAAAACAGTAGGTAAAGTTGTTCCTGAGAATGCCATGATTTTCATAGGGGATGAAAGTTATTTTATGGAAAACACAAAAGTAGGGGAGTTTGAATTTAAAATTCTAAAACCTTCTGAAGCGGTTTTGTTCCACGTGGAGGGCAATGCTGTTTCTTCATCGGATTATGAATTGAAAGTGATTACGGTTCCGTCGATTGCTAATTTCGAAATGCAATTGAATTTCCCTTCTTATTTGAATAAAAAACCAGAATACATCAAAGGAAGTGGTAACGCCATTATTCCCGAAGGAACGCGTGTAACTTGGAAAATGGATACACAAGCCACTCAAAAAATAGATTGGATTGACGGTAAGTCTACTGTTTCTTTTTCGAAAACTGAAGACAGCTTTACTTTATCTAAAAATATACTTCAAAACACAGATTATCAAATTCTTACTTCAAATGATAAGGTAAAAAACTACGAAAAACTGAATTATCAGCTTACCATTGTCAAAGATCAGTTTCCAGCGATTACTGTAAACAATGCACCAGACAGTTTGAAGGTGGGAAGGAACTATGTTTTAGGGCAAATTTCGGATGATTATGGATTGTCAAAACTCCAGATTGTATATTACGAAAGAAACAAACCGCAAACTGCTAAACGTGGAACAATAGCTGTTAAAAAAGCAGCTGTTGATCAATTTGTATTTTCGTTTCCGAGCAATCTTCCGGTAGAACAAGGAGTCTCGTATGACTATTATTTTGAAGTGTATGACAACGATGCCATTCACCATTTTAAAAGCACAAAATCTTCCGTTTTCTCGAATCGTGTTTCCACTGATGAAGAGAAAGAAGATGAAATTTTGCAACAGCAAAATGAAAATATAAACGGTTTAGAAAAGTCCTTAAAAAACCAAGACAAGCAAATTGCTGAAATTGAAAAATTGCAAAAAACAGGAAAAGAAAAAGACAATCTTGAATTCAAAGATCAGCAGAAAGTAAATGATTTCATCAAACGCCAGAAGCAACAAGATGAAATGATGAAACAGTTTGCGGAGAAAATGAAAGATAATTTGGATAAATTAAAAAGCGATAAAAAGGACGGGTTAAAAGAAGAGTTACAAAAACGAATGGATAAAGCCGATAAAGATTTGGATAAAAACCAAAAGTTATTGGATGAATTAAAAGAACTGAATGATAAAATTAAAAACGAAGAGCTACTTTCCAAGTTAGATAAATTTAAACAAAACAGTAAAAACCAAATTAAAAATTTAGAACAATTAGTCGAGCTGACTAAGAAGTATTATGTAGAAAAGAAAGCGGAACAATTAGGGGATAAATTGGAAAAACTTTCAGAAAAGCAGGATAAATTATCCGATGATGAAAAGGAAAACAAATTGGATAAACAAGAAAATATCAATTCAGATTTTGACAAAATTCAAGAAGATTTAAAAGATTTAGAAAAGGAGAATAAGGAATTAAAATCGCCAATGGATCTTCCTAAAGATGCCGCTAAAGAAAAAAGTATCGATGAAGATTTAAAGAAAGCTGCTGAGGAATTGAAGAAAGACAATAAAGATAAGGCGAAACCAAATCAAAAAAGTGCTTCTAAAAAGATGAAGGAGATGGTGGCAAAAATGGCACAAACTTTGGAAGGAAATGAAAAGGAGCAACTGCAAGAGGATGTCGCTATGTTGCGACAAATTTTGGACAATTTATTAGCGTTTTCTTTATCACAAGAAGATTTAATGAATCAGTTTAAAGGACATAAAGCAGGTTCTCCAGGCTATAATAAAAACATTAAAATCCAACAGGATTTAAAACAACAGTTCAAACATGTTGATGACAGTTTGTTTGCGATGTCTTTGAGAAACCCTAAAATTGCCGAAGAGGTGACTAAAGAAATTGGCAATGTACATTACAATATTGACAAATCTTTAGAGAGTTTATCCGATGCTTTAGTTCCTAAAGGATTATCCCATCAGCAATATTCTATTGCTGCTGCGAATAAATTGGCAGACATGCTTAGTGACATGCTTAATAATATGCAAATGTCATTGTCTGGAATGGGTTCAGGAAAACCAAAACCAGGTCAAGGACAAGGAATGCAATTGCCGGATATTATAAAAAAACAAGAAGGCTTAGGTGAGAAGATGAAGGAAGGAATTAAAAAAGGTCAGAAACCAGGTGCTGGTCAAAAAGGGGAAAGCGGTAAAGAAGAAAAATCTGGAGAAGATGGAAGTCAACAAGGCGATGGAGGTGAAGGCGATGCCCAAGCCATAATGGAAATTTATAAAGAGCAAAAGCAGTTGCGTGAAGCTTTGGAAAATGAACTAAATAAACAAGGTTTAGGAGGTAATGGAAAAAATGCTTTGGAACAAATGAAGCAAATTGAAAAGCAGTTATTAAACAAAGGATTTAAAAACGAAACCCTTCAAAAAATTCTAAATGTGAAGCAGGAATTATTAAAATTAAATACTGCTCTACAACAACAAGGGGAGGAAAATAAGCGCCAATCAGAAACCAATAAAAAGGAGTTTAATAATCAATCTAATGCGCTGCCAGCTGCTTTATTAGATTATTTGAATAGCATAGAAATATTAAATAGACAATCCTTACCTTTGCGCTCGAATTTTAATCAAAAGGTTCAAGAATATTTTAATAAAAAATGATCAATTTTAATTACGAAACCGACTTTAATTTAGACAATGAAGAAGCTATTGCTTTCTGGTTGTCTAATGTTATTACTTCAGAAAACAAGAAAGAGGGAGAGATAAACTACATCTTTTGCGACGATGAGTATTTGCATAAAATCAATTTAGAATATCTTAATCACGACACATTAACAGACATTATTAGTTTCGACTATACGATGGGGAATGAGTTGAGTGGCGATGTTTTTGTTTCTATCGAAAGAGTAAAAGACAATGCTGTTGATTTTAATGTTCCTTTTGAAGATGAATTGAAGCGTGTTTTGGTTCATGGAGTTTTGCATTACTGTGGATACAAAGACAAAGGTGAGGACGATGAACTTTTAATGCGTAGTAAAGAAGATGAAAAATTAGCGCTGTTCCACGTGGAACGGTAATTTTTTTTAGTATGCAAAGCCGAAGTGTTTCACGTGGAACATTTTTATAACCGGCAGATTTTATAATGCAATGTTTCACGTGGAACAAAACAAAAATAGATTTCAAAATTACAACCTGGAATACAACTGAAGGGTTAAATTATACAAGAAGATGTTTCTAGATGAATATGATGTGATAGTTGTTGGCGCAGGACATGCCGGTTCTGAGGCTGCTGCTGCTGCTGCGAATTTGGGTTCGAAAACCTTATTGGTAACAATGAGCTTGCAGAATATTGCCCAGATGTCATGTAACCCAGCGATGGGGGGAATTGCAAAAGGACAAATTGTGCGTGAGATTGATGCGCTGGGCGGATACTCTGGAATTGTTTCGGATAGAACTGCTATTCAGTTCAAGATGCTGAACAAATCCAAAGGGCCTGCGATGTGGTCGCCAAGAGTTCAAAGTGACCGTATGCGTTTTGCAGAAGAATGGCGAATGATGTTAGAAGGAACTCAAAATCTTGATTTTTATCAGGAGATGGTGAAAGGGTTGATTATTGAAAATGGCAAAGTTAAAGGGATTCGTACTTCGCTTGGAGTGGAGATTCGATCTAAATCTGTGGTGTTGACGAATGGAACTTTCCTAAACGGTTTGATTCATATTGGCGAAAAACAATTTGGTGGAGGAAGAGCAGGCGAGAGCGCTGCTTATGGAATTACCGAAGATTTAGTGAATGCAGGTTTTCAAGCAGGAAGAATGAAAACAGGAACGCCTCCAAGAGTGGATGGCCGTTCTTTGGATTATTCTAAAATGAATGAAGAAAAAGGAGATGCTAAACCAGATAAATTTTCTTATTCAGATGTGACTTCATCACTGGTTATTCAAAAATCGTGTCACATGACGTACACCTCTCTTGATGTTCACGATATTTTGAGAGAAGGTTTTGATCGTTCACCAATGTTTAACGGAAGAATAAAAAGCCTTGGGCCAAGATATTGTCCGTCCATCGAAGATAAAATTAATCGTTTTGCTGATAAGGAAAGACATCAATTATTTGTGGAGCCAGAAGGATGGAATACGTGTGAGGTTTATGTAAATGGTTTTTCAACTTCGCTTCCTGAAGATATTCAATTTAAAGCGTTGCGTTCCGTTGTAGGATTTGAGAACGTGAAATTTTTCCGTCCGGGTTATGCAATCGAATATGATTATTTTCCACCAACACAGTTGAAACATACTTTAGAAACTAAATTAGTGGAAGGATTATATTTTGCTGGACAAATAAACGGAACAACCGGATATGAGGAAGCGGCTTCCCAAGGATTGATGGCTGGAATAAATGCGCATTTAAAAGCGCACGAAAAAGCCCCGTTAGTTTTAAAAAGAGACGAGGCTTATATCGGAGTTTTAATTGACGATTTAATTACCAAAGGGACAGAAGAGCCCTATCGAATGTTTACTTCCCGTGCTGAATACAGAACGTTACTTCGTCAGGATAATGCCGATTTTAGATTAACACCTATGTCGCATGAAATTGGATTGGCTTCTGAAAAGCGTTTACGCAGAATGGAGCACAAATTAAATGAATCTGAAAAAATGGTGGCTTTCTTCAAAGAAACGAGTGTTTCGGTTGCAGAAGCAAATCCTATTTTAGAATCAAAAGATACGGCCCTGATTACTCAAGGAGACAAAATGTTTAAAGTTTTCTCTCGTCCACAAATTGATTTGGAAGATATAATGAAATTCGAAAAGGTCGCTACGTATGTTGCAGAGAATGATTTGGATCAGGAAATTTTGGAACAAGCCGAAATTCAAGTGAAGTATTCCGGTTATATCGAAAAAGAAAGAAACAACGCTGATAAATTGACTCGATTGGAAGATGTAAAAATCCCAGAGAATTTTGATTATAATAAAATAAAATCAATGTCAATTGAAGCAAAGCAAAAACTAAGTAAGATTCGTCCGGTAACGATTTCTCAAGCTTCAAGAATCAGCGGCGTTTCGCCAAGCGATGTTTCGGTATTGTTGATTTATATGGGAAGGTAAGATTTATGATTGCAGATTTAAGATTACCGATTTTTGATTTAAATCTGTAATCAAAAGTCGGTAATCTACAATCTTAAACCGATTGTTCCACGTGAAACTACGGTGTAAAGCCTTAGCATAATTGAAGAGTTACAAAAATAAATAATTCAGCCCTGAAAGTATCCTTTGGTGTTTTCAGGGTTTAGTTTAAAATTAAAATATAAAAGCAATATTAATTAATGGACTTTTTAAACAAACAGCCTTTTTTAACCGTTAAAGATCATTCCGTTTCTCAGGAAATGTTCGACTTATATCATGACGAGAAGTTGGATATGTTGATTACATCTCCACAACCCAGTTTAGAAAATTTAGGGAAATATTACGAAAGTGTTGATTATATTTCACACACAGACAGTAAAAGATCTTTCTTTGAAAAAGCGTATCATTTTGTTAAAAGCATTGCGCTTAAAAACAAATTGAATTTAATCAATTCACTAGAATCTAATAAAGGGAGTGTTTTAGATATTGGTGCCGGAACAGGAGATTTTTTATCAGTGGCCAAAGAAAATGGTTGGCATACAATAGGAGTGGAGCCAAGCGAAAAAGCAAAGGCTATTGCAAAAAAGAAAGGCGTTTCATTTGTTGGGAAAACAAGCGAATTAGAAAATCATTCTTTTGACGTGATTTCGATGTGGCATGTTTTGGAACACGTTCCTAATTTGGATAACCAAATAAAAGAATTGAAACGATTGTTAAAGCCAAACGGAACTTTAATTATTGCCGTTCCTAATTTTAAATCTTTCGACGCAAAACATTACGGAAAGTTTTGGGCTGCTTATGATGTGCCGATTCATTTTTGGCATTTTTCTAAAACGGCTATAAAAATGCTTTTCGAAAAAGAAGAAATGAAATTGGTAAAAGTGCTTCCTATGAAATTTGATTCTTTTTATGTGAGCTTGCTTTCGGAAAAATACAAAACAGGAAAAATGAATTTTATAAAAGCCTTTTTTATCGGATTACAATCTAATTGGGAAGCTAAGAAGAATTTTGAGTATTCTTCACACATTTACATCCTGAAAAACAACTAAAATTCATTTTAAGTGCATTTAAGCGCGTTTTTTGGTGAAATTGAGGGTGATTGTCGGATTTTTAAACTAATCGGTTTATTTAAAAGATATGAAGTCTATTTTTAATAGTCATAAATTATACATTCATTAATCACAATAATAAAATCTTATATCATAAATATTTAGCATTTTTTAAACTTTATGTCAATGCTATCTATTTTTTTATATTTTTGTCACCAATACTTAAAAATTAGAAATTAACTAAAATGAAAAAAGCATTAGTAATTATCGCACTTTCAATTTCACTTGTATCTTGTAACAAACCAGCAGAAGTTAAGGAAGTAAAAACAGCTTACGTAGACACTTCTGAATTAATGAAAGAATATACAGAGGCAAAAGACCTTGAAGCAAAATATAAAGCAAGAGCAGAAGAAAAAGGCAGACAATTAGAAGCTGAAATTGCAAGATTTAAACAAGATGCAGCTAATTTTCAAAGTCAAGCACAAGCAAATGGTCAAGCTTGGGCACAACAAAAAGGTGCTGAATTGCAAAAAAGAGAGCAACAATTGAGTTATGCGCAACAAGCTTTGTCTCAAGAATTGCAACAAGAAAGCGGAAAAGAAATGGATTCTTTAGTAAGTGGTGTGAAAAAATTCATCAAAACATACGGTAAAGAGAAAGGATATGCATACATCTACGGAACTGGCGACGCCGCTTCGATTTTATACGCTGAAGATAAATTTGATATCACAAAAGAGATCATCAAATTGTTAAATGAGAAATACAAGTCACCTGCTAAAACAGAAGAAAAAGCAGAAGCTAAAAAATAATTTTTTTATATTAATTCAAAAGATTGCCTTCGTCTAAATTTAGATTGGAGGCATTTTTTTTGAAGCAATTTCCCGCTATTCGCTATAATCTCTCGTTTAGAAAGCGTTTTTTCTTATCCATAAAAGGAGCTTCCTGCGGTCGCTCTTTTCCGGCTAGAAAAAATCACTTTCTAAATCTCGAGGATTTCCGCTGCTATCGGGGCTAAAAAATAGTGGAATCAAGATATAAATTGTCGTCCAAAAATTAAAATATTAATCCTATTTTCAATACTTTAGCTCTATATATACGCCAAATGCAAACAATTTCAGAAGCCGCCGCCTACACTTTACGATTCATCAATCAAACCCACCGCTCTGTTTTTCTTACCGGAAAAGCAGGAACAGGAAAAACTACCCTTTTACGCGAAATTATCCAAACTACGCACAAGAACACAGTTGTTGTTGCGCCTACAGGAATTGCCGCGTTAAATGCGGGCGGTGTAACGATACATTCCATGTTTCAGTTGCCGTTTGGAGGATTTATTCCGGACAATTCTTCGCCTCAATTTTCCGAAAGCACCAAATTTGAAACCAAAGCTACTTTGCGCAGGCATTTTAAAATGAGCGGTTTGAAGAAATCCGTGATTCGGAATATGGAATTGTTGGTAATTGATGAAGTCAGTATGCTTCGTGCTGATTTATTGGACGCTATGGATTATATGATGCAAACGGTCCGTAAAAAAAGCACTCCTTTTGGTGGCGTTCAAGTGTTATTTATTGGCGATTTATTGCAGTTGCCACCAGTAATTCGGGATGAAGAATGGAGAACGCTACGAACTTATTACAAAGGAAAATTCTTTTTCCATTCACACGTCGTGCAACAAAACCCACCGTTATACATTGAATTATCCAAGATTTTTCGCCAGACAGACTATACGTTTATCTCGGTTTTGAATAATTTACGCAACAACCAAATTTCCCAGCAAGACATTCAAACCTTAAATCAATACGTAAAACCGGATTTTGATTTAAAAGCCAATAAAGGATACATCACTTTAACTACACATAACAACAAAGCCGATACGATGAATGCGCAGGCTTTGGAAGATTTAGAAGGAAAGCTAGTGACTTATAAACCAGATGTTGTTGGGGATTTTCCTGAAAAAATATTTCCGGTGGAACAACAATTGCAGTTGAAAGTGGGAGCGCAAATCATGTTTGTAAAAAATGATTTGTCCTTTGACAAAAACTACTTCAATGGAAAAATGGGAATTATCAAATCGCTTTCGAGTCAGGAAATTCTGGTTCATTTTCCAGAAGAAAACAAAACCATAGAAGTCGAAAAATATGAATGGCAAAACATTCGTTATAAAGTAGACGAATTGACCAAAGAAATTGAAGAAGAGGTTTTAGGTACTTTTGTACATTATCCGATAAAATTAGCGTGGGCTATTACGGTTCATAAAAGCCAGGGATTGACTTTTGATAAAGCTGCGCTTGATGTTTCGCAAGTTTTTCTTCCGGGACAAGCATATGTCGCGTTGTCGCGTTTGCGCTCGTTAGAGGGTCTTATTTTGCTTTCTCCGCTGCAAATGAACGGGATTTCTAACGATCAGGATGTGATGGATTATTCGTTGAACAAAGCTTCGGATTCGTATCTAGAAAATGCATTGCATTTTGAAACCAAAAATTTTATCCATAACTATCTGATAAACACGTTCGATTGGGGTGATTTGGCTCAGGAATGGCGCAATCATAAATTCAGTTACACAGAAAAATCAGAAAATTCAGAGAAATCCAAACATGCCGTTTGGGCCAAAAAACAAACGGAAGTCATCGAACAGCTTTTGGATCCATCCAAAAAATTCATATCACAATTGAATAAGCTTTTCAGCCAGGAAACCGCCGATTTAAACCATATTTCGGAAAGAATTCAAGCAGCATTCAGTTATTTCCTAAAACCTATGGACGATTTGGTTTTTGAAATCCTTTGGAAACTGGAGGAAGTAAAACGCATCAAAAAAGTAAAAGCGTTTTACGATGAATTAATCGTTGTGGAAGAATTGCAAACCAAAGCCGTTCTGCGATTAATGAAGGCCAAATTATTGATAGAAACGGTTGTTGCAGGTGAAACTATTTCGAAAGAGAAATTGACTTCGTCAGAAATTAAAAATTATATCAGCCGAAAAACGGAAGCGATTCAAAATCAATTCAAGAAATTAAATATCACTTTGATTGATGATGATAAAGATATTGAGCGTTATACTTCAAAAAAGAAATCAGATAAAAAAGAACCTAAGAAATCTACCGTGCAGGAAACCTATGAATTGTGGCTGGAGAAGAATTCCATCAAGGAAATTGCTGCTATTAGAAAGTTCACTGAGGATACTATTTTAGGGCATTTAACCAAATTGATTATTGCAAAAACAATAAGCATTAATGATGTTTTACCAGAAGATAAAATTCAGGAATTGACCGAAGCGTTTTATGGTTACAAAGAAGAGTCAATTTCGCCTTTAAAAGAAAAATACGGCGATAAATTTACCTGGGAAGAGTTGAGAATGTTCAAAGCGAGTTTGAATTTGAACTAACCCAATTCTGAAAAGAGTTACTTTATTACCTAATCTATCTTGATTTTATTTTCAATAAAAATCATTTTTTGTACTTTAGAATCTGCGTAAATCTGCAAGATCTGCGTGCCAATATTTTCACGCAGATTTGGCAGATTTTGTGAAATTCAAATATTGAAAGGAATTAATTTTTTAAAAGAGAATGCCCTGGCTTTTCGTAAAAACAAACTCTAATGTAAATAGTGACGAATATCTATCTTGCATAAATTAGTTTTTTTTCTTTGTCTAGAATAGGCTTTATGTATTTTGACAATCCTCTTGCAGAAACCAAATCTACTTTTTTAGAAAGTAATTTTTGTAAATATATTTGCATTTGAATGAATTCCAGACCAATAGGTTGTGTATAGTCTAATTCAACCAATAAATCAACATCACTATTTTCATTTTCTTCACCTCTTGAATAAGAACCAAATAAATAGGCTTTCAAAACGGGTTGTCTTGAAAAAAAATCCTTGATTAAATTAATTTGATTTGCAGGGAGTTTCATTTTTTAAATCCTAACTTATTGATGTAGAATTAATTAAAAATTAATCAACTATCAAGAATCACAAAATTTTAAATTATCTCGAAAAGAGATAATTTATTAATTTTTGTTTTTTATTATAGTGATTCAATCAATATCCAAGCTTCTGGATTATGCTTTTTCTGAATTTCTTGTTTTGCTTTTTCTGCTTCTGCAATTGTGGCATAGCTTCCGTAAAGTACAGGAAATAATCCATGTTTATTAGGGGCAATACGACGGGCTTTGTATCCTAAATGAATTAATTGATTAAATGTCTTATTTGCATTTTTTTCTTCTCTATAAACGCCAGCCATAATATGATACGACATTTTCTTTTCCTTAGCTGATTTAACGGATAGCGTTACTGCTGGAACTGGACTTTTGATAAAGAAAGTAGCTTCTTGAATTTTATTTTGAACTTGTTTTTGAACAGCAGTTTCAACAAGTATTGTTTCTGAGGCGATTTGGTTTTGGTAAATAGAATAACCAACACTTCCTGTAAGACCTAATCCTAATACAAAAATCGCGGCATATTTTAAATATGGACTTGCTGTTCTTGTTTCAGGAACCAATTGAATTGTTTCTTTTTCTTCGATTGCTATTACTTGTTTTTCAAAGATTTCTCTTTTTACAAGAGGAGAAACGAAAGGAGCTAAGCCAAAAGAACTTGTCAAATAATTGGTTTGATCGTAAGGCGTGAAAACCAAATTATTATCGGCATTCAAACAAAGATCACCTACGTTTTTTATAGAAAAAAGATTATTTTCCTGTAATGCTTTTTTCCAATTAAAAACTTCATATTGAATGGCGCTTACGGCATATTCATAAGATGTTTTTTCAGCTTGAGCAATATGATTCGCTAATAATCCATCATTATTCTTTAGATTAGCATTGAAAGAAATCATTTTTTTTGGTGGAGAAAACGTATTCGTGCTTTCATTCAGCTGAGCCGACTGAGTTTCGGTCAAAAAAGCTCCGAAACCCGGAACGGTTACACATTGATAACGATATAAAAGCTGCGCGATGTATAGTTCGATTTTCATACTTACAAAGTTATACAACGAAAATAGTTATCAAAATTTTATTCACAATTTTTATTAACAATCCGCATAAAAATTTATACATTTCACCCACAAATGATTAGCATGAAAGAACAAGATTTATTTTATTTATTGGCATTACAAAGAGTAGAAGGAGTTGGTGATATTATGGCCAAAAAATTGTTAACCCATTGCGGAAGTGCGGAAGCAGTCTTCAATACCAAAACAGGACAACTTGCGGCAATTGATGGTGTGGGTTCTATGTTACTGAAAAATTTAAAGGACAAATCTGTTTTCGAAAAAGCTACTCAGGAACTGGAGTTTATAAAAACAAATGAAATCAATGTGGTTTATTTTCAGGACGAAGAATATCCGGAACGGTTGAAACATTGTATTGACGGACCACTTTTATTATTCACTTTGGGAAATATTAATTTAAAAAACAGAAGAATAATCAGCATTGTAGGAACGCGCCAAATTACATCGTACGGAACTGAATTTTGTAGAAAACTGATTGAAGATTTAGCACCGCTGGATCCCATAATTGTTAGTGGTTTTGCTTACGGTGTTGATATCGTGGCGCATCAATTGGCGATGGAAAACAATTTACAAACGATAGGGGTTGTTGCTCATGGTTTGAACCAAATATACCCCAAAACCCATAAAAAATATGTCGCCAAAGTAGAACAAAACGGTGGTTTCATGACCGAGTTTTGGAGTTCCTCAAATCCTGATAAAGAAAACTTTGTTCGAAGAAACAGAATTGTTGCGGGTATGTCTGAAGCTACCATCGTAATTGAGTCAGCGGATAGAGGTGGTTCATTGATTACGGCCAACATGGCAAATGATTACAACCGCGATGTTTTTGCCGTTCCAGGACGTGTTACCGATAAATACAGCCAAGGGTGCAACAACCTGATAAAAACCCAAAAGGCAAATGTGCTCACCAGCGCAGCGGATTTAATTTATATCCTGAATTGGGACTTAGAGAAAGAAACAAAGCCCGTGCAAAAACAATTGTTTGTGACTTTAGAAGAAGATGAGCAAAAAGTATATGATTATCTTCTAAAAACCGGAAAAGAAGTAATGGATATTATTGCCTTGCGTTGTGATTTTCCTATTTACAGGATTTCAGGAATGCTTTTGAATATGGAACTGAAAGGGGTGATTCGACCTTTGCCTGGGAAATTGTTTGAGGCAATTTAGATTTATGAATTACCTTTATTTCAATCTCTTTTATCTTATGTAACCTTATATTTCTTAAATGGTTTAACAAATTAATCTGTTTTTATAACCAGATAAGAAATATAAAATCCTATAAATTAGGAAAATAAAATCCTAATTTTAAACCTCAAATCCCAATTTTTCTCTTACTCTGCTCAAAACGCGATTGGCAACAACTGCTGCTTTTTCGGCTCCTTTTTTGAGTAATCCATCTACTTCAGGAAGGTTGTTCATGTAATAATTGTATTTTTCTCTTTCGGTTTTGAATGTCTCTGTTATCAATTCAAACAAAGCTTGTTTAGCGTGACCGTACCCGTAATTCCCACCTAAGTAATTGGCGGTCATAGTTGCTATTTGTTCTTCATTTGCCAATAATTTATAAATGGCAAATGCATTACAAGTTTCAGGATTTTTTGGATCTTCCAGTGGCGTGCTGTCGGTTTCAATACTCATCACTTGCTTGCGCAAAGATTTGTCGTCTAGAAATATATTAATAATGTTATTTGCTGATTTACTCATTTTACCGCCATTGGTACCAGGAATTAACATATTGTCTTCCTGGATTTTTGCTTCAGGAATCACAAAAGTTTCTCCCATCTGGTGGTTGAAACGAGATGCCACATCACGTGTAATTTCGAGGTGTTGTAATTGGTCTTTCCCCACGGGAACCAGCTCGGCATCGTATAATAAAATATCCGCGGCCATCAACATTGGATAGGAGAACAAACCAGCATTGACATCTTCCAGTCTATCGGCTTTGTCTTTGAAGGAATGGGCTAATGTTAAGCGTTGAAAAGGAAAAAAACAACTCAAATACCAAGATAATTCCGCTGTTTGTGGCACATCCGATTGTCTGTAGAAAACTACTTTATCCACATTCAAACCACAGGCAAGCCATGCAGCTGCAGTACTGTAGGTATTTGTTCTTAAGGTTTCACCGTTTTTTATTTGTGTTATCGAGTGTAAATCGGCTATAAAAAGAAACGATTCGTTTTCGGATTTATTTGATAATGCTATTGCGGGAATGATTGCGCCAAGTAAGTTTCCTAAATGCGGAGTTCCTGTACTTTGAACACCAGTAAGTATTTTTGCCATTATGTTTTTTTTCTTGATCGCAAAGTTCGCAAAGATTTTCGCAAAGTTCACAAGGTTTTTAGGTTTTTATAGTACTAAATAGGTTTCAAATTTAATTCTTTTAATAATATTAACATATGATTCCTTATTTTTGACCTTATGAGAGGATTGAAAATTATTTTTTGGACACTTTGGCGCATATGGTTTTATGTTTTAATGGCCATTCCTATACTTGTGATGTTTCCTTTTTTAGTGCTTTCTATTTTGACTGAAAGTGGTTATCCTTACTTTTTTAAGATGGCCCGTATTTGGGCAAAAATCATTCTTTTCGGAATGGGTTTTTATTACAAAATAGACAAAAATCAAGGACTGAGATGGGATAGCAGCTATATGATTGTTGCCAATCATACTTCTATGGTAGATATTATGCTGATGCTCGCTACAATTAGAAATCCTTTTGTTTTTGTGGGTAAAAAAGAATTGTCAAAAATTCCTTTATTTGGATTTTTCTACAAAAGAACCTGTATTTTGGTAGATAGAAGTTGTTCTAAAAGTAGAATGGAAGTTTTTAATCGGGCACAAAAGAGGATAAACCAAGGATTAAGTATTTGTATTTTCCCCGAAGGTGGAGTTCCAGATAATGAATCTGTTATATTGGATACTTTTAAAGATGGTGCCTTTCGATTGGCAATTGAACATCAAATACCTATAGTTCCCATTACTTTTGCTGACAATAAAAAAAGATTTTCCTACACTTTTTTTAGTGGGAGTCCCGGACTTATGCGGGTTAAAATACATTCACACGTGGAAACTTTGGGTAAAAAAGGGGTAGACCGGAAAGAAATTCGGGAGGAAGTACGGGAAATAATTTATAGTCAATTAATAGTATTTGATAAAACTAAAAAGTATAACTTATACCAGAGTATAATCCAATAAAAACAGGTTTATAGTTTCCAGAATCTCTGGAGTACGTATTCAATTGATATTTAACCATAGGTTCAAAATTTATTTGAAATGATTTTACTAATTGGTATTTAAATCCCAACCCAACATTGGTACTAAAATGGATTTGGTTTAAATTTTGTGCTTCTCCTAATTTCACATTAGTGTCAGATGAAACTAATGATATTTTATTTTGATTTAGAAATAACGTACTTATTCCTCCAATGACGTTAATACCAAATTTCTTGTTTAAAACTGCATAAGAAAGTTCCAAAGGCACTTCATAATAGCCCATTTTCTGGTTTAATGCACCTGTATTTGTTTTTTGCAGGTCTTTTTCGAAAGTTATTAGTGTATTAAGGGCGGCTTCGTTTTTAATCTCAATTAATGCATTTGAGGTATAACTAATATTCGCCAAATTATTGTTTGATAAACCAGCTGAATAGACCACGTTATTTGTATTATATCCCAATGTGAGCTTGTTAATTCCGGTTCGTAAGGCTATTTTTTTAGAAACAGCATAATTCACTCCAATACCAAAACTTAGGCTGTTATCGGCAGTTTTTTGATTCTCTGAGAATTGAGGATCAATAGCCGATCCACCCGAATTTGAATTCAGATACACTGCAGCTACATTAGGAACAATTTGCCATTTGTTTTTAAGAACTACAGTTTGTTTTTCTTCTTCTTTCTTTTTTAGAATTTCCTCTAATTCGTTTGGAGATTCCAGAATAATTGAGGGTTGTTTTTTAGATTCTATTACTGCAATTTTAGAATCGTTTTTCTCTTGGAACGCCTTTTTTTCCAGCGTTTGATTTTGAATGTTCTCAAACGAGTTTGTATTTTGCGCACTGTTTTTATCTGCAATTAATGAGTTGTAATTAATGACGCCTTTACCACTCGCTGTTTGTTTTATCGGTGGATGATTTTTTGAGAAATAAAGGTTAGTATTATTCTGATTCTTTTTTTTGTCATCAGCGGCTTTTGATGGAGTAAAAGGTGTAATTTCTTTTTCATGGTTTCTAACGGTTTTTGGGTTAGTTATTACTACTTGTTGACTGTTTTTTATATCGAAAGGATTTGTTTCTTTTTCCATTTTATTTGGAATAGAATCCTTGTGTTCAGGAGAATTTATTAAAACTTTTGTGTCTAAAACGATACTGTTTTCAATTTCAGGATTCGTTTTTAAAACCGTGTTCAAGGCAAATAAACCTAAAATAAAAGCAGCGGCAATTCCTGAAAATTGCATCCAAAACGGAATTATTTTTCGTTCTTTTTCTTTTTCATTTAAAGCCGCTTCTATGTTTATCCAAACCTGATTGTTTGGTTCTGCTTCAAAATCTTTGAATCTTTCTTGAAACAGTCGGTCTATGTTTTTTTTATCGTTCATTTTGCCAATGACTTTATTTCAATTCTTGTGTACGCTTCTATTTTCTCTTTTAAAATCAATCGTGCCCTGGCAAGATTGGATTTTGTGGTTCCTGTTGTTATTTTAAGCATTTCTGCGACCTCTTTATGAGAATATCCATCGAGAACGTAGAGGCTGAAGACTAATCGATACTGGTCGGGTAATTCTTGAATAATTTGCATTAAATAATCGATAGAAATGTTCTCGTCGTCAACTTCAATAGCTGTATCAGGAATATTTTCATTTATAACCTCCATATACCGAACACCTCTGTATTTTTGGAGTGCATTATTTATCATTATTCTTTTGGCCCAGCCTTCAAAAGAGCCTTTGCCGCTAAACTGTTCTATTTTTCTGAAGATAATTAAAAATCCATCTTGTAAATTGTCTTGGGCATCCGCATAATTACTGGAATACTTTAAGCATACCCCAAAAAACTTTTTAGCAAACAATTGGTACAATTGTTCTTGAGCTTTGGGGTAATTTTTTTTACAGTCATTAATTATTTGATCTAATCCCACAGAATTTATTCTATTTGTTAGTTGACTACAGGAATTTCTACTTCTTCAAAAAGTTCTATACCAGCGGCATCTTTTCCTTTATAAAATTTGAAAATATAAGATCCGGTATTTGTTACATAAAAATTAAAAGAAATCTCCGACTGCGCTGGGATTGATTGCGTGCAAACTGGGTTGTTATTTACAGCTGTTTGAATGGCTATGGTTCGTATATTGAGGTCTTTACTATAATAGATGCCTTGAAAATAATGACATTCAGTAGGTTTTGTATATTTTAATTTTATTTCATACGTATTTCCCAATGTAAATTTTTCAGGCAGGGTATAACTATCAACAGGAAGCACTTTATAGGTGTAGGAATCTCGATTGTCATTATCAAGAGTACATCCTGTCAGGGTTGTAATTAACAGAATAAACAGGGCAAATTTTTTCATTTTTTCATTTTTTAAATTTATAATAATCAGCTTCTTCAAATGAGGTTGAGGCTGTTTTTTTTATTAGATAAAAATTTTTGAAAAAGGTTGCGTGTAAAAATAAAAAAACCCGAAAAATTTTTCGGGTTTTAGTTTTATGCTTCTGCTAATTCTTTTATTCTGGCTTTAATTTTTTCTTCTAATTCATCCGCTAATTCCGGATTGTCTTTTATTAAAGACTTAACAGCATCACGGCCTTGACCTAATTTGGTTTCACCATAACTGAACCAAGATCCCGCTTTTTTGATGATTTCAAATTCTACTGCAAGATCTAAAATTTCTCCTGTTTTTGAAATTCCTTCACCATACATGATGTCAAATTCAGCAATTTTAAAAGGCGGAGCGACTTTGTTTTTCACCACTTTTACTTTGGTTCTGTTTCCAAGTACATTGTCACCATCTTTTATTTGAGTGGAACGACGGATGTCTAAACGAACCGAAGCGTAAAACTTCAGTGCGTTTCCACCAGTTGTAGTTTCTGGATTACCGAACATTACTCCAATTTTCTCTCTTAATTGATTGATGAAGAAAACGGTACAATGCGTTTTGCTGATCGTTCCTGTTAATTTACGCAATGCTTGAGACATCAAACGTGCATGAAGACCCATTTTAGAATCTCCCATTTCGCCTTCGATTTCACTTTTTGGAGTCAAAGCGGCAACCGAGTCAATTACAACAATGTCAATTGCTCCTGAACGAATCAGGTTTTCAGCAATTTCTAAAGCTTGTTCCCCATTATCTGGTTGAGAAATGATTAGGTTTTCAATGTCTACTCCCAATTTCTCAGCATAATTTCTGTCGAAAGCATGTTCTGCATCAATAAAAGCAGCAATTCCACCGGCTTTTTGAGCCTCAGCAATGGCATGAAGCGTCAAAGTTGTTTTTCCAGACGATTCTGGACCGTATATTTCAATAATTCTTCCTCTTGGATACCCTCCAACCCCTAATGCTAAATCAATCCCTAAAGACCCAGAAGAAATAGTTTCTACTTCCTCAATGGCTTTATCTCCCATTTTCATTACGGTTCCTTTTCCGTACGTTTTGTCTAGTTTGTCAAGCGTAAGTTGTAGCGCTTTTAATTTGGATTCTTTCTCTGTACTCATCTTCTCTTTTACCTTTTCTTTCATCTATTTGTATTATTTTATAACTGTAAGAAATTGACAGGGTGACTAATTATCCTGAAAATTTCATTTATGTAAGAACATTTGTTTTCGTAAAAATACTTCTTTTTTTAATGTAAATTTTCTCTTTCAAGAATATTTTCAATATCTAAATTTTAATAAAAACAAAACAAGTTAATTATGCTTGTTACTGGAACAGCGCCTTCAATTCAGTGGCGTCGTGAGGGTTCATTTTTCCGGCTAAAACTAAACTGAGTTGTTTGCGTCTTAATGCAGCATCAAAGCGTTGTTTTTCCAGTTCTGTTTCTGGAATTATTTGTGGGACTTCTACAGGTCTTCCACTTTCATCAACAGCTACAAAAGTATAAATGGCCTCATTGGCTTTGGTACGGTTTCCAGATTGTCTGTCTTCTACCCAAACGTCAATAAATATTTCCATTGAACTTCTGAAAGATCTGGAGACTTTAGCCTCAACATTTACGACACTTCCCAGTGGAATAGCTCTGTTAAACGCCACGTGATTTACGGATGCGGTCACGGTTATTCTTCGGGAATGTCTTCCGGCTGCAATACTCGCTGCGCGATCCATTCGGGCTAACAATTCGCCACCAAAAAGATTATTCAAAGGATTGGTTTCGCTCGGTAAAACCAAATCGGTTAATATCGTCAGGGATTCTGAAGGATGTTTTGGAGTCATTTTTTTGTATAAAAAGTAAGTGTTGTTTTAAATAATATTGTGGTTTCTAGTTTAACCAATAAACGGCCAATATAGCTGGTATAAAATAGATAACAATCGTTCTGGCACCATCATAATCTTTGGCTAATCTTTGTCCGAAAAGCAACATCAATAAAGTGATGCAGGAGAAAACCGCTCCGTAAAAGCCAAATATTCTTCCATTGTTTACCAATAATTCGATGCAGCCAACCACACATAAAATACCTGAGATTAATTCTAAAATTAAAATATTCAGTAAAGCCAGAGGCACTTGGTTTTTTAATTGTGTTTTAGCAAAATGACCTTTTAACCAGTCAACATTATCTTTCCAATAAAACAGTTTGTCGTAACCGGATTGCAGAAAAGTAATAGCCAGAAAAATCAAAATTAAAATAGAAGTAATGTTGTTCATGTTTTTATTTTTTGTGAATTAAACGGGTAAGTTTTATAGATAAATCGGTCAAAATAATTTTTGCATTTCCGTTGCGTTCAATATGATACATTGCATCCGAAAGTTCTTTAAAAATATCATTTATATTGTTGCCATTTACAAAAGGGGCAAAATTCTCCAGTTTGAATTTCTCCACTTGTGGTTCCATGTAAACCAAGCTTGCCGTTTGATAATTCAGCAATAAAGCCTGACGGAACATATCGATACAAAAATGTAAAAATTTCTTTTGGGTTTCTCTTCCTAAACTGGCAATTTGCTCGCTCCATTGAATCAAATCCTGAATGGCTGCCGCATTTCCTTTGGCTCTAAAAGCGGCACGAACCCAATCAACAAACCATTTTTCGAAAAAAACAGATTCGCTATCCGGTTGTAATAATTGCAGTGCTTTGTTATAATTTCCTTGTGCTTGATGCGCTATTTTTAAAGCCGTTTTAGGCTCTGTATTTTCTTTAGAAACTAAGGCTTCGGTGATAACTTTTTCACTCAAACCATTAAAATGTAAGACTTGGCATCGGGAACGAATGGTTTGAATTATATCTTCTTCATTTTCTGAAATCAAGATGAAAACCGTTCTGTCTGTAGGTTCTTCCAGTAATTTCAATAATTTATTGGAAGCGGCAATATTTAATTTATCGGCCATCCAAATAATCATTACTTTGTAGCCGCCTTCGTAGGATTTTAAAGCCAAAGATTTCAAGATTTCCTGGGCATCGTCAACCCTGATTTCTCCTTGTTTATTTTTAACACCAAGGGTTTGGTACCAATCAAACAAACTTCCGTATGAATTTTGGTTTAAAAATTCTCTCCATTCCGTGATAAAATCGATGCTTTTTGGTTTCGTTTTTACATCTTCGGTACTTACAGTTGGGTAAATAAAATGCAAATCCGGATGCGAAGTTTTTTGGAATTTGATGTTGCAAGCTTCGTTTGAACCCGAGTTTTCTGAGTTTTGATTGCTGCAGATAATGTATTGTGCATAAGCAATCGCCATAGGTAAAGTACCGCTTCCCTCAGGACCAACAAACAATTGTGCATGGGGAATTCTGCCCAAATCAGCACTTTTTGTCAAATGACTTTTAATGTGTTCTTGTCCTAAAATTTCTGAAAATTGCATGAAGCAAAGATAGAAGAAAATGGTTTAGTCTAAAATTTTAGGATGCAAAGTTTCAGTAAAAGTATGTTTAAAAATGACATTGAATAAGTGCTGTTTTTTAAGATAAAAATTAACTTTTTTTGGGTAAAAAAGACTTAAAAAAGATAAAAGCACTTGTTATTTGTCAAAAATCAACAATTTTATTTTATTTACGTGTAGGTTTAATATTAATAAATAAAAATTTGGTTACGAGAATTAATGTTTTTTTTTGGAGTCTTTCATAATGCTATAAAGTCCTGTTAATCCCCCTATTACCACTTATGTAGTGAAAAATCAAACTATCCGATAAAAATCAAATTTGTTCGATATAATACGGTTTTTTTTACATTTTGTAATCCTTTATAATCAAAAAAAAACAGTATCAAAGTTGTAAATTGAATTTTATTGTATATTTTTGTTTGATAAATTAATTTGTAAATTTAAAGTATGAAAGGGAAAATTATTTTTTTCAGTGTGTGTTTATTATTAGCAACAGGCATTGTTTCTGCACAAGATAAAAATGCTCCTAAAAGTATTATTAGTACATCCGCATTAATAAAAAAATACCATGATCAGAAAGAGTTGCAAGGGATGAAAAAAGGGGAGTTATTAGAATTATATATTGAGCGTATAAAAGTTCTTGTTAAAACACTGCCCTACATTGCCTTAGCTACAAAACCGGGTGTTACTATGGCCGATTTGGGAATTCCCAATGATGCGGATAATAGAAAGATCTTGGCCGAACAGGCCGAAAGTACTACAAGTTTTCTTGACGTAACCGTTGCGTTTCAAAGGAGAATGGTGCCTTACTCAGATACCGATAATTTAGTGGCAGCAATTTTATTTTATGAAAACACATTGAAATCACTACATGAATTCAATGATATGTAATGATTAGTCAGGCTTAGTTTAATTCCCTTTTTAATGTTCATTAACAAGTAATTTTAGATTTAGAATGTTGCAGCGATAATCGAATATTAATTTTTTTTTTAAACTCGTTATCGATGTATTCTGAAGCAGTTCAGAAAACTCGTAATGAGTTTTTTTAATTTTATTAACTCAAATAGTTCCCAAGTATTAATATTTTATATCTTTTTAACCATGAAAAACTTTACTCAAATTATATGGATGCTCCTTTTAGTAGTTTGTGGGGTAAGTGCACAGCAAGAAAAAGGAATAACGGGTTCTAATAACTGGTTAAATAACTGGACAGAATTTAAACCTTACAAAGTTGATTATGGTGAAGCAAATCAAATATTGGCGGGTAATATTGCTGTAAATACAAAATTATACAAGAAAAACATTTACATGTTGCAAGGGAGTGTTTTCGTAACAAATAATGCAACTCTTACTATTGAACCCGGAACTGTGATAATAGGGGATTATGAATCTGGCGCTTCTCTTATAATTACTAAAGGTGCCATTATAATTGCCGAAGGTTTAGAGACTGATCCAATCGTTTTTACTTCTAACAGAAGCACTAGAAAAGCGGGAGATTGGGGAGGAATAATTATACTGGGAGATGCACCTACAAATAAATTTGGAAATGCTTCATCCGTGAATTTTGATCTGGATACTTCTTTAACGTCTTATGGAGGTAACAATGTAAATAGTAATTCAGGTGTTTTAAAATTTGTAAGGATAGAATTTGCCGGAAAAAAAATTAAGGGAGTAGGTAATTTTAATGCATTATTGTTAGCCGGTGTAGGGAACAAAACGATATTAGAGAACATAATGGTAAGTTATTCTGCGGGTGATTCTTTTGAAATATTTGGTGGAGAACTTAATTTAAATAAGATGGTTTCTTTAAAGTCAAGTAGTGATGATTATAAATTTAATTTTGGAACACAATGTCGAATAGATAATTCCTTAGCAATTCGATCTTCTTATTTAACAAGTAGTTTAGGTTCACGATGTATAGATGTTGCTTCTTATGATAAAAAAGAAGAAGTTGATTTTGCTAAAAAGCAAACATCAGTTATTGCAACAAATTTAACATTGATTAATAATAGCGAAAACATAAGTGCCGATATTCAATCAGGTTTAGTTAAAGAAGCTGTATATGTTTCTGAAAATGCTTCTATTGACCTTAAAAGAAGTGTAATTTCTGGTTTTAACCCCGCAGTATTATTGAATAATAAAATTGAAATTAACGGAGAAAATCTAAAAAAAATAAAATTTGAAGAGATGTATTTCAATTTTTGTAAAGGGAATATTTTTACAGAATATAATTCGGATAATGAAGATTTAGAGAATTGGTATGGCAATAGTGCATTCTCTAATGTGTATTCTCAAAGTGATAATAAGGAAACATTTATTGACCTCTTTAATGAAAAAAAGCCTGACTTTAGATTACGAATTGCTAAAATCACGGCATCAAACGATCATTAAAAGAACTATTTTTTCGGAGGATTTTCATTTCAGACGTAAAAAATACAATGTAACAGTGTTATAAATTATGTTCATGAATTGGATAAAATAAAGATTGAATGCACAATGACTACTATTGTAAATAAATATTCTTTTTATTTTTTATTTTTTATTTTTCCTTTAACTAATAGTATAAATGCTCAAATAGTTATTGGCACGCCTACTTTACCTTTTAGTCAAATTTGTGCCAATCCTTCTTTTAATACCTTTAATGTAACCTTTTCTTTTTCACCAGTTTCGGGTTTGAGTTCTACAAATCAATTTGTAGTAGAACTTTCAGATCCCAACGGAGGTTTTACCAGTCCTACGGTTGTTTTTACTTCTGGTGCGGGTACTGTTACTGTTTCTCCGGCAACTTTAACTTTTTCGGTACCTGTTACAACAGCCGGGGAAAAATATAGGCTGAGGATAAAAAGCACAAGTCCAGCGGCTACAAGTCCTAATTCTATTAGTTTTTCGGCCTATTATAAGGCTCAGGATGCTCCGTTTTCCATTAACAATTTTGTTTCGACCGCCACTTATTGCTCCGGCGGCAGTTATGTTTTAACAATAGACAATCCTGGTACAGGATCTAATGATTCCCCACTAAAATACCCTTCGTTAACCTATAATTGGTTTAAGGAACCAAGTTTAACTCCTATAGCTACAGGGCAAAGTTTAACCGTGAATCAGTCAGGAAAATATTATGTTGAAACTAATTATGGCTCCTGTACTTCAGATTCCTACTCCAACAGAGTAACCGTAAGCGAAGCTACTTCAGGAGCTGTTACCACCATAACTTCCAGTCTTGGAAATCCTTTTTGTTCGAGTACAAATTCAACAACATTAAGTACAGTAGCAGGCAATAGCTACCAATGGTATAAGGATAATGTAGCCATATCTGGAGCAACAGGTCAAACCTATATAACCAATCAAAAAGGACAGTATGCTGTGGCTGTTAATTTTGGAACCTGTGTGGCTAATGCTGCTATCAATTTACAAGAGTATCAATTCACAAGCAGTATCAATGTTCCAGATGCAAATACTATTTCGCCGGAAGAAACTCTAACAGTAATCGTAACCACATCAGCTTCGAATCCTGATTATAAATGGTATTTAAATGAAGCTATTATTGCAGATGCTGCAGGAAGTACTTATGAGGTAAAAACCAAAGGAAGTTATAAAGTAGTAATTACTCAAACTACAGGATGTGTTGTGTCAAACGAATTTCCTTTCGTAGTAAACACAGCAGTTGATTCTAATCCATTTCCAGATGTTGCAAACATACCAAATTTAATAAGCCCTAACGGAGACGGTATAAATGATACTTGGGTTATACCGCAAGAATATGTAAGCGGGACAAATACAGAGGTGTTATTAATCAGTTCTTTAGGTGAAGTAGTACTCAAAACAAATGATTATCAAAATAATTGGCCAGAAAACGGAATAGATTTCAAAAATGTAAATCCAGTTTATTATTATATCATCACGACTCAAGACCATAAAGTTAAAAAGGGATCGATAACTATAGTGGAATAGTATGAAAAACATTTTTTTAGTTATCGTCTTTTTTTTCTGTATCCAACAGATGCTTTATTCCCAAGAGGATGGAGTTGTTTCATTTACGCTCCCGGTTCGAAATTCTTTAAAGTTTAATAAATTCCTCATAAATCCTACTTTTAGTTTTGTTAGAGAACAGAGTACCATTGTCAGTTTTTATAATAAAAGACAATGGATCCAATTTGATGATGCCCCACAGACCTATTTATTCAGTTATTCCGGAAGATTTAGAGAAAATGAAGGAATTGCTGTTGGATTGTTTCAACAAAATTATGGTGTTTTAACCACTTTTGGTGCTGTTGCAAATTTTGCTCATAATGTTGTACTAGAAGAAGATAGTAATCTAACTTTTGGTATGAATGTAGGATTTTATAAAAGTGGTTTAAATAAAACTAAGGTTGTTACAAATTATCCAGATCCATCATTAGAAAACATACCTTCAAATGCCTTAATTACTGTAAATCCAGGGATAAACTACGGGACAGCATTTCTTGATTTTGGCCTATCAGTAAATAATCTGATTCTATATAATCTTAAAACGTCTAAAACAGTTGAAGACGATCCTGAAAAAAGTATTGAAGCCCACATCATGCATACAGGATATTTAGACACCTACGGTTTTTTTGATAAAAGTAAATTTTCTGCTTTAGTTAAGACGGCGTTTAAAAAGGATAAAACGGTTATCTCAGGATTAATGATGTTTGCTATTCCTAAAGGGATTTGGGCCCAAGCAGGCTATAATACTGTATATGGGATTTCCGGAGGAATAGGTTTGAATATAACTCCAAAAATTTCTCTTGAGTATAATTTTGAAAAGGGGATGGGTAGTCTATCAAATTTTGGATCTTCGCATGAAATTGTTTTTGCTTATAAATTTAAAAGTAATAATTACTATTATGGAGATGATGAGGAAGAAGGATCTATTGTTCCTGCTGCAGAAACAAGAAAATCAGTTCCTGCAAAACCAAAAGAATCCGCGATTTTATCTCCTGTTGACGCTCAAAGATTGAAGGAGCTTAAACTTGCTTTGGTCGCTGAAAAAGAAGAAATACGATTGTTTAAACTGAAAGAAATCGCAGATGCCAAAGCTAAACTAGCCGCTGATATCAAAGCCAAGTTGGATGCCGATGCTGCTGCCAAAACAAAACTAGCAACCACTGCCAAATCCGAAGCTCTTACTCAAGCTAAATTAGCTGCAGATGCAAAAGCCAAAGCGGATGCTCTTGCCCAAGCGAAATTAGTTGCGGATGCTAAACCCAAATCCGATGCTCTTGCCAAAGCGAAATTAGCTGCAGACTCTAAAGCCAAGTCCAATACTCTTGCCCAGGCGAAATTAGCCGCAGATGCAAAAGCCAAAGCGGATGCTCTTGCCCAAGCGAAATTGGCTGCGGATGCCAAAGCCAAAGCGGATGCTCTCGCTCAAGCGAAATTAGTTGCGGATGCTAAAACTAAAGCCGATGCTCTTGCCCAGGCGAAATTAGCTGCGGATGCTAAAACTAAAGCCGATTCCCTTGCTCAAGCGAAATTAGCCGCAGATGCCAAAGCCAAAGCGGATGCTCTTGCCCAAGCGAAATCAGATGCGGATGCTAAAACTAAAGCCAATGCTCTCGCCCAAGCGAAATTAGCTGCGGATGCTAAAGCCAAAGCGGATGCTCTCGCCCAAGCGAAATTGGCTGCTGATGCTAAAATTAAAGCGGATGCTCTTGCTCAGGCAAAACTTGCTGCGGACGCTAAAGCCAAAGCGGATGCTCTTGCTCAGTCAAAATTAGCTGCGGATGCTAAAACTAAAGCCGATTCCCTTGCTCAAGCGAAATTAGATGCGGACGCTAAAACTAAGGCGGATGCTCTTGCTCAAGCGAAATTAGATGCAGATGCTAAAGTTAAAGCGGATGTTCTTGCTCAAGCGAAATTAGCCGCAGATGCTAAAGTTAAAGCGGATGTTCTTGCCCAAGCGAAATTAGCTGCGGATGCTAAAACTAAGGCGGATGCTCTTGCTCAAGCGAAATTAGATGCAGATGCTAAAGTTAAAGCGGATGTTCTTGCTCAAGCGAAATTAGCCGCAGATGCTAAAGTTAAAGCGGATGTTCTTGCCCAAGCGAAATTAGCTGCGGATGCCAAAGCCAAAGCGGATTCCCTTGCCCAGGCAAAATTAGCTGCGGATGCTAAAACTAAAGCCGATTCCCTTGCCCAGGCGAAATTGGCTGCGGACGCCAAAGCCAAAGCGGATGCTCTTGCTCAGTCAAAATTAGCTGCGGATGCTAAAACTAAAGCCGATTCCCTTGCTCAAGCGAAATTAGATGCAGATGCTAAAGCCAAAGCGGATGCTCTTGCTCAAGCGAAATTGGCTGCTGAAACGAAAGCCAAAGCGGATGCTCTTGCCCAAGAGAAATTAGTTACTGATGCTAAAGTTAAAGCAGATGCTCTTACCCAAGAGAAATTAGCTGCGGATGCCAAAGCCAAAGCCGATGCTCTCTCCCAAGCGAAATTAGCCGACATGCCTAAGGATGATAATGCTAAATCGATGGATAATTTGGCCAAATTGGTAGGAGATTCTAAAAATATCCAACAACAATTATTGACAAAATTCAATGTAATGGTTGCGAATAAAGAAAGAGATCTTAAAGATTTAAAAGAAGAAAATGATTTAAGTGAAAAAGGTATTTTCAAAGAGCCTAAGGCTTTCAAAAGTGTTTCTGCAGAAAACAGTGCATTGGAATCTTTAAAATCAGAACTAGCAGGACTTAATAGAAGTCAGAGTGAAAAGATTATTGAATTAGATAATTTATACAAAGAAAGACTCAAAAAAAGATCTGATAAAAACGACGCAAGTAGTCAATACTATCTAAAAACAGTAGAAACGCTAAAAGCGGAACAATTAAAAACGGAACAGTCAAATTTGATTTTAATTTCTTCATTAGAAAAAATTAAAGCGGATACTGAGATTGAGAAAAAACGAAGAATAAAACGTGCTGCTTTTGAGAATGATCAAGGTAGGTATTTGCAGGATAAAGCGACATTAAACCGAATAAGAGAGAAGACCCCTTTTAGCACAGTTCCTTTAAAAGCGGAGGATTTTGATTATGGTGATGAGCAGTCTAATATGCAAATCTTAAAAAATATTAAAAATGTGGAGAGTGGGTATTATTTAATAGTTGCTGTGCATAATGATGTTGCTAAAAGAGATGGTTTTTTAACAAAATCGGTTGCTGCAGGCCAATCAAATATAGATTTCTTCTACGATGTTAACACAAGTAAATATTTCATTTATTATGATAAATTTGATACTATAGAAGATGCGAAAAAAGCGTTAAAATCAAAAGGAAATAAACCTTATAATAGTAAGTTGTCTATAGTTAAAATAGAAAATTAATGAATAAAATCAGTTATGAAAAAGACAGTAATGATTAATTTTTTTTAAAAATAAATCCAGTTTTGTACAATTTTAAATTAACCCTCATGCCCCTGGGGGTTGATTTAAATCAATAAAAAAACCTTCAGGCAATGTTGCTTGGAACAATAATTTTGCCCCAATGAAATTAAAAAACTACCTACTAATTGTTATAACATTTTTAGTTAATAGCATTCCTATTTTTAATTGGTTTGAAGTTTTCTTTAGATTGAAATTCACCAAAGGTAATAGCAAACTAAAGGAGACTATGTTCGTAAGTCCCATTCTTAAAACTTTTTTGGTTTTTATAACCGCATTCGTGTGTTTGACATCCAATGCCCAAAACTACAAGCCGTTTACCATTAGGTATAATAAAGAGTTAAAAGGAAATATGTTATTAATTGGGAACAATATTCTGGGTAAGAATAACAATGCTCTCAATGACAATAGTGTCAACCAGAGTACAAATATGCAATATATTGATATTGATTCTGATGCTACTACCTTCAGTTCAAGTAGTGCAAATCTAAAAATGCCCGCAACTACAACCTGTTTTAAAATTGCCTATGCGGGATTGTATTGGGGAGCCATACTTCAGGTGCCACAAAGTAGAACCGATATCAATAAAATAAAATTGAAATTGCCCGGAAATACAACCTATAAGGATATTACAGGCGAACTTATTTATGATGCAGTAGTTGCTCCCATTGCAGCAGGGAAAAATGAGCCTACAAATACCCCTTACGCTTGTTATGCTGATGTGACCACTTTAGTATCCGGTTTAGCCAATCCCCAAGGGACCTTCACGGTAGCTAATGTCACTTCGAGTTTGGGATCTAATTCATCGACAGGTTTATCGGCCGGATGGACACTTTTTGTGGTCTATGAGGATGCTAAGGCAACCACTAAATCAATCACCACATTTGATGGATTCAGCAGTATTTATGATGATAAAACCTTATCTATTCCTATTTCAGGTTTTACAACACCGCCTTCCGGAGTTATAGACATACAATATGCTTTTGCGAGTTTGGAAGGAGATAAAGGAGAGATTGGAAGTAAAACGGAAATCAATGGTAAAGCCATCGTTAATGCACCTCAAAGGGCTTCCAATAAATTTTTTAATAGTGCTATAACTGACGCAAATGGTTATTTTACGGATAGAGTTCCCAGCAGTAGCAATACTTTAGGGTATGATACGGGTATAGAAAGTGTTTTAAGTGCTGAAAAATCGGTTATTAACCATAATGCCACTTCTGCGACAATTACCGTGCAGGTAGCTAAAGGTCAGGCTGATCCCGTTTTTAGTTTTTTTAATGCTTTTGCCGTAGATGTTATTGCCCCTGATATTGCCCTCACTAAAACAGTGGAAGATGCTTCCGGGAATGATGCCAGTAACGCTAATGTTACTTTAGGGCAAAATTTGTATTATGAAATTAATTATCAAAATATTGGGAATGACCATGTGGCTAATTTTACGATAAAAGACATACTTCCGGAAAATATTATTTTTAATTATCCTGGGGATATCGATTTAACCAATTCAGGCGGGGCAACGGTACAATCATACAATCCGTTAACGAGGACAATTATTTTTTCGATTCCCAATACTTCCGTAGAAATTAATGACCCTCAATATACCATACGAATAAAAGTACAGGTGGTTCCCACTTGTAATGAATTGAGTAATGCCTGTTCGAATGAAATTAAGAATCAGGCTTTTGCAACGTATAGAGGGATCGTAAATACCAATCAAATTACGGATGATGCTAGTTTTTCTACTACCATTTGTAATTTTGGAACAGCACAGCCTACTAATTTTTTAGTAGGAATTACCAATTGTACCTTTCAGAGAACCGAAGTCTTGTGCGGGGTCAGTGTGGTACTATCCGCCTCAGATGGATATGCCAGCTATTCTTGGTCAACAAGTCCAACAGGAACACCGGTTATTGGAACCGCTCAAACCTATACGGCCACTCAAACAGGGGTTTATTATGTGCGTAATACCGCTTCGGGTACCTGTTTGTCTATTGATGAAGAGATTACCGTTGTTCCTTATGGAAATACAATTACGAACCCGGTTATCCCTTTTGCAGATTTATTGCCTATTTGTCCGAACAATGGAAAAGTCCTGCCTAATATTTTCTTGTGTGGTGCCAATGCTACCCGATTGATTAACACGGGAATTAGTGATGCGGCATCAATTGTATGGCAAAAATTAAATGAAAGCAGTTGTGCGGCAGTTACCGTTGCTAATTGTGCGAATGAAAATTCAGCATGTACCTGGAATCAGGTCGGTACAGGCCCTAACTATACCGCAAATACTGCGGGACAATTTAGGGTTACCATAAATTATGTTGGAGGCTGTTACAGTGTTTTTTATTTTAATGTATATCAAAACGTATTAAATCCAACAGTTACTTCCCAAGATATCATCTGTAATACTTTGGGTCAAATTACAGTTGGAGGAGTGCCGGGTGGATATGAATATAGTTTGAATGTTGCCGGACCATACCAAACCTCGAACGTGTTTTCTATTACTACGCCCAATTCCTATACGGTATATATTAAACAAGTTGGGGTAGTTACCAATCCATGTATTTTTACGGTACCGGATATTCTTATTCGAAAAAGAGATTTTACGGTTTCAAAATTTGTTACCCAACCGCTTTGTAACGGAGGAAAAGGAGCGATAAAATTGGCCGCCAATGATATTCGCCCGCAATATTATTTTAGTATTTATCAAGGGGCAACATTGGTTAACGGTGTAGGGCCTATAATGGCTAATGATTATGAATTTTCGGGTTTAACTCCCGGAATTTATACCGCGAGGGTTTGGACCGATGATGGTTGTGATTATTCGGAAGATATTGAAATAATAAATCCTCCGCTGCTTACAGCGACTTCGGCTCTTACCAAACCATTGACGTGTACTGACGGGGAAATTACAGTATATCCTGTCGGAGGTATCCCGCCATATACTTATTATATCAATGGCACGAGTAATTTTCAATCCACTCCACAAATTACAGTTACGAATCCACTTCCTTCAGGGGGAATATATACCATAATTGTTGAAGACAGTAAAGGCTGTAGCGCAACCACAACGATAACCGTTGCTGCAACGCCTCCACCGGTTTATACGGTTAGTCAAACCAATGTTAAATGCTATAATGATACCAGCGGTGCCATTAATTTTAATGTTACCAACGCCAACGGATATACCCTGGCCTATAGTATTAATAATGGAGCTACTTATCTAGCCAATCCGACTTTTTCAAACCTTAGTGCCGGCACATACAATGCGATTGTTAAATACGCACTGGCTGGTACCGATTGCTTCAGTACGGCTCAAACAATTGCCATAACCCAACCGAGTACTGCCCTGACTGCTTCTGCGGGGGTATCTGAACTGGCAGGTTGCGGCCCTTCCGGAGAAGGTAAAATTCGTATTACCAATCCACAAGGGGGAACAGTCCCTTATGAATATAGTTTTGACAACCAGGCGACATGGACAACAGCTAACGAAGCCTATAAAGCTTCCGGAACCTATACGGTATACATTAGAGATGCTAATGGTTGCATTTTCGCCATGCCGAATATTGTCATAGACCCCGTACCGGTTGAACCGACAATTGCAGTTGAAGATCCGGTATATAATTGTGATGGAACGGCCAAGAGTAATGTAACTGTAACAACGGTTCCAAATGCAAATTATAGTTATCAACACCTTTTGGATGGAGTGGCTAACACAAATGCTCCTTCCAATGTTTTTACTAATTTGACTACTGGAAACCACACTATTTCCGTAAAATATATTTCAACAACTAGTGCTTTATCCTGTATTCCGCAAAGTGACTTTTTTATAGTAGTGCCATCAGGAAATGCTTTTACAGCAAGTATTTCGGGAGTTAAAAATCTAAGTTGTTCTGGAACCAATAATGGTGAAATTACAATCGTAGCTCAAAATTTTGATCCCACAAAAGGCTTTCAATATTCTATTGATAATGGCGTGAATTGGGTTACCCAAATGACATCTCCTTATACGATTACAGGATTAACCAATGGAACCTATAATGTAAAAGTACGCTATGATGTTACATCGACTGGAACCTGTGTACAATCATTTACCCAAATTCTAACAGCACCAGCACCATTGGTGACTACCGCTGGTGTAACTAGTTTGGCAACTTGTACTACCGGAGCCACCATTACTGCCAGTTCAACCGGGGGAACTACAGCATACCGATATGAATTATGGGATGCAGTAGGAACGACCAATGTCAGACCGTCTCAAAATACCGGAATATTTACTAATGTTGCGCCGGGAACGTATATTGTTCGGGGCTATGATGCCAACAATTGTACCGATGACACGACGGTTTTGACTGTAGTAACTCCGCCAACAGTAACAGCGACGCTGGATTCAAGTTCAGACGTCTGCTTTGATAGTGTGAACCAAGCTTCATTAGTAGTAAATGCCTCAGGAGGGACTTCGCCTTATGTGTATAGTTTAGACGGAGCTCCGTCTCAAAACAGCAATACGTTCAATAATGTGGGGACGGGAACGCATAGTATTGTGGTAACGGATAGTTTTGGTTGTACTGCAATCATTAGCAATATTACCATTGCGCCTCAATTGACAGCGGCAATCACCAATATCAAGACATTAGATTGTACTGCCAGTCCAAATGCGGTAATCACAGGGACAATCACAGGCGGAAATGCGCCTTTTGTGGTAACGGTACTTTCCGGAACAGGTCCCGGGACAATAGCGCAACCAACAGCGACTACTTTTACTTATACCACTGCTGTTGCAAGCACCTATCAATTTCAGATACAAGATGCAAAAGGATGTAGTACTACGGTAACAGCATCGATAAATCCTCTAGTACCTGTAACGGCAACGCTGAATCCTGTAAATCCTAGCTGTAATGGAGTTTCAGATGGATCTGTACAAATAATACCATCAGGTGGAGTTGGACCTTATACGTATAGTTTTAATGGAAGCAGCTTTACAAGTACTACCTTGTATTCTGGATTAAGTGCAGGGATTGCATATGCTTACGAAGTTCGTGACAGTAAAAATTGCCCTTTTACAGGGACAGTAACTTTAACACAGCCTACTGCTTTGGTTGCTTCAGCAACAGCAACAGCGTTTAGTTGTAGTCCAACCAATACCAAACAATCAGCGACACTAACAATTGCAGTTCCTGTCACAGGAACAGCGCCGTATCAATACAGTTTTAATGGTGGCGGTTATACCGATACCAATACCTTAACCGTAAATGATAACGGAACCAATCAAACGATTCCGTATTCTGTTAGGGATGCGAACGGTTGTACAGACGGAGACTCCGTTACACTATTAAAATTAAATCCGCCTATTGCCGGTACCATTGGCACCACTGCCGTTACCTGTATTGTAACAACAAGTACGGTTACGGTTACACCAAGTGCCGGAACGGGTGTGGGAACATTAACTTATGAAATTACTTTTCCTCTAGCTTCTGCAACTTCAAATACTACAGGTGTTTTTACAGGATTATTACCGGGTACTTACATTTTCAAAGTAACCGATGCCAACGGTTGTTATTATACCCAATCCCACAATGTACTGTCAGTTACGCCAATTGCCATTTCAGGCAATGTAACCAGCGATGTATTGTGTAAAGGAGGAAGTACAGGAGCTGCTACTTATGTGGTTTCGGGATTTAGTTCTACAGGAAATTATACTATTACAGTAACAACGGTTCCTGCTGCATTACCATACACGCAAGGTCAATCAGGAGATGTTATTACCTTAACTAATTTGGTTGCGGGTACGTATACTGTACAAGTTAAAGATAATGCGACAGGTTGTGTCAAAAACGCTTCGGTAACAATCACAGAACCTACAGCTACATTAACATTTACCGCCACTGCCACAAATGTGAATTGTAACAATGATAATTCACAAATTACGGTAACTGCTTCAGGAGGAACGCTAAATTATACCTATGCGGCTGTGATTGCGGGTGCTGCCGCTCCGACAACTTATGGTAACAGTAATATAATAACTGTTGATACCAATTCAGGAGCAAACCTATCATGGGATGTGTATGTGAAAGATGCTAATGGCTGTATTGCAACTGCCACAGTAACCGTGATTAGTGATGCTTTACCAACGGTTAGTACGCCAGCTTTAGCTTCAAATCAGTGTAGTGTTTCAACAGGTTTTACTTTTACGGCAATAGGGACAGGAATTGCTCCATTAAGTTATAGTATAAATGGTGGTGTTTCTTACCAAAGCAGTCCTGTATTTACTGTAAATGTTTCCGGTAGTTATACGGTTACTGTAAAAGATGGTAATGGTTGTACTGCTCCTAGCGTAACACCAACTATAGTTTCGTCTCCGTTAACAACCAATGCTATTTTAACGAAGGATTTAACCTGTTCATCCCCGACTGATGCGACTATTGATGTGACTACTAATGGAGGAAAATTGCCATATTCATATAAAGTTAAAATAGGAACTGGCACTTATGGTGCTGCAACTGTATTTGCAGGAAACATTTTTACATATACAGCTTCTGCGGCAGATACATATCAATTTGAAATAAGAGATGCTAATGGCTGTACAAAGGAAACAAATATTACCACTACAACGGCAGTTTCACCTACAGCAGGTTATACGGCGGTTGACCCTACCTGCAATGGGAACACAGACGGATCTATAAAATTAACAGCCTTAACAGGAGAAGGTCCTTTTACATACAGTATAGATGGGGGAGCTACTTTTGTTGCTACTAATGTATTCGGAGGTCTTGTCGCGGGAAGTTATCCTTATGTTGTTAGAGATAATAAGGGTTGTGGTGCAACCGGAACAATTCCTTTAAATAATCCGCTTCTTATAGTGCCAAATATTGTGATGTATCCAATAGTTTGTAACGCTAATACCCCCGGAAGTTTTGATGTTTCGGTTACTTCTGGTGGTGTAGCACCATTTACGTATAATTTATATGATAATTCTTTTAATTTATTAGCCACTTATTCAGAAGTAGGGACTTCACCAACATCGGGTCATAATTTTGGAGGTTTAAATTTTGGAGATTATTATATTACTATCATAGACGCAAAAGGATGCCAATTTAGCAGTAGTAAACAGCGTATTACAACACCACCATTTTTAACATTAAATGCTGTCACTGTAGGAGGTAATTGTATTGTTGGAGCCACAGTTGATTTAACGGTTGTAACAGGTGGAGTAGCTCCATACAGGTATTCAATATTTGGACAGCCTTTAACAGAATCAGCGCCAACTGCTGCTACTACTTATACATTTAATGGATTGTTACATGGAACTTCTTATTTCTTTCAAGTAAAAGATGCTAATAATTGTATTTCAGTTTTAGAAGTTCCTATTCCAAGTATATCTTCTATTGGAGTTGTAATTAACAATAAATCCAATGTGACTTGTAATGGGGCAAATAATGGAATTATCAATTATACTGTAAGTGGTTTTGATGCAACTGTAACAACAATAGAATATGAATTATTAAATCCACTAACAAATTCACCAATTAGTCCGGCAATAAATGGTACAATTACTGGTGTAGCAGGTGGTCCGACATCAGGGATTATTTCTGGTTTAAAACCAGGGGATTATTTATTAAAAGTGAAAGAATCTACAGGGACTCTTTGTTCTGCTTTAATTCCGTTTAATATCAACCAACCCATACAATCGCTGAATGCAACAATTTCGAATGAAACAAATGCCAATTGTAACACGGGTACTCAAATTACCGTTTCTGCAACTGGTGGTACAGGCCCTTATCAATATGCATTCGTTCAGGATGGTGCGCCACAAGCCGGAGCATACAACAATAGTAATTTGGGAGTATTAAATCCTTTGCCATTGCCTTTAAAACTAAATTGGGATATTTGGGTTAAAGATGCCAATGGTTGTGAATTCAAAATAGATAAAACAATTACAGTAGATCCGTCTCCAACGATTGATCCAGTGGGTTTACAATGTTTTACGGGATCAGCATTGTCAATAACATTAACAGGAACTTATGTAGGTATACCAACATACAGTATAGGTGGAGCTTACCAAGCGAGCCCAACATTTACAGTCAATGCGCCTGGAGTATATAATGTAAGTATTAAAGATGCTAATGGTTGTATTGCACCGGCAACATTCGAAGTAAAAGAACAGGTAATCCTTGTTGCAAACATGACGCAAGATTTAACTTGTGCAGTTGGTGCCAGCATTACATTAACTCCAAGTGGTGGTACAGGAACTTATACAACTTATGAAGTTTCATTCAATGGTGGCGTGTATGCGCCGACAATTTCTCCTTTTATCACCAATACAGCGGGTAGTTATGTATTTAGAGTAACCGATAGTCAAGGTTGTCCGGCAATTTCTAATGAAATTATTGTTACACCAAATACGACTCCAACATTGACTTTTACTCAAGCGAATGTAAGTTGTAATGGCGGTTCGAATGGCAGTATTGTGATTACTGCGGCAGCTGGTATTGCTCCTTATCAGTACAGTATTGACAACGGAGTAACTTTCCAGCCTTCAAATGTATTTACAGGGCTGAATGCAGCAGGAACGTATAATGTTATTGTAAAAGACAGTAAAAATTGTATTTCAGCGCCAACTTCAATTACCATTACCCAGCCAAATGCTTTAAGTGCCACTTCGTTAATGACGACGTCTTTAAGTTGTGGTGCAGGAAATGCGGCACAATCGGCAACGGTTACCGTAACTGGAGCTTCTGGAACAGCACCTTACAGTTATAGTTTTAATGGAGGTGTAAATTATACGTCATCAAATACCTACCAGTCTTATACAGGAATTACTTTTGACGTTTGGGTAAAAGATGCCAACGGATGTTTATTTACCTTAGTGAATGGTGTTGATATTCCGCCTTTGAACCCACCAACAGATTTAACTTTTAATACCACTTTTCCAGTTACTTGTTTAGCTAATGGTACTGTTGAAATTACCGGAGTTACCGGTGGAGTTGCAGTGTTGCAATATGAAACAATAGCACCTTCGCCAGTGGTAGTTCCTAAACAAACGACAACTACGTTTGTCGGTCTGACACCTGGAACCTATTTATTCCAAGTAACCGATACGAACGGATGTACCTATCAGGAATCATATACGGTAGACCCAGTAAATAATATTACGGTTTCCGGTCAATTAATGAGTAATGTAACCTGTAATCCGGGATCTAATGGAGAAGTATTGTTTACAATAGGGAACTTTACAGGCACATATACTTATTCAATCAACGGAGGAGCTGTAAGTACACCACAAACAAATCCAACGATAACAGTTTCAGGATTAACAGCCGCAAGTACACAAACTATAGCAGTAACTGATGTGGTTACAGGATGTACTGCTACAACATCTATTAATGTTGCGCAATCTGCACCATTAGCTTTAGTGGCTAATCCGTTTATCAATGCCAACTGTAATTTTGGTGCACAGGTAAGCGTGACCGCTTCGGGAGGAGTTGCTCCATACCGTTATTCGTATGTAATAAGCGGAGCGCCAGCAGGAACCTATGCTACTTCAGCATCGGCTGTTTTAAATCCGGCTATAGCAACTGCCTGGGATGTGTATGTGAAAGATGGTAATGGTTGTGTGATTACAACACCATTAGTAATAACGATAGTGACTGATCCACTTCCATCAGGAATAACAGTTACAGGATTAAGTCAATGCCCGAGTGCAACAGGAACTTATACTTTTACAGTAAATGTAACTACAGGAATGGCTCCATTCGAATATAGTATTGGTGCAGGATTCCAAACGAGTCCAACTTTTACCGTGAATGCACCGGGAACCTATGATGTGACCGTAAAAGACAAAAATGGTTGTACAACAACTGTATCAGGTTTAGTTAGCATTTTACCGGCGTTGCAATTGCAGGCAGTTATTACCGCTCTGCCAAGTTGTATGGACGGGGATGGTTCGGTAACACTCTCTGCTACCGGAGGCTCCGGGACTTATGAGTACCGTTTAGATGCCGGGACTTATCAATCTTCGACAAACTTTACTGCTATTTCAGCGGGATCACATACGGTAACAGTTAGGGATATTACAACCACTTGTACGAAGTCAATCCCGGTAAATTTAGGAGCGGCAACGCCAATCACCGGTTTTGCTCTTTCAAAAACGGATGTGAGCTGTAACGGCGGAAGCAACGGTGTCATCACCGCAACAATGGCTACACCGGCTCCGGGAGTGAATGATAATCCGGTTTATAACTACAGCCTTTCGGGTACTGCAACAAGACCGGCTCAGACATCTAATATCTTTAGTGGATTAACAGCAGGAAATTATACAGTGACAGTAACCTCGGCCAGAGGTTGTGTGGCAACTCAAGCCATTACCGTAGTTGAACCGGCTATTATAACAGTTCCGGCTCCAACGGTGTCACAATTTGGTTGTAATGCAGGTTCGAATGCGACCAATTTCGCTACGATTACCGTAACGGGAGTAACCGGCGGATCGGGAGTGTATAATTATGAGTTCATAAAAGGCGGAGCGGTAGTTCAGTTTGGTGCCAGCAATGCCTATACGGAAGCCAATTTATTGGGAGGAACCTATACGGTAAACGTTTATGACAGCAAAGGTTGTATCGGTACTGCACCGGCAACGATTTCAATAGTCCCATTTATCGCTTTAGACAAAGTAACGGTAAATGTTGACAGGGCGATTACCTGTACAAATCTGGAAGACATCACGGTGTCAGTAAGCAGCATCGGAGGAACACCTGCCAGTTTACAATATACGGTAGCTGATTCTAATGCGACAACTGGAGTCATTGGGGCTAATTATAATGTTACTAACACTACAGGAGTTTTCACAGGATTAAATATTGGTAATTACCTGATTACGGTTGCAAATCCGGCAACAGCTTGTAGTGTAAAAAGTGTTCATTACGTAAACGAACCGAATACTTTCGACTTAACCATCAATAGTGTTACAGATGTGAGCTGTTTTGGAGGAACAAACGGAAGTGCCAATGTAACTTTCATCGACAGGGTAATTACGGCAACCAATCCGAATCAGGCGGGGCCATTTAGCTATACAATAGTTGATGCGCTTGGCAATCCGGTTACATCCGGTACAAGTGCTACTGCCGGACCTATCACGATTAGTACTTTGGCTGCCGGAATCTATACCATAACAGCTACTTTAACGAATAGTCCGTATTGTACCGCGAGTAAAAACTTTACCATTGCACAACCTGCAGCAGCTTTGGCGATAGCCGAAACCCATACTCAAATCACATGCGTTTCAGGAAATAATGACGGAAGTATTGCTGCAACAGCCACAGGCGGATGGTCGGGAGGCTATCAGTTTGAATTGACCGGACCGGTAACTGTAGCCTATTCTGCCCAGCGTAATTTTACCAATTTAACCGCGGGTACTTACACGGTTAACGTAAGAGACAGTAAAGGATGTGTGGCTACAACAAATGTAACTTTGGTGATTCCAACACCAATTACCGTAACAGCAAGCCCAAATACAACGATGTTGAGTTGTTTTGGAGATAAGACGGCTACGATTACGGTTAATTCACCTTCAGGTGGTCAAGGATCGAATTATAGGTACACCTTGAATACCACTTCGTTGGTTCCGGCTGCTGCCAGTGGTCCGCAAGCTTCGCCTGTATTTGGTGGTTTAGGTGCAGGAACTTACACGATTACCGTGACCGATGGCTACAGCTGTTCGGCTACTTCAACTCCTATCGTTATTGCCCAACCAACAAAAGTAAGCGCCAGTTTAGTGGTAGCGACAACGCAAACCTGTTTAACTCAAACCAGACTTACATTAAGTGCAACGGGTGGAACAGGAATTTATACTTATGGTGCAGACTCTAATTTTGCTACAAATCTGGGCACTTTCACTAATTCAATAACATTCCCGGTACCAGTTGGAACGTATCATTACTACGTTAAGGATGCTAATGGTTGTGTTGGTGTTGTTTCAAATGATATTGAGATAGCGCCATTGGAAACACTTATTTTGAATGTAGATACTACCAATGCTGTCATCAATTGTAAAGGGGATGTTTCCGGAGTAATTGTTGCCAATGCTCAGGGAGGTTTAGGGAATTATGTGTACACTTTACTGGATGGGGCAGGTCTTCCGTTAGCATTTGTACCTACACAAACTTCCCCGGGTACTTTCACACAATTGCCGGCAGGAAATTATAAAGTTCGTGTGGACAGTGGCGATTGTACTACAACCACAGGTTCTCCTATCGTTATCACAGAGCCTTTGACTTCAATTAGTGTATCGCATACTGAAATTAATGTTACTTGTTTCGGTCAAGGAAACGGACAAATAACCGTTACTGCCTCTGGAGGTACCGGTATTATTAAATATGCTATTTCTCCTAGATTGGATCAATTTTTTGATTCAGGTATTTTCATAAACCTTCAACCGGGTCTTTATGATGTTATTGCCCAAGATGAAAATGGATGTTATCAGTACATCACCGGAATTGTTATTAGTGAACCGAATCCAATAATTCCGTCGCTTATTGCAGGATCAATGCTTCCGGAAATTTGTTTTGGAGATAAAGACGGAGCATTTAGTGTTGATATTGTTGGAGGAACGATGCCGTATAGTGCCAGTTTAGATAACGTTAACGGAGTTTATACAATAGGTACTTTGACACAAACACGATTTGATTTCACAGGATTGGCAGGAGGAACCCATACGGTTTATATTCAGGATGCCAACGGTTGTGCTGTTGAATTTGTTGTTGCTATGCCGGAATCTGTTAAAATAAATCCGATAGCCGTGGTAGATTACAGTTGTGTGAACAATTCGGCCAGTAATTCAGTTACTGTAACAGTAGATGCCAGCATAACTGATCTGACCGATGTGGATTATTCACTGGATGGTACACCTTATCAGGCGGGTAATATATTTACAAATGTGGTGCCGGGCACAAACCATTTTATCGATGTCAGACATACCAATGGATGTATCCAAAGAACCGCTAATTTCGATATCTTACAGGTTGATCCGCTGGCATTAGTGCTGAGCGATGGGGGATTAAATGAGATTGTTGCGACAGCAACCGGCGGCGGCGGCGGATATCAGTATACACTTAATGGTGAATCCTATGGTACGAAGAATACTTTTATCATCTACAAATCGGGGGATTATACGGTTGAGGTTACGGATTCAAATGGTTGTGTGGCTTCAGCTACGAGATATTTTGAGTACATAGATGTATGTATTCCAAATTACTTTACACCAAACGGTGACGGAGTGATGGATGGATGGGCTCCCGGATGTACTATCAATTATAAAGACTTGACATTCGATATTTTTGACAGATACGGTCGAAAAATAGCAACGTATCGTCTTGGCCAATATTGGGATGGTAAATACAATGGTAACGAACTTCCTTCCGGAGATTACTGGTATGTTTTAAAATTGAATGATTTGAAAGATGCTCGAGAGTTTGTTGGTCATTTTACCCTTTACAGATAATAAATAAACACTAATGACCAATTTGTCCCAAATTAAAATGATTCAAATGAAAAAATTAATACTATCATTTTTTCTCTTGGCTGTAACTTCGGGTTATAGCCAAGAGTTAAATTTGCCGGTTTTCACACAATATTTAGCAGATAATCATTTCGTAATAGCACCAACGTTCGCAGGAATCGGAGATAATCTTAAAATTAGGGCTAATGGGTTGACACAATGGGTTGGTATAAAAGATGCTCCGGATAATCAATCGGTGTATGCCGATTTTAGAATTGCGGATCAATCAGGAGTTGGAGTGTCTTTTTATAATGACAGTAATGGGAATACTAGACAGACGGGTGCTAAATTTTCCTTTGCGCATCATTTAATACTGGATTATTATACCAAACAATATTTGTCCTTAGGGATTTCTTATAATATTAATAATTTTAAAATAGATATTAATAATTTTAATACGACTTACGAAATTCCTGTTTTAGATCCAAGTATTACGGACAATAGATTTGTATCAAATAACAATTTTGATGTAGGCGCATTGTATAGAAACAAATCATTTTATTTGAGTCTTAATGCCAGTAATATTTTAAATAAAAATGCAGATAAGTTCTCAGGTGTAGAGCCTGTATTACTTAGAAACTATCAGGTTTATTCGGGCTATGTTTTTAAAAGTCCTACCAATAGCAGGGTGGAGTACGAACCCTCTGTTTTCTATCAATTTTTTGCCAGTGACAAACGTTCCAGTACAGATGTTAATATAAAATACAGGCATTTTAATAAATATGAGGATTACTATTGGGCTGGAATATCCTACCGTTTTCTTAATGATCAATTTTTTAAACCGTTAAATTTGGGGCCAATGCTTGGTTTTAAGAAGTCTAATTTTTATTTTGGGTACTCCTACCAACTTACCCTTAATCAGTTAGCAGCATTTAATACAGGAACTCATGTCGTTACAATAGGACTTGATTTTCTTGCGGGCATTAGTAACTGTCCTTGTACGCAAAGTCCGGTACACGATTAATAATTCAAATGAATTAGTTAAACATTGCAATTTATCAGGTTACATTTAAATGGGGTAATATTCATTTAAATCGCAACAATCGATGTTTTTACCGCAATAATTTGAATGCTTCCAATAAGAATCTTAAATTTGATTGGTTAAGTAGTATTCATGAAAAAAAACATTTCCTTTTACGCATTGCATTTTTGCTTATGTTTAGCATTTTTGCTTTTGCCTTATGCATTTACTTCATCTGGAAGTGTTTTTAGTTTGCCGAATTTAGCAAGTAATGGTCATGACAGAATATATTTTCTTATCTATTTTATGTTGCTGGTTTTCTTCTACTTCAATTATTACTATTTAATCCCTAAAGTGGACATGCTAACTTAGCAATCACAGAAAGTTAAGAAATAATCTTAATTTTAACCTATGAAACAAGTCCGCAAAATTTATGACAAAGCTTTCAAAGAAAAAGCCGT
>NZ_VJZP01000033.1 GCF_007097265.1 Flavobacterium gawalongense | reverse complement strand
ATTCACTCCTCTAAAAATATTTCTATCTGCCATCAGGCAAAAATAATAAATTGCGACCTAAACGCCTATACCTATATATTTTTTTTAAAATCACACATCCATTCACATCCCCAAAACCAAAACTTGCTTTTGCAATGATATTCAATTCTTTTTCAATCAATTGTCTTGGAATTCTTGACTCGTCAATTAGAGCGGTAATTTCAGGGTTTAAATCTTCACAATTGATATTCGGGAAAACAAATCCTTCATGCAATTGCAACACTGAGGCCACACTTTCTATACTCCCTGCTCCTGACAAGCAGTGTCCTACCATTGATTTTAAGGAGTTAATATAGGGAAATTCTTTTCCTTTTCTGTCCAAAGCTTCACTCCAATTCTTAATCTCCAAACTATCTTTTGATGTGGCTGTCAAATGTCCGTTTATAGCATCAATATCATTGGCTGAAATTCCAGCATTTTCAATAGCATTTTTAATGCATTTTTGAACGGCTGTCGGATTTGGAGCTGTCATAGTCCCTAATCCGCGTTGCCCACCAGAATTTACATTTCCACCTAAAACTTCTGCGTAGATTTTAGCACCTCTTGCTAATGCACTTTCTAAATCTTCCAAGACTAAAGCCCCTGCTCCACTTCCCGGAACAAATCCAGAAGCGCTCGCACTCATAGGCCTTGAGCCTTGTTCAGGATTTTTATTATGTTTGAATGTGCAGACTTTCATAGCATCAAATCCACCCCAAATATAAGGACCGGAATCACTCGTACTTCCGGCTAAAATGCGTTTTGCCTGCCCTGATTTTATACGCTCATACGCCATCAAAATACTTTCAGTTCCTGTCGTGCATGCCGAAGAATTGGTAGTGACTTGATTTCCTAATCCTAATTTCCCTCCTAAATAAGCACTCACACCACTATTCATAGTTTGTGCCACGGCTGTACTTCCTAATCTTCGGGTTTGAAAATCATCTATTTTATAAATACTTTCTCGAAATTTATCAATCCCGGAAGTTCCTGTTCCAAAAATAGTTCCGCTATCCCAATCCGGTTCTTCATTAATTTCTAATGATAAACCCGCATCTTTCCAAGCATCAATTCCTGCAATTACACCATATAAAATTCCCGTTGAATTGAAATTTCTTAACTCTAATTCCGAAAAATACTGCAATGCTAATTCAGTGGAAATTTCAGGTTTTCCAGCAATCTGACAAGAAAATTGCAGTCTTTCTAATTCTGAATCATGTTTGATTCCCGAAATTCCATTTTTTATGGCATAAGTAAAAGTATCAAGTCCAACTCCATTTGGAGCAACAACACCAAGTCCTGTAATTACGACACGTTTTTCCATTTACAATTTAAATTTTAATGACAATTTCAACAGATTATTTTAATCCGGTTTTGGCTCCATCTCCTTTGGAGAGGGTTGGGGTGAGGATCATTCCTGCTATTGTTCCTGTACAAACCATTTCTCCTTTTTCATTTATCATTTTCACTTTACATTTTAATTTTCCAAATCTAAAATATATTTTTTCTGAAATTACTATTACTTTTTCATTTGGAAAAACAGGTTTTAAAAAATCTATTTCAGTTGATGTTAAAGCAATTGAAGCAGTTTTATTTAATGTATCATTTAATAAAAAAATCCCCAAACAAACTAACCCAATTTGTGCCATAACTTCAGTTAAAATGACTCCGGGCGTAACGGGACATTCTTTAAAATGCCCTTTGTAAAAATCATGGTTTTCATCAAAGGTATAATTCCCTTCCACCCCATTTTCATCGATTTGGACTATTTCGTCCACAAATAAAAATGGTTTTGAATACGGTAATTTTGATATAATTTCTTCTTTTCTCATAGTTTTTCTTCCCCCATTTGGGGGTTAGGGGGCTAAAACTGTAACAAAACCCGTTGTGCTGAAAATCCCGGACCAAAGCTCAACATTAATCCTTTTTCTCCTTTTTTGGGTTTACTGTCCATAATTCGTTCTAAAACATACAAAACAGTGGCACTTGACATATTTCCATACAATCGTAAAACTTCTTTTGTGTCATCAATGTTTTTTTCTAAATCAGAAAATAAAGTTTCCACTGTTTGAACAATTTTTTTTCCGCCTGGATGAAAAATTAAATGATCGATTGTATCAATTGTTAGATTATTCTTCTCTAAAAATGGATGAATAATATCAGGAAAATGCGATGCGATAGTTTCAGGAACTTCAATATCCAATACCATTTGTAAACCTGAGTTTGTGAGTTTAAAACCCATCATCTGAATGTTATCATAAAAATGATACATTTCTTCGGCCAGAATTTCAGGACCTTCCTCATCTTGATGGGAAGAAAGCAAAACACAAGCCGCACCGTCGCCAAAAATAGCTGCGCTTACAATATTAGCCATTGAAAAATCATCTAATTGAAATGTTGCTGTTGGACTTTCAACCGCGATTACCGCAGCCCGTTTTCCAGGATTAGCCTGCAGGAAATTTTTGGCATAAATTATTCCTGAAATTCCAGCTACACAACCCATTTCAGTTACTGGAAGCCGTACGATATCCTGACGTAATTTCAATTTATTAATCAAATATGCATCTAAAGACGGAATCATAATTCCAGTACAACTCACCGTAATAATATAGTCTAAATCTTCAGGATTCCAATTGGCTTTCTTTAAAGCTTTTTCTAATACTTTTTCGCCTAAATCAATAACTTCACGAACATAAATATTATTTCTTTCTTCAAAAGAAGTTTTCGTAAAAACGGCAATTGGATCCATAATTGAGTATCGCTTATCGACAGCAGCACCTTCAAATATTTTTTTTACTTTCCTGATGAAACGTTCTTCTTGTCCTACTAACCAAGCATCCAAAAATGGAATAATTTCTTCCGTTGTTCTGGAGTATTTTGGTAATTGTTTTGTAACGGTTTTTATTTTTACACTCATATTTTCGAAATTATCCACTGATAGCGAAACGCCCATTTCCAATGAATTTTATAGTTGCTAAAATTTAATTTTTCTGAAAAACTAACTAGTTCTTCTTTTTTAAAACCTCGTAAAATTGAAATTAATCCATCTTCCCGTGACATATCATTTAATCTAAAAACAAAACATAATGCCTGAAACAACCGATAAGCAACAGCACTTCTTTGCAAGTCATTTATAACAATTCCAATATTCGAATTGGTATTAAATACATTTAATAAATAAATAATTTCATTGTCTTTAAAATGATGTAATGTCAAAGTACACAGAATGATATCGTATTTTAATTCTCCAAAAGGTTTATCAAATATATCTTCACATTGGTACGATATATTAGAATATTTTTTAGATAATTTTCGCGCATGGTTGATCGTAAAATTATTAGCATCTATACCAATTAATTGAAATTTTAGATTATTTTTTAATCCAAAATCCGCCAATGTTCGCAACATATCGCCATTGCCACAACCTACATCTACAATACTAATTTCATTTGATTTTGGAATATCCTTAATCAAATCCTGAACGCCTCGTAAAGTTAACAGGTTTCCACCTAAAAGCTGATTGATTTTGGCTATTTTATCTAACGCATCACGTAAGATTTCTCCTTCCATGGTAAAATCGTCCATAGTTTCAGGTTCATCAGTTCTATATTTTGTATTTATAAACATCTATGAGTTTAAAATTATGGGGGTTCCGTGCGTTTTTTTAATAATTTTCGACAATAAAAACGGAAATATAATTAATATATACGTCAATGCTCCTGATAGTTTTTTCTTTTGCAAAAGAGTTGATAAAAATCTTCCCATTCCCAATCTTTTACTAAAATTAAAACTCCATTCTTGAGTGTATTTTTCTTCTAATTCGTTTCTGGATTTGATTTCGTTATTGCAATATTTCTCCAATAATTCAGAAACAATTTTAGCACTATGAATTGCCATTGCCATGCCATTACCACACAAAGGATGGATTAATCCGGCTGTATCTCCAATCATTAAAATATGATTCTCAACAGCTTGTTTTTTTTCGAAAGAAATTTGACTGATTGTTAATGGTTTCTCGAAAAGCAAGTTACTTTTTTCAAAAATTGTTTTTAAATGTGGGTTTTGATAAACAACGTTATTTTGATATTCATCAACATTTTTAAACTGTTTGAAGGTTTCGTAATCTGCTAAATAACAAATATTAATTACATCATTTTCTACTTTTGAAACACCACAATAACCGCCTTTAAAGTTATACAATCCAACCAAATCACTAGGGAAATCTCCTGAATAATGAGCTTTGACAGCCAACCATGGTGATTTCTTCTGAATAAAATTACGATTTAGTTTTTGATCAATAGTAGAACGTTTACCAAAGGATCCTATCACAATTTCAGATTTTAAAATGGCTTTATTTAAAGTAGTTACGGTAAATATTTCATTCTCAAAAACAATTGTTTCTACTGTATCCGGAATGATTTTACAACCATTTGCAATTGCTTTAGTGCATAAGTGTTCATCTAGAGTATAGCGACTAATTCCAAATCCACCGAGAGGTAAAATACTCTTAATTTTCTTTCCGCTGACTGTTGAAAATTCAAGTTTTGTAATAGCTGTAGGACATAAATCAGTTATTTTCAAATCGAGCCAATTGAGATAAGGCAAAACTTCATTAGAAATATATTCGCCACAAACTTTATGTTTTGGAAATTCATTTTTTTCTACAACGGTAATTTGAAATCCAACTTTGGATAAATGAATTGCTGCAGTCAAACCTGCTAAACCGCCACCAATAATTAAGACTTCCTTATTTTTCATAGAGAAGTAAATTTAGGTATTTGTTTCAGAATGTAGCTATATTATTTAATATAAAACTTACATAATTAATTGATTTTTTGTTGTCTAATAAAAGTGATTTTTTCTTTTAAAATTATTTTTAGAGTTTCTCAAAAAGTATAATTCAAAAAAAGCTGTTTTATTACAAACAGCTTTTAATTAATTTACAATTTTCCTCCTTTTATTTCCTCTACAACCTCAGGATTCAATAAAGTTGAAATATCACCAAAATTAGAATAATCACCTTCGGCAATTTTGCGAAGAATCCTACGCATAATTTTTCCGGAACGTGTTTTTGGCAAACCGGAAACAAATTGAATTTTATCCAGTTTAGCAATTGGACCAATGTGATCCGTTATGTGTTGATTTATTTCTTTGATAAGATTTTCTTTATTTCTAGTTTCTCCCGTTTCTTTTAGAATTACAAAACCGTATAATGCATTTCCTTTGATATCATGAGGAAATCCAACAATTGCTGACTCAGCAACTGCCGGATGCTCATTAATCGCATCTTCAATAGGCGCTGTTCCTAAATTATGTCCCGAAACGATAACCACATCATCTACACGACCTGTAATTCTGTAATACCCTACTTCATCACGTAGAGCACCGTCACCAGTGAAATATTTGCCTGGAAAGGTAGAAAAATAAGTATCTTTATACCGTTGATGATCTCCCCAAATGGTTCTCGCTATTCCAGGCCATGGGAATTTGATACATAAACTACCTACTACTTGATTGCCTTCTATTTCATTTCGTTTTTCATCCATCAATACGGGTTGAATTCCAGGTAATGGTAAAGTAGCATAGGTTGGTTTTGTTGGGGTAACAAATGCGATTGGAGAAATCATAATTCCACCTGTTTCCGTTTGCCACCACGTATCCACAACGGGACATCTTTTATCTCCAACATGGTCATTATACCAGTGCCAAGCTTCTTCATTGATTGGCTCCCCTACTGAACCGATTACTTTTAATGATTTTAAAGGGAATTTTTGTACATATTCTAAACTCTCTTTTGCCAAGGAACGAATAGCCGTTGGTGCCGTATAAAATTGAGTGACTTTGTGCTTTTCTATTATTTCCCAAAAACGACTGAAATCAGGATAAGAAGGAACTCCTTCAAAAATAACCGTAGTAGCGCCATTCAATAATGGACCATAAAGTGTATAGGAATGTCCCGTTATCCAACCAATATCAGCGGTACACCAAAAAATATCATTTTCTTCATAATTGAATACATTCTTAAAAGTATAAGCAGTGTACACCATGTAACCTGCAGTGGTATGTACCATTCCTTTAGGTTTTCCAGTGGAACCTGAAGTGTAAAGAATAAACAATGGATCTTCAGCATCCATAATTTCAGCTACATTATTATCCGATGCTGCTTCTAAAAGAGGTTGCAACCATTGGTCACGACCTTCTTTCATGTTTACCGAAGTGTTAGTTCTTTTTACAACCAAGACAGTTGAAACACTTGGACAGCTTAACAATGCCTCGTCAATTATCCCTTTTAAATCAATGGTTTTATTTCCTCTGTAACCACCATCTGAAGTAATAACCATTTTGCATTCACTGTCATTTATTCTTGTTGCCACAGCAGAAGACGAAAATCCAGCAAAAACAACTGAATGTATCGCACCGATTCTCGCACAAGCCAAAGTTGTAATAGCCAATTCAGGAATCATTGGTAAATAAATACAAACACGATCTCCTTTTTTTATGCCTTGTTCGCGCAATACGTTTGCCATTTTGCAAACACGTTGGTGCAATTCATTATATGTTATATGTAATGCAGTTTCTGTTGGATCATTCGGTTCAAAAATAATAGCCGTTTTTTCACCTCTTTTAGCAAGATGTCTATCGATACAGTTTTTAGTCATATTTACTTTAGCTTCAGTAAACCATTTTACTTCGGCTTCAGCCATATTAAAATCGACAACTTTATCCCATTGTTGGTACCAAGTGAAATTTTCTTCTGCTATTTTACCCCAAAATTTTCTGGGCTCACGAACTGATTTATTATAATGTTTAAAATATTGTTCTAAATTATCAATTTTATAGTAGCTCATGTTTTTTAATTTTTTATAAAAGTATTAAATCTCAAGCTATTCTTAAAATTATTTAAATTATAAATTCCTATAGAAATTTAAATATTAAATAAAAAAAATAACTTTTTAATGACAATTTGTTCGTTTTTCAGTATTTTTTGAAATTATGATAAAAACAAAAAAAGCGAGATAGATTTCCTACCCCGCCTTTTATCTCAACAAAATTTAACAACAAATAATTTTTGCAATAAAAAAGTGCTTTATTACAACTTCAATTAGGAACATCTTAAAATATATTTTCAATATTAAAAAGATAGTAACAAATTTATTTTTAAATATAAGGAATTACTTCACTTAACTCTCAGCTCGTTTTAAGTTAAGTGAACGTAATATGCATTTTACCTCTTTCTCTTTTAATAAGTGCTTACTAATTCAAAATATTATGGATTCAAATGATATAATGCAAATCCCAGCACACCCTCCTCATGTGTGGTAATTCCTAATTTTTATTATCCTATTTTTTTCATAGCTGTCATTGATTCTCTTAACCAAGCTCCTACTTCTTCAATAGGATGTTGACGGATACTATTATTTACAGCAATAAGTACTGCATTATCTACTCCGTTTGAAGTCGAGAATGGTTTACCAATTACGTTTGTGTCTACCGTTTTCATAAAATCAACCAATAAAGGCTTACATGCATGATCAAACAAATAACAACCGTATTCTGCTGTGTCAGAAATAATTCTGTTCATTTCATATAATTTTTTTCTTGCTACAGTATTAGCAATCAAAGGCAATTCATGCAAAGATTCGTAGTACGCAGATTCTTCAATAATTCCTGATTGTGTCATCGTTTCGAAAGCCAATTCAACACCAGCTTTAACCATGGCAATCATCAAAACTCCATTATCAAAATATTCTTGTTCTGAAATATGAGCTGCTGTTGGCGCTGTTTTTTCAAAATTTGTTTCTGCAGTTGCAGCTCTCCAAGTCAATAAATTGATATCATCATTAGCCCAGTCAATCATCATATTTCTTGAAAACTCACCAGAGATAATATCATCCATATGTTTTTGAAACAACGGACGCATAATATCTTTTAATTCTTCAGCTAATTCATATGCTTCAATTTTTGCAGGATTTGAAAGACGATCCATCATATTTGTAATTCCACCATGTTTCAAGGCTTCAGTTACAGTTTCCCAACCGTATTGAATTAATTTTGAAGCATAAGCTGGCTCGATTCCTTTTTCAACCATTTTGTCGAAACATAAAATAGAACCTGTTTGTAACATTCCACAAAGAATGGTTTGCTCTCCCATCAAATCCGATTTAACTTCGGCTACAAATGAAGAGTTCAAAACTCCTGCTTTGTGACCACCGGTAGCAACTGCATATGCTTTTGCTTGTTCGAAACCTTCTCCGTTTGGATCGTTTTCAGGGTGAACTGCGATTAATGTTGGCACACCAAAACCTCTTTTATATTCTTCACGAACCTCAGATCCTGGACATTTAGGAGCACACATAATTACAGTGATGTCTTTACGAATTTGCATTCCTTCTTCTACGATATTAAAACCATGAGAATATGCTAATGTTGAACCATTTTTCATCAAAGGCATGATTGCTGTTACTACAGCAGTATGTTGTTTATCTGGTGTAAGGTTACAAACCAAATCAGCAGTTGGAATTAATTCTTCATAAGTTCCCACTTTGAAACCATTATCAGCAGCATTCATAAAAGAAACTCTTTTTTGTGCAATTGCTTCTGCACGCAATGCGTAAGAAATATCTAAACCTGAATCTCTCATGTTCAAACCTTGGTTCAAACCTTGAGCTCCACAACCTACGATAACTACTTTTTTTCCTGCTAATGCTGTTATACCATTTGCAAATTCTGATTGATCCATGAATTCGCAAACGCCTAATTGTTCTAATTGTAATCTAAGTGGTAATGAATTGAAATAATTTGCCATTTTTTTTAATATTTAATGAATGTGAAATTTATAATTAATTTAAAAATTGAAAGAATTGAATATTCTGGTTTATTTAATGTTGCAAAACTGAATACTCAAAACTGAACACTTTCTATGAAAGCTCTTCTAATAACGTTGATATTTCCATTTTTTCTTTGGAAACAGATATTCTTCCTGAACGTACAAACTGCATGATTCCGAAAGGTTTTAATTTTCCATATAGTTCTTCAATCTCAGAGCGTCTTCCTGATTTTGAAATTACAAAAAAGTCTCTTGATACGGTAACAATTTCCGAATGACTTTCTTTGATGATATTTTGTATTTGTCTTTCGTCAAATAACAAACTCGAATTTATTTTGAACAAAGCACTTTCCAAGAAAATAGTTTCTTCATCCACATGATAAAAGGCTTTGATTACTTCGATTTGTTTTTCGATTTGGCCTACAATATTTTGTACCCATTTTTCAGTTGTATCCACTACAATGATGAATCGGGAAACATTTTCTATTTCTGATTCGGATACATTTAAACTTAAAATATTGATATGACGTTTCAAGAATATTCCTGATATTCTGTTTAATAAGCCAACGTTGTTTTCTGAATAAACAGAAATGGTGAATGTTTTATTTTCCATAATATTAACTTAATCGCATATCAGAAACCGATGCTCCTGTTGGAATCATTGGGAATACATTATTTTCTTTTTCTACCATAACTTCAAGGAAATACGATTCTTTTGAAGCCATCATTTCAGCAACGGCCGCATCTAAATCTTCTCTTTTGGTCACTTTTTTGGCTTTAATATAATAGCCTTCAGCAATCGCTATAAAATTAGGATTGATCATTTCAGTTGAAGCATATCTTTTGTCAAAAAACAATTGTTGCCACTGACGTACCATTCCTAAAAATTCGTTGTTCAAGACTACAATTTTCACAGGAACTTTAGTTTGAAAAATAGTTCCTAATTCCTGAATAGTCATTTGAAAACCACCATCACCAATAATGGCAACCACTTCACGTTCCGGCATTCCCATTTTGGCACCAATTGCAGCCGGTAAAGCAAATCCCATGGTTCCTAAACCACCTGAAGTTACGTTACTTTTTGTTGAATTGAATTTGGCATAACGACAAGCAAACATTTGGTGTTGCCCCACATCCGAAACCATAATCGCATCACCTTTAGAATGTTTATTAATCATTTCGATAGTTTCACCCATAGAAATTCCTTCTTTCTTAGGTTTTAACTCGTCATTGATTACCGCTTCCAATTCAATTTTATACATTTCTTTGAATTCATTGTGCCAAGATTCATGTGTATTACTTTTGATAAAAGGAAGTAAGGCAGTCAGAGATTCTTTGACATCAGCTAAAACAGCAACCGTTGTTTTTACATTTTTATCTATTTCTGCAGGATCAATTTCAAAGTGAATTACTTTGGCCTGCTTTGCATAAGTAGCTAAATTTCCTGTAACACGATCATCAAAACGCATTCCAAGTGCGATCAAAACATCACATTCATTTGTCAACAAATTAGGACCATAATTTCCGTGCATACCTAACATCCCTACATTTAATGGGTGGTCTGTTGGCAATGCCGAAAGTCCTAAAATAGTCCAAGCAGCAGGAATTCCTGATTTTTCAACTAATGCTTTTAATTGTTCTTCGGCTTCACCAAGAATGATTCCCTGACCAAAAACAATATATGGTTTTTTTGCATTATTGATTAATTCCGCAGCCTCTTTAATTTTTTCAATATCTAAAGTTGGCCTTGGATTATAACTTCTAATGCTGGTACATTTTTTATAACTAAATTCAATTTCGTCAAATTGAGCATTTTTTGTAATATCAATTAAAACTGGACCCGGACGACCTGATTTTGCAATATAAAATGCTTTTGCAATGATTTCAGGTATTTCATGTGCCTCTGTAATTTGATAATTCCATTTGGTAACCGGAGTCGAAATTCCAATAATATCGGTTTCCTGAAACGCATCTGAACCTAATAAATGTTTCCCTACCTGACCTGTAATACAAACCATTGGAGTTGAATCAATCTGAGCATCGGCAATACCAGTTACAAGATTTGTTGCTCCAGGACCTGAAGTAGCTATTGCCACTCCAACTTTTCCTGTTGCTCTTGCAAATCCCTGAGCCGCATGAGTTGCACCTTGTTCGTGACGTACTAAAACATGCTGTAATTGATCTTGAAATTTATATAATTCGTCGTAAACAGGCATTATGGCACCTCCTGGATAACCATAAACCAAGTCTACTCCTTCTTCTAATAAGCATCTAATAACGGCTTCTGCGCCTGATATTTTATTTGTTCCCATGGGTACGTTTATTATTTTTCCTCACCCCAGCCCTCTCCAAAGGAGAGGGAGCCGAGATTGATATAGTATTCCTATTTTTCACTTTCAAATAAAAGTCCAAACCTATTATTTCCCCTTCGGGGTTAGGGGGATTATTTATCGGTCACACATCCTGTTGAAGCGCTAGAGACCGATCGTGCATATTTCAATAAAACTCCTTTTGTTGCTTTCAAAGCGGGTTGAACCCAATTCGCTTTTCTTTTAGCAAATTCTTCATCAGAAATTTTTAAATTAATCGTGTTTTTAACAGCATCAATAGTGATAATATCTCCATTTTCAACTAAAGCAATTCCGCCACCATCATACGCTTCTGGTGTAATATGACCCACTACAAAACCATGTGAACCTCCAGAGAATCTACCGTCTGTAATCAAAGCAACACTTTTTCCAAGTCCTGCACCCATAATGGCTGAAGTTGGTTTAAGCATCTCAGGCATTCCCGGACCACCTTTTGGGCCACAATATCTGATGACGACAACATCTCCAGGTTTTACTAAACCGCCTTGAACACCAGGAATAACATCAAATTCATTTTCGAATACTACTGCAGTACCTTCAAAATATTCTCCTTCATTTCCACTAATTTTAGCCACACAACCTTCTGAAGCTAAGTTTCCGTACAAAATCTGAATGTTTCCACTTGCTTTCAACGCTTTTTGGATTTCATGAATCACTTCTTGTCCATCATTTAAATCAGGTAGTTCTGCTAAATTTTCAGCCAATGTTTTACCCGTTACTGTCAAACAATCACCATGAAGGAAACCTTCTTTCAATAAATATTTCATTACTGCAGGAACACCTCCAACAGCATGTAAATCTTCCATCATATATTTACCACTTGGTTTCAAATCACCAAGTATAGGCGTTTTATCACTTATCGCTTGAAAATCTTGTAACGTAATTTCAATATCAACCGAATGTGCCATAGCAATCAAGTGCATAACTGCATTCGTAGAACCTCCTAAAACAGCTACCATTGTAATAGCATTTTCAAAAGCTTTACGTGTCATGATATCCTTAGGCTTAATATCTTTTTCCAATAATATTCTGATGGCTTTCCCAGCATCTTCACATTCTTGTTTTTTTTCTGCACTCAAAGCTGGATTTGATGAACTGTATGGTAAACTCATCCCTAATGCTTCAATTGCTGATGACATTGTATTAGCAGTATACATTCCACCACAAGCTCCTGGTCCTGGGCAAGAATTTTGTATAACTCCTTTGAAATCTTCTTCAGTTATTGTATTGCTGAATTTTTTTCCCAATGCCTCAAATGCAGAAACAATATTCAAAGATTCCCCTTTCCATTTCCCAGAATGTATAGAACCACCATAAACCATAATAGCTGGGCGATTTACTCTTCCCATAGCGATTATAGCTCCTGGCATATTTTTATCACAACCTGGAATTGCAATCAAACTATCATACCATTGCGCTCCCATTACTGTTTCAATAGAATCCGCAATTACATCACGAGATACTAATGAATAACGCATTCCGTCAGTACCGTTTGAAATACCGTCACTAACACCAATTGTATTAAAAATCAAACCGACTAAATCTGCATCCCAAACTCCTTGTTTAACATTTTTTGCAAGATCATTTAAGTGCATGTTACATGTATTTCCTTCGTAACCCATGCTTACGATTCCTACTTGCGCTTTTTTCAAATCCTCTTCTGTTAATCCAATTCCGTACAACATAGCTTGTGCTGCCGGTTGTGTTTGATCTTGAGTTATAGTCTTGCTGTATTTATTTAATTCCATTGTATGTTTGTGTATTTTTTAAATTTATTCCAAAAAAAAAACCTTCCAATTATATTGGAAGGTTTTAAATATTTTTTTAATTATATCTATAACATTCCTGCTGCATATGTGATTACCACATTGACATTAATAATTGAAGAAATAATAGTTACGATTTTCATTTTTTTTATTTGCTTCAAAAATATGAAAAACAAATAGAACAAAAAAATAGAACCTTAAAATTATAGCACTTTTTCAATTATTAAATGCACTTTTGATTATTGTTTTGTTAAACAATAGTCGATTGTCCTATCTGGACGTTGTCACTTTTAAAATATAAATCATCTTTGCTTAAAATGACATTCGAAATAAAATCTCCAACTTCGTTTGTACCAAATTTAGAATCTGCTTTCAAATCTATTGTTACCACATTATATTCAATCGCTTTTTCTACTGCTTCATATACTTTTTTAGCTTCTTTATGAAGTCCAAAATGTTCCAAAAGCATTGCTGCTGATAATACTGAAGCGATTGGATTAGCAATATTTTTTCCTTTTGCTTGCGGATAAGAACCATGAATTGGTTCAAAAAGTGCCTTTTTATTTCCTAATGATGCCGAAGCCAATAATCCAATAGAACCTGTTATTACACTAGCTTCATCAGATAAAATATCCCCAAATAAATTTTCAGTTAAAATGACATCAAATTGTTTTGGATTTAAAATAATTTGCATCGCTGCATTATCAACAAAAAGAAAATCCAATGCTACATCCGGATAACTTTCGCTTACATTTTTGACAACTTTTCTCCATAATCGAGAAGTTTCAAGCACATTGGCTTTATCCACCATTGTTACTTTTTTACGTCTATTTTGTGCTGCTTTAAACGCCAAATGAGTAATTCTGGTGATTTCTTCTTCTGAATATTCACATAAATCAGAAGCGATGGTACCCGCATCGTTCAATTTTTTCTCACCAAAATAAACACCCCCGGTAAGTTCTCTGAAAATAGTAAAATCTGCACCTTCGATTATTTCTCTTTTTAAAGGAGAAGAATCTAATAATGACTTATATGGTTTTATAGGTCGGATATTTGCAAAAAGACCTAATTCTTTTCTCAATTTTAATAATCCCTGCTCAGGACGTACTTTAGCATCAGGATTGTTGTCGTATTTTGGATCACCAATTGCGCCAAACAAAACAGCATCCGTATTAAGGCAAAGGTTAAGGGTTTGTTCCGGAAGAGGGTTTCCGGTTTTATCTATAGCAACAGCTCCCATAAGAGCATCTTCAAAAACAAATTCATGATCATATACTACACCTATAGCATATAAAGCTTTCTTTGCCTGTAAGGTCACCTCTGGTCCTATTCCATCTCCTGGCAGTACTGCTATTTTTAAATTCATGGTTTAGTTTTTTTATATAAAGTTATACTATTATGTAAATAGTGCTGTAAATAGTGCTTTTATTAGCTTCTTATTAAATCACTTTGTATTTTACAAGCTTCAATAATTTGATGAATATCATCATCTAAAACTTCTTTTTTGATATCGGCAAATTTTAAGAACTCAATATAAACGACATCCAATTGTACTTTAGTAAGTTCATATCCTACTTTTTTTGCTCTGTAAGCCAATGCAGCTCTACCACTTCTTGCAGTAAGAACTATTGAAGACTCATTGACACCTACATCCAAAGGATCCATGATTTCATAAGTTGCTCTGTTTTTAATCACACCGTCCTGATGAATTCCTGAACTGTGTGCAAAAGCATTAGCACCAACAATCGCTTTATTAGGTTGCACCATCATTCCCATACTTTCTGAAACTAAACGACTCATTTCGTTCAACTGTTTCGTATTGATATCAGTGTACAGATTCAAATAAGGATGTTGTTTAAAAATCATTACTACTTCTTCAAGTGCAGTGTTTCCGGCTCTTTCTCCTATTCCATTTATTGTACATTCTATTTGTCTTGCTCCGTTTACAGCTCCAGCAATAGAATTAGCTGTAGCCATTCCTAAATCATTATGACAATGACAAGAAAGAATAACATTTTCAATACCTTTTACATTTTCTTTTAGGTATTTTATTTTTGCTCCATATTCTTCAGGCAAGCAATATCCTGTAGTATCAGGTATATTAAGTACTGTAGCACCCGATTTTATTACTTCTTCGCAAACTCTTGCCAAGAAATCATTATCAGTTCTACCAGCATCTTCAGCATAAAATTCTACATCTTCAACATACGATTTGGCATGTGAAACTGCAAATTTTGCTCTGGCGATAATATCTTCTCTGGTGGTATTTAATTTATGTATTATATGTGAATTTGAAGTTCCGATTCCAGTATGAATACGAGGTTTTTTAGCATGTTTTAAGGCAGCTGCAGCAACATCAATATCATTTTTTACCGCTCTGGTTAAACCACAAACAGTCGCATTTTTTACAATCTTACTAATTTCAGAAACAGACAAAAAATCACCTGGACTAGAAACAGGAAAACCAGCTTCTATAATGTCAACACCCATTTCGTCTAAGCGATTTGCTATAACGAGTTTTTGATTGGTATCTAATTTACATCCTGGGACCTGTTCTCCATCTCGTAAAGTGGTATCAAAAATTTGAACTTTCTCTCTATTCATTTTCATTTATTTAATGTAATTTCACATCTCGATAACAAATTTATATTTCATTACTTTAATATAAAATTCGTTTTAACGAAATATACTGCTTATAAAGAGAATTAATACTTTATAAGTTACTGATTAACAACTAATTAAGTTACAATATTTTACAATGGCTAACCATCAAAAAGATTTCTTATTTGTATTAATAAAATCCCTTTCAAAGTCTGAAAAAAGACAATTTAAGATTTTTGCAAGCCGACTCGAGACGAGTTCAAATACAAAATTCATCGAATTATTCAACATTTTAGACAAATCAGAAGTGTATGATGAGAAGCTTATTTTGAAAAGTGGTATCATCAAAAAAGTACAATTATCAAACCTAAAGTCCTATTTATACAAACAAATTTTAGTGAGTATTCGATTGAATATTCCGAGTCAAAACATTCGGTATCAGTTAAGAGAACAAATTGATTTTGCTACCATATTGTACAATAAAGGTTTGTACAAGCAAAGCTTAAAAATCTTGGATAAAACAAAGATTCTGGCATTAGAAAATGACGAAAAACTCATGGCGTATGAGATTGTAGAATTTGAAAAATTAATTGAATCCCAGTACATTACACGAAGTATTCAAGGACGAGCCGATGAATTAGTTATTCAGGCCAAGGAGTTGAATTATCGCAATACTATTTCCAGTAAATTATCTAATTTATCCCTGCAGTTGTATGGTATTATGCTCAAAACGGGTTATGTAAAAAGTGACGAGGAATATAAATATATAGACGACTATTTCAATAAACACATTTCTAAATTTGATGAGAAAAAATTTGGATTTCGTGAAAAGTATTGGTTTTACAATGCCAATCTTTGGCATAGTTTTCTAGTTCAGGACTTTTTAGCCAGCTATAAATATGCTTATAAGTGGGTTACCCTTTTTTATGACAACCCCAATATGATTTATCTTAATCCTGTGTTTTTCTTAAAAGGAAATCATTATTTATTGGAGTCTTTATATATGCTCAAATACAAAACAAAATTCAAAAAATATTTATTACGTCTGGAAGAAACCATCAAAGATCCACGCTTTCCTGTTAACGATAATATAGCATCTTTATCATTCCTATATTTATATAATAACAAATTAAATTATCATATTCTGGAAGGCACTTTTGCTGAAAGCGAATACTTAATTCCTGAAGTTTTAGATAAATTAAAAATACACAGTGAACATCTTGATGAACATCACGAAATGTTGTTTTATTATAAAATAGCCTCTATTTATTTCGGTAACGAAAAATACACGGAATCCATATTTTATTTAGAGAAAATCATAAACAACAAAAATCTTACGATGCGGGAAGATTTAATGTGTTTTTCCCGAATTCTTTGTCTGATAGCTCATTATGAATTAGGCAAGGATTATTACTTGGAAAACCAATTGAAAAACACCTATAAATTTTTGTTGAAAATGAATGATTTGCATGAAGTCCAAAAGGAAATCATCAAATTCATGAAAAACTTAAATTCCATTTACCCTGGTGATATCAAAAAAGAATTTGTAAAAATGAGAGAGCGATTTATAGAATTGGAAAAAAACAAGTACGAAAAAAGAGCTTTTCTTTATCTTGACATCATCTCTTGGCTAGAAAGTAAAATCGAAAACCGAAAAATCAGTGATATTATTAAGGAAAAAGCTAAATTGAGTAATCGATAAAATTTTGTGTAATAAAAACGGAGGTTTACAGTACCCGTCTGGACACAAATATTCAGACGAAATTTCAGCCACGAATTTCACTAATTTTCACTAATTATAATAATCTATTGGATATTAGGTTATTTTTAAAATGAAAATTCTAAAAATAACCTATTAAAAGTTCCACTATTAGTATTCCAAAAGTTGTTTCAAATCTTTTTCGAATCTGCCTTTCGGCAAATATTGATCTTCCAATGCTTTTGTAAACGGAATTGGCGTGTCTAAACTCGCCATGCGTTTTACTGGAGCGTCAAGGTATTTGAAACAATTTTCCATTATCATTGCCGAAATATCACTCGCAACTCCCCCAAACATAGAATCTTCCTGATAAATTAGTACTCTCCCTGTTTTCTTTACCGATCTGAAAATTGCTTCGGTATCCAAAGGCTGTAAGGTTCTCAAATCGAGTAAATCAGCTGAAATTTCAGGATTTTTTTCTAATGTTTCCAAGGCCCAGTGCACCGCTGCTCCAAAAGATATAATAGTAACATCATTTCCTTCTTTTAATAAAGCCGCTTTTCCTAATGGAATAGTATAATAATCTTTTGGTACATTTTGGTACACACTTCTGTATAATTGTTTATGTTCAAAGAATAATACCGGATTGGGATCATTGATAGAAGTGTTTAAAAGCCCTTTTGCATCATACGGAAATGCTGGATAAACAACTTTTAGACCCGGAGTTTTGGTAAACCAAGCTTCATTGGTTTGAGAGTGGAACGGACCTGCCTGCGTTCCTCCGCCGCAAGGCATCCGAATAACAACATCTGCTTTTTCTAACCATCGGTAATGTGATTTGGCCAGTAAATTGACAATTGGATTAAATCCTGTAGAAACAAAATCAGCAAACTGCATTTCCACAATCGCTTTATACCCATTGATAGACAATCCCATTGCTGCTGAAACCACTGCACTTTCACAAATTGGTGTATTGATAACCCGATCTTTACCAAACTGAGCTACAAACCCATCTGTAATTTTGAAAGCACCTCCATATTCCGCAATATCCTGACCCATGATTACTGAGTTTTCGTGGCGTTCCATCGATTCACGTAAACTGTTTGAAATAGCATCTATAAAACGGATATTTTCTTTTTCTTCTGATGGATTAACTATCTCAAATGTATAGGGTTTATAAACGTCATTTAGTTCTTCACTTAAAGAAGCTTCTATTTCTGGTTCGGCATTGGCAACAGCCAAACTCTCATCAATAGCTGCCTTAATTTCAGCATGTATAGCAGTATCAAAATCGGCTGTAAGAATACCATTTTCAGATAAGTATTTTCTATAATTCTCTACAGGATCTTTAATTGCCCACATATCCATAAGTTCTTGCGGAACATATTTGGTTCCACTCGCCTCTTCATGTCCGCGCATTCTGAAGGTTTTGAATTCCAATAAAACAGGGCGCGGTTTTTCTATCATCGAAGCTTTCAATTCGGATAATAAATTATAGACTTCAAGGATATTATTCCCATCGATTATATGACTTTCCATTCCGTATCCTTTTCCTTTATCAGCTAGGTTTTCGCAACGGTATTGTTCATTGGTAGGTGTCGAAAGTCCATATCCGTTATTCTCTATCACGAACAGGACTGGCAATTCCCAAACGGAAGCGATATTTAATGCTTCATGAAAATCGCCTTCACTGGTAGCACCTTCACCAGTAAAAACAGCAGTAACTTTTCCGTTTTGTTTTAATTTATTTGCCAAAGCGATTCCGTCAGCCACTCCTAATTGAGGTCCCAAATGCGAAATCATTCCAATAATTTTATATTGTTGTGTTCCAAAGTGAAAACTTCGATCACGACCTTTGGTAAAACCATTGGCTTTGCCCTGCCATTGAGAAAAAAGTCGGTATAAAGGAATGTTTCTTCCTGTAAAAACACCTAGGTTTCTGTGCATTGGCAAAATATACTCGTCTGAATCCAAGACTGCCGTAACGCCAACAGCAATAGCCTCTTGACCAATTCCAGAAAACCATTTGGATACTTTTCCCTGACGTATAAGTATCAACATTTTTTCTTCTATCAGTCTTGGCTTCAGTATTCTTTTATATAAATCTAATAATTGATTGTCTGTAAGATTTTTTCTGTCGAAGGTCATTTTTTCAGTTTTATTGTATGGCTCAAAGATAAAAAAATATAACAGTTTGATGTTTTTTTGTTATATTTTTTTAATTTGTTTGCGAATTTTAAAATCCAGATAGAAAATTATTCTTTACATTTGTATCTGCAAGGTTTTTAGACGTTGTAAGTTATAAAAAAATATTTTAAAAGTATGCAAAACATTCCTAGTGTTGACTTGCGTGATTTCCTTTCGGACGACCCGAAACGTAAACAAAAATTTGTAAATGAAATCGGAAGTGCATTTGAAGATATTGGCTTCGTAGCGCTCAAAGGGCATTTTTTAGACGACCAATTGGTTGCTGAATTGTATGGTGAAATCAGAAATTTTTTCTCTTTGCCATTAGAAACAAAGCGTAGTTATGAAATTTCTGGAATCGGCGGACAAAGAGGTTATGTTTCTTTTGGAACAGAGCATGCCAAAGGCAGGAAAGAAGGGGATTTGAAAGAGTTTTGGCACTTTGGACAATATGTATCCAAAGATTCCAAATATGCTTCAGAATACCCTGAAAATGTTGAAGTAAAAGAATTGCCTCGTTTTAACGTTGTAGGTAAAGAAGCTTACCAAATGCTGGAAAAAACAGGCGTTTATGTCCTGAGAGCTTTGGCTTTACACCTTGGGTTGGATGAATTCTATTTTGATAATTATGCCAAAGAAGGGAATTCTATCTTAAGACCTATTCATTATCCACCCATTACGGCTGAGCCAGCAAATGCTATTCGTGCTGCTGCACACGGTGACATCAACTTAATTACTTTATTAATGGGTGCTCAAGGAAAAGGATTGCAAGTGCAAAATCACGATGGTGAATGGATTGATGCCATCGCTGAATCAGATGAATTGGTAATCAATGTTGGAGATATGTTATCGCGTCACACCAATGACAAGTTGAAATCTACAATTCATCAAGTAGTGAATCCTCCTAGAGAATTATGGGGAACTTCACGTTATTCTATTCCGTTTTTTATGCATCCGGTAAGCGATATGAAATTGGATTGTTTGGAAAATTGTATTGATGCGGAAAACCAAAAAAAATTCGAAGATATTACTGCGGGAGCTTATTTATATGAGCGCTTGGTAGATTTGGGATTAATCAAAAAATAAAACTTAAATTTACGTCAATTAATAAAAGACATTGAGTGTATAACTTAATGTCTTTTGTTTTTACTATTTAAAATCTGCGATAATCCGTAAAATCCGTGTTATCTGCGTTCAAAAACATACATAATATGGACTTAAAAGACCAATTAAAAAACCTTTTTCCAAATCACGAAGTATCGCCAGAAGAAGAAATTGATGAAGTTGCACACGAATTATACGTTCAAAAAGAACCTATGATCTGCAAATTCGAAAAACGAAAAGGAAAAGCTACAACTATAATTGAGGGTTATGAAGGAACAGACGAGGATTTTAAAATTCTTGCCAAAGAAATTAAAACCAAATTAAGTGTTGGTGGAACTTTCAAAGACGATTCCATCATCATACAAGGTGATTATCGTGACAAAATTATGACTATTTTAAAAGCTAAAGGTTTTAAAGTAAAACGCGTCGGAGGCTAGAAAAAGTATTCAGTGTTCAGTAATTAGTGTTCAGTTGGGCAACTTGAAACAAAAAAATAATCAATATCCGGTACTGGCTCCCTCTCCTTTGGAGAGGGTTGGGGTGAGGAATAAACCGTTTAGTATGATACAATCATCCGAATTAATATTAAATCCAGACGGAAGCGTCTACCATTTGAATTTAAGACCGGAACACATTGCGCATGATATCATCTTTGTTGGTGATCAAAATCGTGTGGAAAAAATCACGCAGTTTTTTGATAGCATCGAATTTTCTACTCAAAAAAGAGAATTCAAAACTCAAACAGGAATTTTCAAAGGCAAACGAATTACCGTGATGTCAACTGGAATTGGTCCAGATAATATTGATATTGTCATGAATGAATTAGATGCTTTGGTTAATATTGATTTAAAAACACGTCAACCAAAAGAAAATCTTACTCCACTAAACATCATCCGCATTGGAACTTCCGGCTCTTTACAAGCTGATATTCCCGTGGACAGTTTTGTGATGTCTACATTTGGACTAGGCCTAGACAACATGCTCCGCTCCTATTTGATTGATGAAGTTTCGAATATTGAAATCGAAGATGCTTTTGTGAAACACACCAATTGGGATTTGCGAAAAGGAAAACCGTATGTGATTTCGTGTTCTGAAAAATTGGAAAAAATGATAGAAAGCGACAAAATGCATAAAGGAATTACCGCAACAGCCGGAGGTTTTTACGGTCCACAAGGACGTGTGTTGCGTTTGAATATTCAAGACGAAGCATTGAATTCTAAAATGGATAATTTTAGTTTTGAAGGAAATAAAATCACCAATCTCGAAATGGAAACCGCTGCTATATATGGTCTCTCGGCACTTTTAGGACACCATGCATTGTCATTAAACGCTATAATTGCCAATCGGGCTTCAGGAACTTTTAGTGAAGATCCTTATAAAGCGGTCGATGAACTGATCGCATACACGTTGGATAAATTGAGTAAATAGCTTTTGATTTAAGAATGTAGATTAACGATTTTTGATCTCAGATTTATAATAACATGAACTTACGTATTGCAAGACACACCGACGATTTAGAAAAAATAGAAGATTTTTATGTTAACATTCTTGGTTTTGAACGTCTTGGAGGTTTTCAAAACCATAACAATTATGATGGTGTTTTTATTGGAAAACCAAAACTAGATTGGCATTTTGAATTTACACAATCTGATGCAAAAGCCAATCATACTTTTGATCAAGATGATGTTACAGTGCTATACTCTAAAACAATTTCAGAACATAATCAATTTATAGATAGACTTGTAGCTAATAATATTTCAATTATTACTGCAAACAATCCATATTGGAATGAAAACGGTAAAATGTTTCTTGATCCAGATGGATTCCGAATTGTTATTTCTGATTTGAAAGCAAAAGATCGATAATTATTGATTGACTGTTTCAAAAACTCGATGCGACTTTAAACCTGAAATATTTAGTATTTAAAACTACCTTTGCTTTTACAACAATACCAATAATGAAAATAATACTTACAGGTGCTACAGGAGTTTTAGGTTCTCATATTATGTATGAAATTCTGGAACTTTTTATAAATAAGAAAATCGAGGGAAAACTTTTTATTATTGCAAGAAATAAAGGAAAAAACTCTGCCTTAGATAGAATAAACGAACTCTTATCCAGCAATTATACTCCTAAAATTATAAAAGACAAAGGAATAACAAAATTGCACGAATACATCGAAATCATCGATACGGATTTAGCTGTAATCCAAGATACTTTTTCAAGCCAGATAAAAGATGCTTATTTTATTCACTCTGCAGGATACGTGAATTTGTCCACAGATGAAGAGCAACGGGAGAAAATTTTTGATGAGAATACTAAAATTACAAAATCCCTTTTCAACCTATTTCATCCTTTTATAAAAAAGTTTATTTACATCAGCACCGCTTTTTCATCGGGGGAAAGAAAAGGACTTATTGATAATGATTTTCATAATTTAGATTTTATTCCTGAGCATCGAAACGCATATGAAAATGCCAAATTCCACTCGGAAAACTTTGTTGTAAAACAATGCAAATCTTTGGGATTACCGTATCAAATCTTGCGTCCAAGTGTTATTGGCGGAAAAATGCTGGGAAAAGAAAGTAATTATTTTATTTCAAAATACATGGTTTTTTATCTTTTGGCTAAATTCTTTCACTTTACCGCTCAAAGAAAAAACGAACAGGAAAATGTACGTTTTATCATCAATGAAAAGACCGGATTAAACATAATTCCGGTTGATTATGTAGCAAAAGTAATCGTAAATACTTTCGAAAGGGAAGACATACAACAGCTTAACATTGTAAACGATAAAAGTTTTAATATCGTAAAAGGATTGCAGTTGATAATGAAGGAAGTGGGATACACTAATTTTACTTTAATCCAAAGCTCATTAGATTTTAAATACAAAAACACCATCGAAAAATTGTATTACGAGAGCATTGGTAAGCATTTAAAACCGTATCTCGTAACCGAAGCCAATGAATATGATACGACTTTATTGAACTCCATTCTGGAAATACCAAAACTGGACCAAGTAGCGTTTACCAATATGATTCGTTACGCGAGATTGAATAATTTTAAAGATATTAATGTGTAATTTTAGGAGCTAATTCCTGCTCTACACTGTATCTTTTGTACTCAAAAAAAATGAGCACAAAAGGATGCCGTTTCGATCAGGGCTAAATCGTTAACCATCAACTTTTTTTGTAAATATCATGAATCTTATTTTAGAAACCGATCGATTAGTTTTAAGAGAAATGCTTTTATCAGATGCTGAAGCTTTATTTGAAATGGACAGAAATCCTAATGTACATCAATATCTTTGGAACAAACCTTTAACTGAAATTAGCGAAGTACATTCCTATATAGAATTTGTTAGAGAACAATACATTCAGAATAACATTGGAAGATTTGTTGTTATTTTAAAAGAAACCAATGAATTAATCGGTTGGGCCGGATTAAAATACAACACCGAAATTGTAAATAATAAAATTAATTTTTATGATATTGGGTATCGATTAAACGAAAAATTTTGGAAAAAAGGATACGCAAGTGAAGCAAGTTTTACATGGTTAGATTATGGTTTTAATGTAATGAAAATCAAAATTATGAGTGCAGCGGCTCATACGGATAATATTGTATCTAATAAAATTTTACAAAAAATCGGAATGGTTTTAACAGAACAATATCTAGAGGATAACGTTTCTTGGAATTGGTATGAATTAAAAAATCCTAATCTATAATGACAACAATAAAAATAGCAGGCGTTCCGGAACATTTTAATCTTCCTTGGCATTTGTCGATAGAAAACGGAGATTTTGAAAAAGAAAACATCGATTTACAATGGACTAATGTTCCTGAAGGAACCGGAAAAATGTGCCAAATGCTTCGGAATAGCGAGACTGATATCGCCGTAATCCTGACTGAAGGAATCGTAAAAGATATTATTGCGGGAAATCCAAGCAAAATTGTTCAGGTGTATGTGGAAAGCCCTTTAATTTGGGGGATTCACGTGGCGGCAAAATCTAATTATAAGACATTAGCTGATCTAGAAAATACCAAAGTTGCCATTTCCAGATTAGGTTCTGGTTCACAATTAATGGCATATGTCAATGCGGATAATCAAGGTTGGAAAACGGATAATCTCCAGTTTGAAATTGTGAATACCATTAATGGTGCCGTTGAAGCTTTAACCAATGGAACTGCCGATTATTTTATGTGGGAACGTTTCATGACAAAACCTTTAGTTGATAAAGGAATTTTTCGCAGAATTGCAGATTGTCCAACGCCATGGCCTTGTTTTGTCATTGCAGTGCGTGATGAAATTTTGAAAAAAGATCCAAAAACTATTTCAAAAATTCTTGAAATAATTAATCAAGCAACGCTTGAATTCAAAGATATTCCGAGTATTGACAAAACTTTGGCTTCAAATTACAATCAAAAAATGGAGGATATTCAAGAATGGTTGTCACTAACCCAATGGTCCCAAAAACCATTAACCGAAAAAATGTTAAACAAAGTTCAAAATCAACTTTTTCAACTTAAAATTATCGATAAAAAAGGTACTTTTGAAGAAATTGTAAAAACAGTCTAGATTATTGTTTTTATGCTACTATGATAAAAATAAAAGAAATTAATTTTCAAGGTATTAAACAAAAATTTCAGGTCAAAAAACCCTGGGACGACGTTATTATTTTTGTTTTGAATATATTGATTGCTATTCCGGTTTTTATAATTGTGCATCAAAACTTAATCAATCCCAATTGGTTTTTGAACATTGACAGAATAGTTCTGTTTATTGTGATGGTAGTTGCCATTCAAATTATCCTTCGATTCCTCAGAACGATTATTCTCATTTGTATTGTATTATATTTATTAGTTTTACTTTACGGCTCAGTGATAGGTAATTACGGTTTCAACAGTGTTTTTGAAGATTACAATTCAATGATGTATTCCATGTCTGACAATCCATATCCACAAGATATTATTATTGCCAAACTACTTCCTTTTCCTAATAAATCAAAAATCATTAATGCTATAGAATATCAGAATCCAAAAATCAGGAATTTTGCGGTTATGGCTACTTCAAAGCATTTCAAGAACATAAAAGGATATTCTGATTACAGAAGCATTATTCAATGTTTTGCAGTATTTAAAGAAATAAATCACCGCTGGAATTATGTGAGTGACCCAAAAGAAGGCGATTATATTGCAACTGCCAGTGAATCATTGCTATATTTTTCAGGAGATTGTGACGATCATTCCATTTTAATGGCCGCTAGTATAAAATCAATTGGAGGAACTCCAAGATTAATTCATACAAAGGGACACATTTATCCCGAAATATTAATTGGTTCTCTCATAGATTTAGAAAAAGTAAACTTTCTAATTAAGAATGTTCTGTTTCCAAGTGAAAGCAATGAAAAACAATTGCATTATCATATAGATGAGCGAGGACAAGTTTGGTTAAACCTTGATTACACTGCTACATATCCCGGAGGCCCCTTTTTATCCGAAGAAATCCTGGGTGCTTTAACATTGGATTAATGCTAAAAATTATCATTTTTTAACAAATTTATTCTCAGGTCAACATATTGTAATTGAAGACTGTTTTTCAATACTTCATAATCAGCCGAAAGAGATTGGTTTTTTACCGAAGAATATAAAATGGCTTCCACTTTTCCGCTTATAAATTTAGCTTGCATAGTGGCAAGAGAAGCTTTTGCATACTTTTGCTTCTCCATCAATTTATGCTGAAGTTGTAAACAATTCTTTTTATTTTGTTCCTCTAATGCAACTTGTTTATCCAACTCTTGTTTTTCTTGATCAATAACTAGTTTTACTTTCTCACTTTCAATTTTTGATGCAATTATTTTTTTGTTGTTTCTAAATCCGTTAAAAATAGGAATCATTAACTGCATTCCCACTTCTTGATTCTTATTATCCGATAATTGAGTTGAAAAAGAATCAGAAAAATCGCTTCCTTCTTTTATATTTTTATAATAAAAGGTCGAATACCCATAATAGGCTGATAATACTGGTAAATTATTAGCTCTCTCTAAATGAATGGATTTTAGACTATTTTGATACTGAAATTCAGCCAGTTTTATTTTTGGATTTGAATTAGTTTTTTTAATGGTATCTGCAGTATTTTCATCAAAATAAATTTCTAAAGTAACTGCATCCGTTGCAACATTCGAAACATTTATCAACTGAAACAATTGCATTTTCTGTATGCCGTAGAGTTGTTGCGTTTCTAAATAACTGTTTTCCTCTTCTGAAAAACTCAATTGCATATCGTATAAATCACTTTGAGGCTTTCTTCCAATAGCAACTTCTTTAGAAATTCGGTCTAGATTGAAAGAAGCTTGTTTCAATTGTTCTTTCTGAATTTTTATTAATTCCTGTGTATAAAGCGTCTGATAATAACTATCTAAAAGTTGTAATTTATATTCGTTTTCAATGACTTCTTTTTCCGCTTTAGCGATTTCAATACTAATTTTATCCTTTTTAGCATTTACAAAAGCACTAAAATCAATCAAATTTGTTCTTGTATTTATATAAAAATTATCATTCTGAATGTTTGAACTTACTCTTCCATTAGTTGAAGGATCAATGGTAGAACCGAAACTATACCGTTGCTCTCCATATAAACTTACGGTGGGTAACATTCTATTTAAAACAGAGTTTTGTGACTTCTGAGTTCTTTTTATTTCTAACTGTCTAATTTTTATTTCAATGTTATTCTGTAAAGCAGTTTCAAAGCATTTTGTAAGGGACCAAGAATTTTCTTGACCGCTTACAAAAGTACAAAATGCTAAAAAGACAACTGTTAATACTCTTTTTCTATTCATATTTTAAATATTTCAAAACATCAGTTTTTGTTGCTTGATAAGCTCTAGACAATACGATGGTTAGCGTTAAAACCAATAGAATTAGGAATCCTAAAATAAATGGGGATACAGTGATATCAATCCTAAAGGCAAAATTTTCTAACCATAGATTTAATAAATAATACACAGGAAATAAGGCAATTAAAAAGCCAATTATACAATACAAAATATACTGTTTTGATAATTCCTTTAATAGCGTATTTGTTTCAGCTCCAAGCGTTTTTCTGATTGCAATTTCTTTCATGCGTCTTTGTATAGAAAATGATGCTAAGGCAAATAACCCGAAAAGTGCTATACTAATCACAACCACATTCAATAGCGAAAAAAGATTCTTTTGTTTTACGTAAGCTTCATACGTTCTTGCATATTGCTTATCTACAAAATCATATTTAAAAGGATATTCGGTATCAACCTTAGTCCATAATGTTTCGATATCAGCAATTGTATTTTCAATATTATCCGATTTTAGTTTTACGAAAACCTTATTGATATTTTGAGCAATATCTACCGTTTTAAGATGATAGAAATACATCCCTGACACCTCTACTTCAGGACTTAATAAATTAAAATCTTTAACAACTCCTATGATTTTTAATTTTCTTTGTTTGATAATTAGTTCTTTTCCTATAGGCTCTTTCATGTTCATCAACTTTTGTGCTGTTTCATTAATCACCACAGAAGTAATAGTATCCGAAGCATGTTTCTGATCAAGAGACCTTCCTTTAACTACTTCTATTTTCATCATTTCGAACATACCAAAATCAACTGCAATTGTTCGTGCTTTAAAAAGTTCATCATTGTACAATACACCTCCTAATGAATCATCTGAACCATCAAATGAAATCAATCCTGTAGAAGCTTGTTCTACCCCTTTTATTTTAGCCAGTTCTTGTTTTATTGTACTGTATTTGTTGTAGATGTTTTGCCCTACGTTTTCCACTTCATAATCCGAATTAGGAAAATTCAAATTAATTTCAATCACTTGATCTCCTTTAAAACCTAAATCTTTATTGGTTAGATAATCGATTTGCTGATACACAATATAAGAACCAACAATAAAGAAAGTAGCCACTGTAAACTGGAAAATCAACATTCCGTTACGCAACCAGATTCCGTTTTTACTTCTTCCAAAATTACCTTTCAGAACTTTTAAAGTTTCGAAATTAGCAACATAAACGGCTGGAAGTATTCCTGCCACCAAAACTGTAATACAGAAAATCAGAATTAATTGCAGATAAAACTGACTGCCAATTATTCGTAAACTCTTATTTAAAAAATCATTGTAATACGGCAAAGTCAACTCAACAATAACCAATGCTAGTAAAATCGAAAACAAACTTATTAGAGCAGTTTCAAAAATAAATTGAATAACAATAGTACTTCTTGAAGCACCCACAACTTTACGAACACCAACTTCTTTAGCACGTTTAACTGCATTAGCTGTAGCCAAATTGATATAATTTACAATCGAAAGAATGAGTATTAAAACAGATAACCCGACCATAATCAACAAAAACTGATAATTTCCTCTGCCTTCAGGATATCCATCTGCAATAGAATGTAATCTCGCTTCTGAAAGTGGCTCTATAACTACATTAAAATGACCTATTTTCTTAGCCATTACCTCAGGAGTAAACCCTGCCTCCTTAGCTATTCTTTTAATAAAATCGCCATTATACATTCTTTCCAAGCTCTTTCGAGTATTCTCAATTTTTGACGGATCTTTAACTTTTAAAAGTAATTTAAGGACAAAAGGAGATGTCGTATTCCCACTCGTCAACTCTTTCATTTTATTCATTACAACATCTGGAGCAATTGAAGAATTCCCTGGAATATGATACACAGCGCGTACTACAAACATTTGATCCAAACATGTTATTTGTTTTCCAATTGGGTTTTCATCACCAAAGACTCTTTTAGCAATAACATCTGAAATAACAGCACTTGAATCATCTTTTAATGCCGAAACAGCATTTCCCTTAATAATTTCAAATGGAAAAAGAGAAAAGAAATCAGCTTCAACATTAATAATTTTATCAACTATTTCTTTCTTGCCTTTGTAGATAATTTTATCCTTTTGATACCAGCTGTCAGCATAAACTATCTTTTCTACATTAGCATCTTTATCTAAAATAGGTTTTAGGAATAAAGCACAATCTGAAAAAACTGGCATTCCTGTTAACTCTATTAAAACCTGATGCACATTGTCTTTTTCGGGATTCCAGGCGTCATAACTTTGTTCGTCATTCCAATACAGTAATGCGAAAATTAATCCTGAAATTCCAATGGCCAATCCAAAAATGTTTAGAAATGAAAACAATTTGTTTTGCTTTAAATGATAGATGAATATTTTTATATAGTTTAATAACATTATTTAAGTTTGGTTTGTAGTAAAAGTTTATAATCTTTTTAATTATTCATATTTTAAATATTTCAAAACATCCACTCTTGTAGCTTGATACGCTCTTGAAAGAACTACAAGTAAGGTCAATGACAATAAGGCAATAAAGCCAATAATAAATGGATAGATTGAAATGTCAATTCGATAAGCGAAACTCTCGAACCATTTATCGAGTAAGTAATACACCGGAAATAAAGCAATCAAAAAAGCAATCAAATTATTAGACCAAATGGTGTTATTTCCAACATCAGTCAATGATTGACAAACAGTATCTTTCTCAGGATTCCAGGCATTATAACTTTGCTCGTCATTCCAATATAGAGTGGCAAAAATCAATCCTGCAATTCCTATGGACAATCCTAAAACATTCAAAGCCGAAAAAAGCGTGTTTTTTTTAATGTGGTATAAAAATATATTTGTCCAATTTTTCAGCATCTTTCTTTAGTATTTATTGGCTTATTAAAACATCAACATTATGATTATTCATTTTTTCCGAAAGTATCATTCCATCTTTCATCAAAATAGTTTTTTGAGAAAAGGAAGCATCATAATCCGAATGAGTAACCATCAGAATCGTGGCTCCATTGACATGTAAGTTAGTCAAAAGCTCCATTACTTCATTTCCGTTTTTACTGTCTAAATTCCCTGTTGGTTCGTCGGCAAGGATGATTTTAGGGTCATTTATTAAGGCTCTGGCAACGGCGACACGTTGTTGCTGCCCTCCGGAAAGTTGCTGCGGATAATGCTTCAATCGGTGCGAGATCCCTAATTTATCTGCAATTGCTAATACCTTTTTCTTTCTCTCATCCGAAGAAACTTTGTTGTAAATCAAGGGCAACTCGATATTGTCATATACTGATAGTTCGTCAATCAGATTGAAATTCTGGAAAATGAAACCAATATTTTCTTTTCTCGCTTTTGATTTTTCTTTCTCTTTTAGTCCAATCATTTCCTGATTCAATAATTGAAAACTTCCACTAGAGGCGCTATCCAACAATCCGACTATATTCAACAAAGTTGATTTCCCACTTCCCGAAGGCCCCATGATCGATACAAAATCACCTTGCTTGATGGATAATGAAATTTCACTTAATGCTTTAGTTTCCAATTCTTCAGTTCTGAAAACTCTTGAAAGGTTTTTAATTTGAATCATAATAGTATTCGTTTTTTTATTGATGTTCTTTTATATAAATTATTTATTTTTCTCATTATTCTTTCCTCTTGCTTTTTTCCACTTCAATCCAAATTCAAAACTTCAATGGCTGCATAATCTTTATAAGAAGAAGTGATTACTTTCTCATTCGCTTTCAATCCACCTAAAACTTCATAATATAGCGGATTTTCTCTTCCAAGTTTAATTTTTCTTCTTTCTGCTTTGTTTCCGTTGACAACAAAAATCCACTTCCCGTTGGTCTCTTCATAAAAACTTCCTTTTGAAAGTACTTTTGTTTTTGTTTTTTCTGACAGATTTAATTTCACTCCAAAACTCAATCCTTGTCTTAAATCCAGTTTTTTGGATGAAACAAAATCCAATTCCACTTGAAACCGCCCGTTTTTGATTTCGGGATTCAATTTAGTTATTTGCACTTCAATAATTTTATTATCAAAATCCACCGCTCCTTTTTGTCCTATAGCAATTCTAGCTAAATAAAACTCATCTAAATCTGCCACTAATTTGTAGCCATTCCTGTCATCAATAGTTCCAATACTTGTGTTTTGTACATAGGTTTTTCCTAGAATTGGTTCAAAAGAAGATAACCTTCCTGAAAGTGGTGCAGTAATTAAAAAATTTTTCTTGTTGATTCTCAGGATGTCGAGACTTTTATCCATTATAGTAATGGATTGATTGAGTTGCCCTATTTGAATTTGATTTGCCTGTTTTTCCTTTTTGACACTTTGCTTTATAATGCTCATTCGTTCCTTTTGAAAGCGATAATTTTCTTTTGTTTTTTCCCATTCATTATTAGAGAGTATTTCCTGTTCGAAAAGTTTCTTGTTTAAGTCATATAAATTTTTGGCATCCAGATAATCGTGTTCTATTGAAAGTAAATCTTTTCCTAAATTCAATTCCTGGTTTCTCAAATCGAGTTTGGCTTTATTCAAATTATTGATTTGTTCAATGATGGCTGTTTCCTGTTGCATATACGCCAGTTCTGCATTAGGATTGTATAATCGTGCCAATGGTTGTCCTTTGGTAACCCTATCTCCATTTTCGACAAATATTTCCTGAACCGCTCCGCCTTCAATGATGTTAATTAGCATTGAATGTAAGGGAGCCGCTTTTGCTTGAAAAGACATGAAATCTTCAAAAAAATCATTCTCAACTGTTTTAATCGTGATTTCGTCTTTCTTTATTGTAAGACTTCTTTTCTTGGTTGCCGAAGTAAAGATGACATACCCAAAGAGTAAGATAATTGGCAAACCGATTAAAAGATACTTATTTTTGTTAGTTTTACGTGTAATTATGGTGTCCATTTCTGATAATTTGATAAGTCTAAAGAGATTATCGTGCCAAGAATTTAAACATCCTAATCTGCTTATTTTTAAGCTTTTACTTTTAACTAAATTTTTTAAGTGTTCGATAATGAACACCTTTTGTCCGAAACCGAACAACAATGAAAAAGACCAGCGCCTCTATATTAATCATAGACGATCAAGAAGATATTCTTTTTGCTTCCAAAATGCTTCTTAAAAAGCATTTTGAAAACATTTTTACGCTCAATAACCCGAAAAATGTGGTTGAATTATTGGCAAAAAATATCATCGACGTCGTTTTGTTGGACATGAACTACAGAATAGGATTTGAGGACGGCAGAGAGGGTTTGTATTTATTAAAAGAAATAAAAACACTTTCGCCAAAAACTGTCGTCATTTTGATGACCGCTTTTGGTAAGGTTGAAACGGCTGTAGAAGGTTTGAAATCGGGTGCTTTTGATTATATTTTGAAACCATGGGAAAACGAAAAGTTACTCAGCGTTGTAAAACAAGCTGTTGATAAAAGTCGCAAAGAACAAAAGAAACCAAACAATATTGAGAGTATTGACGATTTTTTCGTGGGTAATTCAGATGTCATAAAAAAGGCTTATTCTCTGGCTGATAAAGTTGCAAAAACGGATGCCAATGTTTTAATCCTTGGCGAGAACGGAACCGGTAAATTTGTTTTGTCAGATCATATCCATCGCCAATCGGAGAGAAAAAACAGTCCTTTTATTCATGTTGATTTGGGTTCGTTGAATTCAAATATTTTTGAAAGTGAATTATTCGGTTATGCTAAAGGGGCATTTACAGATGCCAAAATCGATACTCCCGGACGTTTTGAAATGGCTCAAAACGGAACTGTTTTTTTAGATGAAATTGGAAATGTACCCTTGCATTTACAGTCTAAGCTCTTGCAGGTTATCCAAACCAAAACAGTAACCCGATTGGGAGAATCAAAAGCAAGACCTTTGAATGTTCGCATTATTACAGCCACCAACCTAGATTTGAAACAGGAAGTAGCTGACAAAAACTTTCGTGAAGATTTGTATTATCGCATCAATACCATGGAAATCGTCTTGCCTCCATTGCGGGAGCGAAACGAGGATAAAATTCCTTTGGCACATTATCTTTTGCAAAAAATGATGACAAAATACGGGCGAGACGAAATCATTTTTGACGAAAAAGCATTGGTACAAATCGAAAAACACGCTTGGAACGGGAACATTCGGGAAATGGAAAACCGGATAGAACGTGCCGTGATCCTTTGTGATAACAATCACATTACCGTTTCGGATTTGGATTTGGAACAAATAACCACTTACGAAGAAAACCAAGATAACATTCAGCTGTCGGCTGTCGAAAAAACAGCCATCGAAAAAATACTGTTCAAGAACAATAACAATATCAGTAAAACTGCCGAGGAATTGGGCTTGTCCAGAGCTTCATTATACCGTCGTTTAGAAAAATACAACATTAGCACCAATTAATATGTTTACATCCTTGAAAACCTACCAACTCCTTTTTCTTCGATTGATTATTATTCTTTCCGGTACAGGAATTTCCATCTTCCTTTTTCAAAAAGGATTGGTTTTTACGGCTGTATTTGGTCTCCTAATCATTTTTTTACTCGTTGTTGAAATGTATTTTTACGTCAAAAATGCCTTTTTGATTTACGACAGAACAATTACTTCGATTTTGCAAAATGATTTCACCTCAGATTTTTCAAAGCATAAATCGTATCAAAATTATTCCAACTTATTCAAGTTGTATGAAACGCTCAAAAACAAAGAAAACGAACAGGTTTCAAAAGATATTATTTACCGTTCTATTTTAAATAATATCGAAACAGGCATTATTATTCTGCAAAAAGAAGGAAATGATTGGAATATCTTTTTGATGAATGATTATTTCTCCAAACATTTTGATGTGCCAAAAGTTACCAAATGGAACTATCTAAAAAGCCATTTGCCTTCCTTATGTGAAATCATCGAAGAACAGAGTTTTCAGGAAATCAAAACGTCATTAGAGATACGTGTGAATCAGCAAGACACCCAAACATTTGTAATGCAAACTTCGAGAAGCGAAATTTACAATCGGGATTATTGTATCGTTTTATTGGAATCCATTCAAAATGTAATCGAGAAAAAAGAAAAAGAAGCATGGGTCAATCTAATGAAAGTGATCTCTCATGAGCTTTTAAATTCGATTACTCCCATTCGATCACTTTCCCAAAATCTACAGGATTTGGTTCAACAAGAAATCATTTCGGCAGAAGATCTAGACGATATGAAAAGTAGTGTTGCCACGATGTTGAGGAGAAGCGACCATTTGCAACAATTTGTAGAAAGTTACCGCAAACTGGCTATGTTGCCTTCTCCCAAAAAGGAAAAAACGGAATTATTAAAAATGATTGAAAACGGTTTCCAAATTATGGCTCCAATCTTCAAAAAAGAACAAATAGAAGTCATAAACACGATTCCTTTCGACCGCTGGTTAAATATTGACCCACAACAAATAGAACAGGTATTGATTAATCTTTTTACGAATTGCATTTATGCTTTGAAGGATACTGAAAAAAAACAGATTGTTATTTCAGCAGAAGTCAAAGAAAAGAGAACTTTTATCATGATTACTGATAATGGAAAAGGCATCGAAAAGGAAATAGAAAGCAAAATATTCTTGCCGTTTTTTACCACTCGAAATGAGGGAGCCGGAATTGGACTAACTCTATCCAAAAGTATTGTAGAAGCTCATGGCGGTTATCTGGCGTATAGAAATGACAATGAAAAAACTACTTTTTTGATTTGTCTGGTTGATAAATAAGAGTTGTAAGGAAACCAAAGTGCATAAAAAAACTCCATTATTTCTAATGGAGTTTTTTTGTGGGCGATGAGGGATTAGAACTTTCCTCATAATGCACTCATATATAATAAATTATATTAGTCTAAAACATAAGGGTCTCGATTTTGCTCCTTTAAACAGATACAAATATCACTAAATCTTATAATGTAAATTTACTGATTAATAAGGTATTGACCAAATGTATGTGCAATTAATTCATACTAAAAAATGAACTGGTTTTTAAACTGGTTGGGGATTCAAAGGAGATTGATACTCCGTTTTTAGATTTTTCATTTTTATCCAAAAATTAGCGGTTCTACTTGTTCAATTTTCAAACCTGCATACTGGCAGAACTCCTCAATGGTTACTAACTCATTTTCAAGCTTATTCAGGCTCTTTCTGACTGCTTGTAGCATTCTGGTGCTTTGTCTGTAACTCTTGCCTGTGATGCACTCAATGTCTTTTGGATAGATGCATATTCTCTTAATTTGCATTTTCATACTCTATCTATAGCTTTGAGTCGGCTATGCTATACTTCTGATAGCTTGCTACTCTTTTTAAAACTAGTGCAATTTAATCATTATTTCAAGACGTTCAATAATGATTATTAATGCTCTATTGAGTCATTTGTGTCGTTTTAGGACATATCGGACACTTCCCCCTTTTTATTGTTCTTAAATAGCTTAAAATTTGTTTCGAAATCAATCGGAAAATGTTGCAACAGAAAGATGATTTAGAGTAATTATTAATCTAAATTTTAGAAATTATGGCAAGACAGAAAGGCATAATTAAATTGAAAGGTACTATCGGAGATATTACTTTTTACAAAACCAAAGATGGTCATTTGGCACGTGAAAAAGGTGGCATCGATGCGAGCAGAATTGCGAGTGATCCTGCGTTTCAAAGAACACGTGAAAATGGTTCTGAATTTGGTCGAGCGGGAAAAGCGGGAAAGATTTTGAGAACAACATTTAGAGCCTTGCTTTTGAATTCTGCGGACAGCAGAATGGTTAGTCGTTTAACACAGCAAATGGTTAAAGTTATCCAAGCTGATACCACTAGTGTTAGAGGATTGCGAAATATAATTGATGGCGAAGCCGAACTTTTAGCAGGTTTTGAGTTCAATATTGGTGGAAAACTAGGTACTACCTTGTTTGCTCCTTTTGTGGCAACTATCAACCGTGTAACGGGTGATATTATTGTTGATTTAGCTTCATTTGTTCCTTTGAATATGATTGCTGCACCTAGCGGAACTACTCATTATAAAATCATTTCTGCAGGAGCAGAAATTGATTTTGAAGCTGAAACTTTTGTTGCTACAAATTCAGAAACGGCTATTTTGCCTTGGAATATCAATCCTTCGGTTGCTATTAATCATTCAAATCCTGTAACTCCTGCTAGTACCAAACCTTTGTTTTTAGCTTTGGGAGTGGAATTTTACCAAGAGGTAAATGGTCAAATGTATGCGTTGAAAAACGGCTCATACAATCCATTATCGATTGTGAAAGTAGATAGCGGTGTATAATGGTTATCTCGATAACTAGAACTTATTTCCCCGATGGAACGAATGGTAGACTCGAATGTGAAGGTAAATTCATCTGTAATACCATTGAATTGCCTTGGAAAAATAACGAAACGAAAGTTTCCTGCATTCCGGAAGGGAAATATTTTATAAAAAAGCGATACAGCAAGAAATTTCAATGGCATTTGGAGGTTTTGGGAGTAAAAAACAGAAGTTTAATTCTATTTCATCCTGCCAATAATGCTTTGCGAGAATTGAATGGTTGTATTGCTCCGGTAACGAAACTTTCTGGACCAGGTTTAGGTCTGATGTCTCGAAAAGCTTTTGCCAAATTAAAAGAATTGGTTTATAAAGCTTTGGATAAAGGCGAAAGTGTTGAATTGATTGTTAAATCTTAAATTCATTAATTTATGAATGTAATAAAAAGAGCGAAAGCTCCAACTCCAAAATTTTTCAAAGTGCTTCGAAATATTGGTTTGGCATTGGCCACCGTTGGCGGGACAATTTTGGCTGCACCAGTTACTTTGCCAGTCATTGTTACTTCGGTAGCAGGTTATTTGGCGGTTGCTGGAGGTATCATTTCGGCAGTTAGCCAATTAACAACCGAAAAAGCCGATGGAACACAGTAATTCAACTGTAATTGGTACCGTTGGCGGTACATTTTTGAGTGTTTTGCCGAACTTACATTCGGAAGATGTGCTAAAAACTATAATTCTTGCCACACTTGGGGCGATTGTCAGTTTTACAATATCTTTGGTACTCAAAATTTTCATTAAGAAGCACAAAAAATAGTCTAATTCTAGTTGTGGTGACCTTTGGATTAGACATTAATGAAGCCCAAACCGCAAGGAATGGGCTTTTTTTGTGGCTAAAAACTAAACTTCTTCAAATAGATTAAGCGTAACTTCTAAAACAACCACTTCTGAATTGTGGTTGTATAATTCTTGCCATTTTGCGCTGTCAATAGCTTTGGCTCTGGTGTCGAAAACTCCAAAACACACTCTTGATGCTTTGGATTTCCAATTGTCTGTTTGGTACAAAATAAATAGTTTCATTAGTGAAAATTTAAAGTTCGAAATTGGTTTTTATTTTTTGGAATAGCGATAAAGAATTACCCTTCTTAAATCATTGATAAGGTTGATGTTTTCGTGAAATTGCTTTTCTTTTTGCTCTAAAAGTTTGAGAGCTGCCACATTTTTTTGATGTTCTTCGTGTTCCTGCATCATTAAACTGGCTTTTGGATTGAATTCTTTTGCAAAATCTGGAAGTCGCAAAAATGGAATTACAGAACCAACTAAAAATGGATGCCAAAACTTGGTTTTCCATAAGCTGTAAGCCACAAAATAAATACTCTCGCAATCTTCTACGTTTTGAAAAATGACCACAAAACTGTTTGTAAATGGCTCTTTTTGTGGCTTTCCGCTGTTCATCCCTTTGTTAAGTATGAACAAATGGGGTTTTGTATACAGCGTATCTTTTTGGTGTGTTTTGATGATGAAATTGGGCATACTTTCGGGTTTAAAAATTTGACATACTTTCATTTTTTTAATTTTATCTTTAAAAACTGAGTGTTCCTCGCTCCGCTCCGCACCCATTAAATTTTTTGAAAAGAAAAAAAAGAAAAAAAAAGAAAGTCATCTCTCAAGTGGAGGTTTCAAGAAAAGCAAGTTTTTTCAAAAAAATACTACCCGGGTTTTTAAGATAATGTTGTTCGGAATTGGAGTTTTGATTTTAAAAAAGTGTTGATGCGAAGGAAAATGTAGGGTGGAGATTTTTTTGAAAACCCGTAGGGCTTGAACTTTCTTTTCTTGAAACCGGAACTTACCTTTACTTTCTTTTTATTTATTTTTTTATTTTTCTCGTGACCGATAGACTTCTTATGAAATGGGATCTAAAAAAATTGATTAGAAAGATGGAAGTTCTTCAGAAAGGGTATGAATTTTCAAAACAGAAAAAAGAGATATAAAAATCCATTCCAATTATTTTTCTGGTTTTAAAATTCATACTCTTTCCTAGGGTTGATTTTGTGGGTGTAATAAATTGCTTTATCCAAATCGTGATTTTTAGAAATGAACTCGAAAAGCAATTTATTACACTTACAAAAACAATGAAAAAATAAATCCGAGTGCGATGAGGCAGTAGCGCAGGCAAGTGTGTGGTTTTTTATTTGCCTACTGGGGTGTTTCTGATTGTTTTTATGATGGCTTGATACCACAAACGTTCTTGGGATTATAAGATTTTCAATTACCAAAGAATGTTCTATGAAATTGCTATGGCATCTTGGCCACCGTGAAAACAATTACTTCGATAGTTCTGGCAAATAAAAAACCATACTCTTGCTGGCTTTTTTTGGCTTTTATGGGTAGAAAAATGGCTTTATCCATAGGCAAATCAACTACAGGTTAAAGCCATTTTTTTACTCATAAAAGCAATGCAAACACTACCGATTTATGCGATTTGTCGCTAAAACCATTGACAAGTTCTTATGAGAACAAAATATCCTTGTTAATAATAAAGTTGAATCGAAGCGATGATTGGGGTTTGTGAAGGACGGTTTTTTGAGCGGCTGGGTGATGCGATGGGAGCTGCTCAAAAAGTTGTTCTGGAGCAAACCCCTTGCGCGTTGGCTGGAGCGGCTGTTTTACATAAATGATATTATAGCTTCATTGCAAAAACTAAAAAAACAATAACAAAGCTTTGTAATGAACTATAATACTCAATTATGTAACACAGCTTGGGGAAAGTTTTTGTTGCCCTACCATTAAATTTTCTTTTGAAATAAAAACGTTCTAGGGCGTACAAAAACTTTTGGAGCATTGGCAAAGGAGTGGCAATTGGAATGTAAGACTTCCTTTTTACCAGCGAACGAAAAAGAATATTCTCGTTATTGGAAACGTAATTAGTGAAATGAAGCAAACAAAGACTTGAGTTTAGGAATACTTGGACTAAATGAAAGTTTTGTGTAGCTGAATGAGATAATGGGTTTCTATTTTTGTAAAATAAATTTCCTAACCTCTTTTAAGCCTCTATCATACATTTTAATATATTTTTTAATTTCATTTTCTGATATATTCATATGTCCAGACTTTAAAAAAGTTAATTTTATTTTTTCAACATTTGAAAAACGACCAATAGCTATTTTGAAAGCGTTATAGTCATCATATTTTTCATCTGTATTAAATACATTTTTTACATATTCATCTGATTTATCTAATCCATTAGAATAAAGTGAAGCTCTTCTTATAATACAAGGAACACAATGCCCACATTGTTTTTTTATACCTATATCGCTCTTACTAGTCCATTGTTCATAGTAACCAGGCTTCGAACAAGATAATGTTGAATTAATATTTTCTATTACAAATTTATTAGAATTTACTTTAGTCAGCATTTCACCTTTTGTTAAGAATCGATAAGGATTTTCAATCATATTTTTAATACCAATCTTTTTAAATATTGTATTTAAAGAAGATATGAATTTAGGGTGGGTAGTTTTTGTACTATGACTTCCGCCACGAGCTGGAGTCAATGGTAAATTTAATGAGATTAAACCATTTTCAGGTATTACAATTGAAGTTGTTTTACTTGAAGTATTTGCAACTAATGATGCTAATGCTAAAAACAATATTGATCTTGCTCTTTGTGTTTTTTCACCCGTAAGAATATCATTCTTTTTTCCTTGAACATAAAAATTATATGGAAGAATGTTTTTTGTTTTATTATTTTCACTCAACTGTGTCGTGATTTTTTTTTGTAATGACAATTCTCCTGAATTTCCCCCTTTATGATGAGACACTGTTGCTAAACTATCATTTTTACTAATTAAATCACAAATACCAATAAATGAATCCATACCGCCAGAAAATAGACAAACTTTTTTTGGACTAAATGCTGATGTTAGAAAATTTGGAAAGGGTTCTAAACATTCTCTAAAATTTAATATCCATTTATCACCACTTAAAAAAGACAATGTGTTTTCTAATTCTTCTTTGACATCATTCCATTTTTTGCAATTATAAACAGGTATGTGTAAATTAATATATCTACTCCAACCATAATATCCAAATTTAGCCCTATTGCACGTTTGGTCAATAGCATAGACAGCAATTGCAATGTTTGAAAAATCACCTATTAAATCATTTGGACATAATTTAAAATCCTTTTTTTTTGTCAAAAAAGAATAAATATCGTGTTCTACTATTGAGTTCTTTAGTTTAGAAGTTTTTGGATCAGTAAAAATTGAATCTAAATAAAACGTATTTTCTTCTGCCAGTGAAAATAAGTCTCTATTGTTTTCTTTAAGGATTACAGTTACTTTCATAATTAAATTAATGAATAAGCTTCATCAAATATTTGGTTAATTATTTCATTTTTTGCTTTGATATCTATTGTTGAGAAATTAACTTGAGAAAAATTTAAACTAACTTCAGCTTCAATGAATGATTTTAATTGACTTTCAACATCATTTACTTGTTTTACAGATAAGTTACCATTTTCTAATGATTTAGTTACTTCAACTGAAATTCTTTCAAAAATATATGTTGTAATATAAAATTCTAAATAATCAGATATTGTATCAATTTCAAGATTATTAATTAGTTCAGGATTATCAGCATAATCATTATAAAGTTTGTTTATTGTTTCAATTACTGCCCCAGAAGCCGAACTACCCTCATCAGTGCCATCTATACTCGAAAATAGTTCAGAAATTTTATTAATTGCTCCTTCAACCTTTAAATCTTTTAAACTTCCAATATTATATTTTTCTAAAGTCTGTTCAAAACCATCATTTAGTATATTAGTGAAAAAATCTAATAAGATTACAGCTCCTTTTCTTCCGCCAATGGATGATTTAGTTAGCTTTTTGTTGCCCCCAGATGCTTTTCTATAATTAGAAGTAAATTTTTTATAGTTTGTTTTAGTTGGATTCTTTGTAAAAGCTGAAAAACTTCTTTTTACATCACCCCATTTTGTGCTAGTTTGTTCTTCATTTCCTTTGTCGTCTTCTTCTTGTTCAGATCCTGTTTCTTCATCATTAATATTGTTGACACTTGATTCACCAACTGAATCATTATTCCATTCTTGGATTGGATTAGAATATCCTACTGGTCCTATATTTGCTTTTGAAGTTCCCATACTTATTTAAGTTTGTTTTTTGAAGCAGTTGCCAAGGTAGTATTTGAAGATTTTGACCATTTCTCTAAAATTGTAACTCCATATGCTTGATGATTAGTATTCTTTGTTATTGATAATAAGTTGGGTACATTTGAAGGCATCAATATACTTTCAGATATGTTTTCCATAAATGCACAATATTCTGAAATTAGAATATCGTTTTGTTTTACGAAAAGAACCAATATTTTATTTAAGTTGCTTCTTTTAGATAAATCCTCTTCAGTAATCAATTTATTAGTTAATTCTGAAAAAATTGCATTTTTATCAACATTACTTAACTGGGAACTTTGTCTAATGGCATCTTTAGAAACTAAATCGCTTTCAAATAGATTTTTTAAAATTGTTTTAGCTTCCTCTGAAAGCCTTTTATTTGTATTAAACTCAATATTATTTTTACTTTTGGTAAAATAGAAATATAATTTTAAATTTTCTTCACCTAATTTAGGTTCAATATACATCCATTTTTTTAACCAAGGATCAGAATTCCAACTCTCAAATGATTTTGGAGTTTGTTTGGTCGAATTCTCCAAAAGTAAAAGTATATTGTCCTCTACTTCATAAGAAGCTTTAACTAGTTTATTAAAAGATTCTGTTTTGAAATATTCTAAAAGCATTAATTTTGCTAAAACATTCTTTTTTAGAGTAACACCTTTTGAAATTGACATATTCAATCGTAACATCATCATATTCAAAAAGCGTTTACATTGTCTTGGATTCCCGCTTAAAACGGACACTAATATGGGATTAATTTGTTTTGAAAGTATGAAATCTTTTTTCATATGTTCGCTAACATTTGGTAATATATTTTGAATATTTTCATTACTTAATTTACAAACGGATAAATCTACATCTATTGATTGTGTAAATACTTTATTCCTTAATTTTTCAAATTCATCAGGATTAAGATGTAATTGAGCAAATAATAAATTAATATATGCTTCGTATTCTGCCTCGCTTAAAGAAGGAATTCTAATTGGAAAATGAATTAGTTTTTCAATGTAATCTTTACTTACATCATAGTCAGTTGAGGGTAATTCGGGAAATCTTTTTTTAACTGCATAATTTATTAATCTTTCGTCAGCAGAAATTATAAAAACACTTTTTTCTACAAACAAAAATAGTTTGATTGCTTCAAGGGTAGATATAATCGTATCTGGGTTACATCTGTCTAAATCATCAATTAAAACTATTACCCTTTTAAGTTTGGTCTCCTTTAATAAACTTTCGAAATCTTTATGAAATTCTCTGATGCCTTTATCAATCATAGATTGATTTTCGTCCACAACCTCCTTTATGTAATCATCTATTTCTAATGCTGATATATCAGTTGCTACTTTAGTGAAATCAAAATTAGTTTGGTTTGCCATATAAGTATTAACACCTATAGATCCCACTTTTGTTATTACTTTTAGCCATTTAATTCTTTTAACTAATCTTGAAAGATATTTTTTTGCTTTTTCATCCCAAGTTCTACTTTTAATGATTTCATCTATCAAAGTTGTGAGTAAGGCAATTTTTGCATCTTCATAACCCTCAAATAACCAACCATTAAATTTAATAATCAAATTATCTGGTTTAGTGTTTTCGAGTTCTATCATTTTCATTAAGCTTGATTTTCCACTCCCCCAATCACCATATATTCCTATTGTTGATGGTATTAGGTTGTCATTATTAATAATTAAATTAACTGAGTCTGTTAAATATTTAAAATCAATTAAGTCTTGATGCGTTTCATTATCATTCCACATAGTTAAATTATTTAGGAAATTTGTTTATTTAAATTATTATACAATAATCTTTCAATTAGTCAATTAAATTTGACTTGGATTTCTAAAATATTTTCTTGATTTCTATAATTCATTTATCAGCTATTATAAAAATTTAAAAGTTATTTTATTTCTGTCAATCCTTTTTTTAACTCCTCCAGTATTTCAACTGCATATTTTAAATCCCAATCTTTATCTCTAATCCATTGTTTTGCGATTGCTGACTTCTCGACATTCACAACATTTTCATTTATAGTTTTTAGGATTCTATCGTTTATTGCTTTGGAAACGCTTAAAAATTTACTGGCTTTTCGTCCTAATACCCTTGCTGCAATTTTAAACTGGTCTAGTTTATCGTCATCCGGAAAAGTATCAAAATGGTGTTCTACTATTTCATCAAAATTTAAGTCAAAATAATGTTCTATAATTCTTAAAATGTCATATAAATCATTACCACGATCTTCCGGTCTATCGCTCCAAGCAATGAGTTTTAAAATAACCATTCCTGGTAATGATGGAATTTGCACAGACTTTTCTTCTATCTTAATAATTTCTGGTTCTTGCAACACTTCAGTAAGTCCTAATACGTGTAAATAGGTGTTCCGTTGATTGAAATTTACAGTGAATTTTTCTTCAATTTCACCAAATGGCAATAAATCAATGACAGTATTAAATTTGGGATGGTAAAGTGTCCAAGGTGCTTGCACTTTGTTAAAACCAAATTTAACAAGTTCTTCAACAATTGATTCGAATTCTTGAATAGAGGAAATCATTATTGCAAAATCGATATCTTTTGTACCTCTACTTGGTTTAATACCGTCTCTTAAAAGGTTTAAGGCTACTGCACTTGCCCCGATTAAATAATAAGGCACATTTAGTTTAATCATTACTTCATCAATACAATCAAAAACTTCTTTGAAGTATGGTATGGCTAGTTCTTTATAGGTTTGGTTCGATATATTCATTGAAAATTAATTTTGCAGTTTCTTTACATCTTTTGTCATCAGTAATCATTAAATCGGTATAGACTAATTCTTTTGGTGCCGTATTTGTATCATAATCATTATTCCAAAACATATCGTAAACCGCTATTTCTCCTTCGTCATCTGGCAACAGTTTATAATTTATTATCAGTTCTTTTGTTGTTTCTTTTGTATAAAGAGTAAATTTTTCTGGACGCAAATGGTTGGTTATTATATCCCCAGCAGGTTCGCCACCCCAAACTGTTTTATCGATATTTAATTGTAATGTTCTCCAATCTTGATTTCTGTTTTGAAATCTAAATCGTTGTTTAAAAAGAGTAGGTTTTAAAGTTTGTTCAAATTCTGCAATCCATTTGTTTAGTAATTCTTCATAATTATTGATTACAAATTCATTTTTGTTTAGTCTTACTATTAAATTAGTTTCCAGTAACCCATTTATAATTAAAGGAATGTTACCCAATGCGACATTAGTTACTTCTGCAATTTCTCGTTGCGTTTGATTGATTAATTTTGGTTTTAATAGAAAATGAAAAATTACTTTTAATCCCGTTTTAGTAAATGCTCTATTTCCTTTTTCCTTTTGGGTTTTAGTAACTTCATTCGTATCGATATATAGAAATAAATTATCCGTATTAATATATACATTCCCGTTACCCTCAAGATAATTTACTCGATTTTCTCGAAGTTCTTGTTTAACTTTTGGATATAATTTTTCTGCCACCAATAAAAAATTGATGAATTTATTTTTATAATTAAGAATATTAAATAATTGATGATTTTTAACATCTTTTTTTATATCAACAAAAAACATTTTTTTTTGATTGTTTACAATAATGCTTAATTCTCCATCAACTTCTTTATCCTTATTATAATCAATAGTTTTCCAGTCCCAATTTATTGGAACATTTTTCTCTAAATTATGAATCGCATTATTTAAAATATCTATTTCATTCATTGTAAAAACTCCTTATGTTCATTATTTATTTACGTTCATTATTCGTGAACAAAGTAAAAATATGAACAAATATATAGGTTTTATATAAATAAACAGTATGTAAGATGAGTATTTTTTGCGTTCGTGATTATAGAATAGTTTTTAATTTACCGAAAGATGTCTCAAATATTTTCTATAATTGGGACAAATGAATTCTAAATTCAATTACCAATCGTTGCAAGATAAACCTCAAATTATGGGGTTTATCTTGTGTCAAAAGGTAAAGATTTCATCTACCTACTTTATCTACCCACCAATTAAATGTTTGGTTACTTTAAATGATTGTTTATTAATTAGTTGTGAAATATTATTCACTTACTTATTTACCCACCTTAAAATAATCTTCAAGTATTAATTAACTGAATATCATTTGTTTAATAAAATTTATAGGTATAGGCGTTTAGGTCGCAATTTATTATTTTTGCCTGATGGCAGATAGAAATATTTTTAGAGGAGTGAAT
>NZ_VJZP01000032.1 GCF_007097265.1 Flavobacterium gawalongense | reverse complement strand
GTTTTGACCTTTGAATATTTCCATTTTTCCTATGTTTTATAAGACTTTAAAGATATGAAATTAAATACCTACCTCAAAGAATGTTAATTTTAACATTCTTGTTAAGCATTGGCATTTTTGCTCAAGAAGCCCCGAAACCTATATTTATTACAGTGACGATTATGCATAGGAATTTAGATTCCGACGGAAAAGACTGGAAGCAAACTGAACAAGAATACTTTGACAAAGTTACCAGTAAGAATGATTTAATAATTGGTTCCGAAATTCTTAATCATTATTACACAGAAAACAGTTCCGAAATTTTACTCGTTTCAGCTTTTAAAACCTGGGAAGACATAGAAAAATCAGGCGAAGCTACTAATGAACCAGTTAAAAAAGGCTGGCCTGATGAAAAAGCCAGAACTGCTTTTTTTGAAAAATACAACAGTTATTATTCTCCTGTACATTCCGACGAAATTTACTCCTCTGTTACCGGCACCAAAGAATTCAAGCCTACTACTAAAGAACCTATGGTCGTTTATGTGCGAAAATCACAAATGTCAATGAATGGTCAAGGCAAAGGCCTAAAAGAATTCAATGAAAAAATTACCATGAATAATCCTTATATAAAAGGACATTACCCTCACCGCCATGCATGGGGAGCTGACAGCAGGGATTTCCTTGAAGCCTATTATTATGATTCATTGGCCGATTTAGAAAAATCTAGCGATAAACAAAATGAATTAATAAAAACAGCTTGGCCAAAAGAAGAAGACCGAAAAGTGTTTTTTGATGGATTCAACAAGACGTTTACTGGCATGCATGGTGACTTCATCTACACCAATGTTCCTTCTTTATCCAAATAAATTCTGATTTCTCAAATAAACTCTGTCTTATCACGAGCAAACGGAGTTTATTTGAGAATTTTATTAAACCTAATAAATTAAATACCAATCAAATATAATTTTACTCTTAAAAAATATTGAAATTTATTTAAAAATATTTTGGATAAGCGAAAAACAAGCTTATATTTGCACTCGCAATAAGGAAATGAAAAAAATCTAAATTGTATTAGGGCGATTAGCTCAGCTGGTTCAGAGCACCTCGTTTACACCGAGGGGGTCGGGGGTTCGAACCCCTCATCGCCCACAAAAAACTCCATTAGAAATAATGGAGTTTTTTTATGCTTTATAGTTTTCCTTTTAGGATCGATTCCTGATTAGCCCATTGCTTCATAATCTATTTCTAAAAAGTCTTCCACCTGTTTTAACCAAATATTTTGAACAAAAGCAACATGATCAGGATGGTTGTTATAATATTGATATGCCTCATTGTTTTTAAACTCCATCAATATACCGTACTCAAATTTGTTTTTGACACTCGTCTGCTTTAGTATTTCAAATTTTTCAACTCCATTAATTGTGGTTAATTTACTGACAGCATCAAAAAAATCTTGTTTTTCAAGCGCTGTCATTCCGTCTTTAAATATAAAAATAACCGAATGGTGTATTGGAACATTATTTTGTTCTGTTGAAATAGCACTCGAGCTAAAGGTTTTATTATCATCCATAAGGAACTAATTTATATATTTTAATCTTTATTTAATTTTCAAATTTCATGAAAACGGACAACTTTTTCACATTACTATTATTTTCTAAGCCATAATACATCATAAGCACTTATAAAGTTTTTTTCGTGAATGATAATGTCCGTTTCCGTTAGTAAATTATATAATTTATCTCCACTAAAATCAGCGAACAAACTTCTTTCAAAAACAGTATCAAATTCTGAGAAATTTACAATAACATAAATGGTATCCTTGTTATTTGTTTTTTTATATACTAACAAATGAGTATTTTCATAATCAATAAATTCTAAATCATTATTATCCGCAAAAGCAGGTGTTTGTTTCCGAATTTTTATTAATTTTTTTAATTGTTTATAGACCTGAGCTTGTGCTGATGGAGAATTTTCTATGTTTTCAACCAAACTCCAATTCATTTTTGAACGATGCAACCAACGGTTATCATACTTTTTACTTTCATCATTTAAGTACTCATAATTATTTGGCAAGGCAACCTCATCTCCGCTATAAATCATTGGCAAACCCCCTAAAGACAAAATGATAGCATGCTGTAAATTGATTTGTTTTATACCCAGTTTAATTTCTCTCTCGTTGTTTTCCTTCAATGCTTTTTCCAACCCACACAATGCCGCCATAGAACCTGAAAGGCGGGCATTACCCGTTTCATGTTCAATCATAAAACGCTGTCCAAGTGCAAAACTGCCATTAAAACCGTCACAATAATGTTTTAAAATATACAAGCGATGCTGCAAACTATCTAATCCAAGTTCAGCAACTAATTTGTCATCAAATCCCAATCCTATGTCATCATGACAACGAGCATAATTTATCCATGTTGTATTTCTTGGTTTCTTAGGAACTGCTTTGATTGATTTTTTAAGCAAATTGGTATTCCGTGTAGCCAAAGCTTCCCAACTCAACGCCATAAAACTGGCATTATAAGCAATGTCGCATTCATCTCCTTGAAACAATCCTTCACCAAAATATTTTATAATTTCTTCAGGAGCCACAATCGCTTCAGCAATATAGGCCACACCCGGAGCTACAATTTGACCACATAATTTAAAAAGTTGTAATAAAAGATGAACTTCAGGCAGATTTTGATTAAACTTTCCTATTTCCTTCCACATGAAAGCTACAGCATCTAAACGAAAAATATCTATTCCTTTATTGGACCAGAATAACATGGTGTCTATCATTTCCACTAAAACCATTGGGTTTTTATAATTCAAATCCCATTGATAGCCATAAAACAAAGTCATCACCCATTGATCGCTCTCTGGCAAATAAGTGAAATTTCCAGGCGAAGTATCCGGGAAAATCTCGATCATTGTCCGTTCATAAGCATTCGGCAAATTCCTGTCTGGAAAAAAATAGAAAAAATCTTTGTATTTAGGATGTCCTTTACGAGCCTCAACAGCCCATTGATGCTGATCAGCACAATGATTGAGGACAAAATCCATAATCAAATTCATGTCGTTTTTTTGAAACTCATGTACCAAAGCTTCAAAATCCTTCATCGTTCCAAATTTAGGATTCACTTCACGATAATTGCGGACCGCATAACCTCCATCGTTTTCAAATTCCGGCACATCCAAAAAAGGCATCAAATGCACTGTATTAATTCCCAAATCTCTGAAGTAAGGAATTTTCTCTTTCAGCCCATTAAAATCAGTATTAAAAAGATCCACATACAACATCATCCCTACGATTTTCTCGCTGCAATACCAGTTTGGATTAGAAACACGTGTCATATCTCGCTTCTTTTGCAAAGGAGAACGTTCTTCAAAATTCTTAACCAAAGACTTCAACAATAATTCAAACGTCTCCTCCTTATAAGGACTATCGGAATATAATTTTTGAAATAAGTCACTGATAATTGGAAAATTTGCCCCCAATCTTAAATGGAAATTCTTGTCTTTAATTTTCACATCTTCCAAGAAGATATTTAATTTTGATAACTTTTCAGCCTGTTGCATATTTTTATAAAAATTTACTTATTTATCATTATTTATCTTAAAATAATATAGAGTCCCACTTCCAAAGATAAAATGATTTTAAATATAATAAAAAAATGTATCCCGAAAAAAAATTACATTAAGAACCTAATTTATTACAAAAATAACAGATGCGTTATTCCATTATTATTTTTAGCATAAAGGCTATCTTTTCAGATAGCCTTTATGCTTTTATTATTCTTTAAAATTGGCTTTACGAATACTTTTCGTTCCCCTTTATATAGTTCTTACGCAATCAATCATGGAATGCGAAAAAATTACCAACCCTGCGTCAATCCATTCCTTACGACTTCTTCATATTTCTCTTTATCGAAACTATATAAGTTAGGTGCTTTATGGGCGACATTACTTTTCTTTTCATCGAGTTTTGTAAGTATTCCAATGGCAGTTATTTTGCGAAGAAAATTTCTGCGATCTAGTTTTCTGCCCAAAATAGTTTCATATAGTTTTTGTAGTTCAGGAATGGTAAATTTTTCAGGGAGTAAACTATATCCTACCGGCATTAAATTCAATTCCATACGAAGTGTTTCTAATGCTTTGTCCAAAATTTTCTTGTGGTCTAAAATCAAATCCGGCACTGCATGATGGTCAATCCACTCCACAATTTCATTTTTACCTTCCGGTTGAGGAACTGCTTGTAAAAAATCGACTAAAGCATAGTAACCAACCGTTACAAAACGATTCGTATACCACTTACCTTCATCTAAAGGTATTCCGTAAAAGTTTAAAACTCTGTTACTAAAATCAATGCTATTTCTTTTAACGGCTCCAAATGTAGCAAATTGTCTCAGGAAAATTCCCTTTAACCCTGTTCTGCCATACAACACGCTAACCGCTGCATCATCGATATCTTCATCAACAGGCACAAAACCGCCTGGCAAAGCCCATTCATGGCTGTGTTTTGTTTTTATTAATAATACTTTGAGCTGATTATCATGAAATCCGAAAATCACACAATCTATTGATAAACTTGGCTGATAGTCTTCCTTGTTATCTAAAACGTTTTTTAACATACGATTTCTATACTTGTATTAAGATAAGTTACTAAAATTATTTCCTTGCAATTTACTCTATTTTTTCAAGGAAATGAACCGAAAATTCAAGATACAAAATTAATTATGTCTTCTCTACTTGACAATATTTTTTTTAAAAAAATTTTCTTATCCATAGAAAAACAAAACATCCTGTTAATCACAAAAAAATTAAATATTCTTATTTATAAACAGTAAAAAAAACACATCCCTAAAAAATAATGTTATATTTTTTTACTAAATGTATACCATATAAAAAAAACATGTACATTGCGTCAAAATAACACATTTGTTTTAAACAAAAATATAATTACCAAAAAACAACCAAATTAAAGATTTATGAAAAAATTTATTTTACTACTAATTGGGGTTACTCTGTCAGCTCAATCCTATGCCCAAAACGTAGATTATAGAGAAAAAGCAACAAAATTAGTTGCAAAAATGACATTGGAAGAAAAAGCTTCTCTGTGTTCAGGAGAAACAGCATGGTCAACAAAAGCCATTGCAAAACTTGGAATCCCTTCCATTTTTATGACCGACGGACCTCATGGTTTACGTAAAGCGGAAGGTTTTGATTTTACCAACAGTGTTCCTGCTACTTGCTTTCCAACCGCATCAGCGCTTGCCTCTTCTTGGAATCCTGCACTAGCTCAAAAAATGGGTGAAGCATTAGGAATCGAATCTCAAGCTAACGATGTTCAAATATTGTTAGGACCGGGAGTAAATATGAAACGCTCTCCTCTTGGCGGAAGAAATTTCGAATATTTTTCTGAAGATCCTATTTTAGCGGGAAAAATTGCAACAAGTTTTATTAATGGAGTTCAAAGCCAAGGTGTAGGAACTTCAATGAAACACTTTGCTGCAAACAGCCAGGAAGCGGAACGTATGTCCAATAGTTCAAATGTAAACGAACGTACCTTAAATGAAATCTATTTTCCTGCATTCGAAATGGCAGTAAAAGAGGCGCAACCATGGACCGTGATGTGTTCTTATAATAAAGTAAACGGAGTATATGCTTCTGAAAACCCTTATTTGTTAAATCAAATTCTAAAAGAAAAATGGGGTTTCAAAGGATTTGTTGTTTCTGATTGGGGTGCGGTAAACGAAAGAGCTTTAGGAGTAGATGCCGGATTGCATTTAGAAATGCCAGCTAGTGGTGGTTTTAATGATAAAAAAATTGTTGAAGCAGTAAAAAAAGGAACTTTATCAGAAGCCAGATTAGATCAAATCGTAACGGATTTACTTGCAGTAACCTTAAAAGCAAAAGACAGCCATAAAAAGGGAGTTATTGTTGACAAACAAAAACACAATGACCTTGCAAGACAAGTGAGTGGTGAATGTATTGTTTTATTAAAAAATGACAATGCAATTTTACCGCTGAAATCTTCATTGAAAAAAATAGCTATCGTTGGTAATTTTGCAAAAACACCTCGCTATCAAGGAGCAGGAAGTTCACAAGTACGTCCTACACAAATTCTAAATTCACTTGATGAATTGAAAAAAATAGCAAAAGGAACCCAATTTAGTTTCTCAACAGGTTATAATACAGAAGGAGAAACTGATGAAGTTAAAATTGCTGAAGCAGTACAAAATGCAAAAAATTCAGAATTGGTAATTGTTTTCGCAGGATTGCCAGACAGTTATGAATCCGAAGGTTACGACAGAAATAATATGGACCTGCCTGCTGGTCACAACAAGTTGATTTCGGCAGTATCCGAAGTAAACAAAAACATAATAGTAGTATTGTTGAATGGTGCGCCTGTATCGATGCCTTGGAAAAATGACGTTACTGCCATTGTTGAAGCCTATCTTGGTGGTCAAGCCGGTGGTGGTGCAATTGCTGATGTATTGACTGGAAAAGTAAATCCTTCCGGAAAACTATCTGAAACTTTTCCAATGCGCTTAGAGGATACTCCAACAGCTATGGATTTTCCTTCAAAAGACGGAAATGCAAATTATGGCGAAGGTATTTTTATTGGATACCGTTATTATGACAAAAAGAAAATCGAACCTAACTTTCCTTTTGGATTCGGTTTGAGTTACACGACTTTTTCTTATTCTGATATTAAAGCCAATACTACGGCAGCAAAAGATTCTGATGACATTGCAATCTCAGTAAAAGTAAAAAATACTGGTAAAGTAGCTGGTAAAGAAGTTGCAGAATTATATGTTCACGAACAAGAAAGTGAAGTGGCAAGACCAGAAAATGAACTGAAACATTTTGAAAAAGTGGCTTTATTACCAGGAGAAGAAAAAACAGTTACTTTCCATTTAACCTCACGTGATTTTGCTTATTTCAATTCAAAATCTCATGATTGGGCTATAAAATCAGGAAAATTTGACATCCGTGTTGGAGGTTCTTCTCGTAATTTACCTTTACAACAAACTATTGATATTCAGTCTACAAAAACTGCAAAAGTTGTTCTTACGCATGAATCATTATTCAAAGAATTCAAAAACGCACCAAACAGTGCTGTAATATATGCACAACTTGTTCAAAGTTTCACAGGAGATAATAAAAAAGCAGAAACTGAAGACGAGAAAAAAGCAGCTTCATTCTTAGAAGCCATGTTAGCAGATATGCCAATAAATAAATTTCTTTTATTATCAGGAGGGAAATTTACTGAAGAAAATTTGCAAGATATTTTAAAAGCTGCAAATCATAATTAAAAAACCATTTTAAAAATTGTTAATTAATTGTTGTTAAAAAAGTATTGAAACAGAATTTAAAAGAGGTTGCCTTTTATAAGGTAACCTCTCATTTAAATTCCCTCTTTTTCAAATTTGTTTTCCTAAATTTAATACTATAACTACAAGTTCTTAAGGAAAATTGATTTAGAGTCAATACTTTTTCATTTATACTTACATCAATTTCAACATACTAGTGAGCATACTATATTAAAAAAATACCGCATCAAATATATTAATTTTGAGTTAATAAGCTCATACATTTGTTAAAACACAAAAGGTATTCTTTCTATTTACATAAAAATCAAAGACTTTAAAATAAAAAATAGATTAAAGTCTATTTCAAAAACTGTTTAAACAGCTATTCTCTACCCTACAATTATTATTTGACCAATTCAAAAGTGTCTTTCAAACGAATATCCGCAGAAGACGAACCAATCATTAAATCAAAATCACCAGGTTCTGCAATCCATTGTAATGCTGCGTTATAAAAAGACAATTTTTCTTTGTCTATAGTGAATTTGACCGTTTTAGTTTCCCCTGCATTCAATTTTATTTTTTGAAAATCTTTTAGTTCAATAATTGGTCTGACTACTGATCCAACTTTATCTCTTAAGTACAACTGAACCACTTCTTCTCCAGCCACTTTTCCTGAATTGGTTATATTTAATGAAACGGCAACCGTTTCAGTACTTTTAATTTTATTATTAGATAATTTCAAATTTGAATATTCGAAAGTCGTATAACTTAAACCGTATCCAAAAGGAAATTTAGGACTGTTTTTTAAATCTGTATAAGCCGAAACATAATTGGATTCCGTCTCATTTTTAGCTGGTCTTCCCGTATTAAAATGATTGTAGTAAATAGGAATCTGACCTTCTTCCCTTGGGAAAGATAGTGGCAATTTCCCTGAAGGATTGTAATCGCCAAACAAAACATCGGCAATAGCATTTCCTGCCTCGCTTCCCAACCACCAGGTATACAAAATTGCAGGGACATTGTCAGCAGTCCAATTAAAAATAAGAGGTCTTCCTGCGTTAATCAAAACCACAACCGGCTTTCCAGTCGCTTGAATCGCTTTTATCAGTTCTTCCTGAACTCCCGGTAAACGAAGATTACTGCGACTTTTAGCTTCACCGCTCATATCTCTTCTTTCGCCGATACTTAAAATCACAACATCAGCCTGATTGGCAACAGCTATTGCTTCGGCAAAACCATCTTTGTTATCCCCTTCAATTTCGCACCCTTTGGCGTAAAGCAATTTGGCTGTATTCCCTACTTTATTCTGTAAACCTTCCCATTGTGAAATAACTTGTTTGTCATAATCTACTTCTGGCAATTCCACTGACCAAAAACCCATATTTTGCTTGCGTTCTTTAACCAAAGGACCTATAAAAGCAATTGTCTTCGTTTGTTTTGAAAGCGGTAAAATATTTTTTTCATTCTTCAACAATACGATACTTTTTGCCGTAATTTCTCTTGCTACCTTTCTATGTTCCGGATTGTTCAATTCTTTTTGTTCTCTTTCTGGATTTGAGTATTTATATGGATCTTCGAATAATCCCAATTCAAATTTCTTGCGTAAAATTCTTTTTACGGCATCATCAATTAGCGCAATTGGAACCCTTTTCTCTTTTACTAATTGTGCCAAATTATATCTGTACGCATTGCTTTCCATGTCCATATCACTTCCTGCGGTTATAGCAGCTAATGCAGCTTCTTTACTGTCTTTTACATATCCGTGATTGATCATTTCCCCTATTGAACCCCAATCGGAAACGACAAAACCTTGAAAATTCCATTTTCCTTTTAGAATGTCTCTTTGCAAATATTTATTCCCTGTTGCCGGAATTCCGTTAAGGTCATTAAACGAATTCATAAACGTTGCGGCTCCCGCATCCAAAGCTGCTTTGAAAGGTGGCAAATAGGTTTCCCAAAGCATTCTTTCGCTCATATCAACCGAGTTATAATCTCTCCCGCCAATTGCAGCTCCATAAGCAGCAAAATGTTTCACGCAAGCCATTACGGAATTGACATCACCCAATTTCCCTTGAAAACCTTTCACTCTGGCGTAAGCGATTTTTGAACCTAAATACGTATCTTCTCCTGCGCCTTCCATCACTCTTCCCCAACGCGGATCACGCGCAATATCGACCATTGGCGCAAAGGTCCAATGGATTCCACTGGCGGCCGCTTCTGTTGCGGCAATTCTTGCCGAAAGCTCCATAGCATCTAAATCCCAACTTGCGGCTTCCGCCAATGGAATTGGAAAAGTAGTTTTGTATCCATGAATGACATCCTGACCAAATAACAGAGGGATTTTTAATCGGGATTGCATGGCTAATTCTTGGTATTGTCTCGTGTGTTGTGTTCCCAAAACATTCAACATAGAACCGATTAAACCTGCTTTAATCTCAGATTGTTTATTCGGATTTATGGTTATTGGTCCAGTCGCAGCATTATCTCCAGTATATTGATTGAGTTGACCAATTTTCTCTTCGAGTGTCATTTGCTTTAGCAAAGCATCCACTTTTTGGTCAATCGTTTTTTGTTGAGAAAACCCAATAAAGCAGGTCAATAAAAGTGCTGTAGTTACTATTTTTTTCATTTCTAAATACTGTTTTTTTTAAATCAAATTCATTTATTTCATAATCGAAAAATTAGGAAACATTCTTTTATTTTTTTAACCCGCTTGGTTTTTTAAATTCTAAAAAGTTCAAATTGAAATTCCCTTTTTCGAAATAGACTTTGATTGTATTGGTTCCTCTTTTTAAAACCACATTTTTCAAAGTCACCGTTTGCCAATTATTTATTCCTCCAGAAGAAGGAATTGTAATGGTTTCAGAAAGTTGCCCGTTTTCATCTTTAAGGAAAAGCTTCCCTCCAGCTACATCACTGGAATACCGAATAGCAACATCAAATGTGTGCTCTGTATTTAAATCAAATGTGTATTGCAACCATTCGCCATCTCCAATAAACGCAACATGAAAACCATTAGTACTTTTATCATTACAAGATTCAATGTCGACGCCGTCATTTCTCATGACTCCCCCTTTGTTCCACTTGGTAAATTTAGTCCCATCATAATTGGCGACATCTTTATCAAAATAAGCATATCCATTTTGTCCTAAATCATATTCTGTTGCGAATACTTTCCCTGGCAGTGGATGGTTTTTGTATTTTTTAGCATCAGTTGTCTGGATTTGTCGGAACATGGCATCAATAACATCGTATCTGATGGTTAGCTTTTCCATTTTGAAGTTTCGGGCAATTTGTATTAACGCTTTTTTTGCAAAAGCTACTGTTGGCTTTTTCCCTCCGTTTTTCCAATACTCTAATAATTGCTCGTATTCCGGTGTTTTTGTAACCGAAGTAACTCCAGCTAAATTTTCAATTTTTTTCATTGGCCAAAAAGCCCAACCTATAGTATTGGATTCTACCAAAGAGATTGCTTCCTTAAACCATACATTAGAATTTTCACCACTTTCACCCAGCCAAATCGGCACATTATATTGGGTTCTGAAATTCAACATGTTTTGTATGGAAGCCACATCATTATCGTTCCAGTATTTGTGAAAACTCAACGCCATATTTTCATCCCAAAGCGGAAACATGCCATTGTAATTATTCCCCCAACAATTGCCTTCGATAAAAATTAAGTGATTCGTATCGATAGCTCTTATTGCTTTTGTAACTCTAACTTGTAAAGCTCTTAAAGGCGCATTCGAAGTTTCGTCACAACCATTTTGATTCGTTCCCGTAAAATTCCAATTGGGCTCATTGATGATATCATAGGCTCCAATCCAAGGATTATCTTTGTAACGCAAAGCCAACTTTTCCCAAAGCGCGACCATTTTATCCTGATTTGCGGTACTTTCCCAAAGCGATAGTTTTGTAGCATCATAATCGGATATATTGGCATCTTTTCCCTGACCTCCGGGAGCTGCATGTAAATCTAAAATCAGGTATATTTTATTGGCAGCACACCATTTCAATAAATCATCTGTCATTTTGAAACCTTCTTCCAACCAAGTATTCTGGCCTGAAACTGTTTCTTGCTCAATGGGCAGTGTATACAAGTTGTAATGCATCGGCAGTCGAACGGAGTTAAAACCCCAAGCCGCCAATGAATCGACATCTCTCTTTGTTATTCCGTTTGCTTTATAAGCATCATAAAATTCTTCTGTGTTTTTAGCACCAATTAAATCCGTTATCTTCTGCTTAATTACATGTTGGGAACCTGCAAATTCACTTGTTTGAAGCATATAGCCTTCCTGAACCATCCATCCATCCACCCAACCCCAAACCGCGTAATACAATGTTTTTTCCATTTCCATCGACAATTTCTTGTCCATTTCTATGTAAAAAACCTTGTCCGAACGAGGCAACTGAAAAAGAAATAAAGACTATTAAAACTATTTTTTTCATACTTTATATTTTTAAAACCAACCCGTTTATAATTTAATAAACCAAAGATTGGATCCCGTGAGCCGGAATTACAACAACCGTTTTCTCTGAAGCAATGATTAAATTATACGTTACCTCCTTATCAGACTGGTTCATCACCACAGTGACCATTTTCCCGTCTGTATTCAGGAATGAAGTACTTAACAAACTACTTCTGCTCACAGCTGTACTGACTCTTTTGGCATCAGGACGAATAAATTTCGAGAAATGTCCAATATAATAATAGCTCGGTGTATAGATTAATTCTCCCGAATTGGTATCTGCATGGATTGGTGCGAAACAAAAATTCCCTACGTGATTCGGGCCTCCGTTTTGGTCTAAAAGGATGTTCCAATCCGTCCAACCCACCGTTCCATTATTGAAATCATTAATCATAGAAATTCCATATCGTTCGCCGTTTGCCCAGAATTGGTATTTTTTAGTATCAAATTTTTCTATACATCCTTCGGTAAACAATAAGTTTTTAGATGGATAAGCCTCGTGAACTTTTCGAACATTATCAAACATTTGTGTTCCACCTGCCCAAGTTTCGTACCAATGAAATCCCATTCCCCAAGCATATTTTGAAGCTTCCGGATCTGAGAAGATAACATTTGCTCTCTGATTCATCAAATCACGATTGTGATCCCAAACCACAATTTTTTTATCTCCCAAACCTTCTTTTTTCATTGTTGGTCCAAGGAATTTTTTCAAGAAATCTCTCTCGGCTTCAGCGGTAAAAACGCAAGATTCCCAAGTTTGAGTTGCCATAGGTTCGTTTTGAACAGTCAATCCCCAAATTGGCATTCCCTCTTTTTCATAGGCTTTGATAAATTTCGTGTAATAATTCGCCCACGTTTGGTAATATTCCGGAAGTAAAGTTCCTCCTTTTAGCATGCTGCCATTGCTTTTCATGAAAGCGGGAGGACTCCATGGCGAAACATAAAGTAATAATTTCCCGCCAGCTGTTTTTATGGCTTCTTTGAGCATTGGAATGCGATATTGCCTGTCGTGGTCAATGTTGAAAGTCTTCAAATTTTTATCCCCTTCTTCGATATAGGTATAACTTCCACTACTAAAATCAGAACTATGAATGGTTGTTCTTAGCAATGAATAGCCTATTCCTTTTTCTTTATCATAGTAGGCATTAATAAGTTCTTGTTGCTTGTCTTTTGTCAATTTTGCAAAAACCTCAGCACTGGCATCTGTTATTGCTCCGCCAATTCCCATAAAGGTTTGGAACGTTTTTTTAGGTTCTACAAAAACAGAAATCTCCGTTTCCAACGGTTGTTTTGAAGTTCCAAAACCCAATTTATCCGTTTGTGTTAATCTTAATTTAGTATTTTCTGCTGTAGTGTAAACGGTAACTGTTTTGTCTTTTGTAGAAAAAGACAGTAGTTTCGTTTTATTTTTTTGCTGCGAAAAAGCCAAAAAAGTCACTGCTAAAAGGGCTATTGTTGTTATTTTTTTCATGATGTAAGTATTATGTATAGATATTATTTTACCAGATATAGGTTCCTACCGAACCCGCCTCTAATGAAGTTGTAACCCAATTCCCATTGTATTTAATGTTAAAAATTTCGGATGTGTTTCCATCATTTTCAACAATTAAAACTTTTTTCCCACTAGGCGTTTTAAAAGCCACATTGTTTAAATTGCCACTATGGTTACTCGCAATTCTAACTGAACCTGCAGGAACAAATTTAGAGGCATGCGCAATGATATAATACCCTACATTTCTGGTAAAACTATCACTGCTATTTATGGTTAGTGCTCCTTTGCAAGTAGTACAACCGCCTGGAGTGTTTGGTCCAAAAAAAGCATTATTTGCTAAGTTCCATTCCAATGCTGTTTTACTCCAATTTCTCATGGAACCAATAATTATATTTTTGACATGCCATTTCAAATCGCCATCAAAAGTTCCTGTAGAAGACGTGTATTGCTCCGTAAAATAGATGTTTTTATTTGGGAAAGCATTGTGAACTGTAGATAAAGCGCTTATATCCCCTTCATACAAATGAAATGCAGAACCGTCAACATAAGGATTCGCTGCAGGATCATTCAGCACTGCAATAGGATATTCCGGTTTGTTGCAATTATGGTCGTACGCCACAATTTTTGTTGTCAAATTTGCAGCTTTGAAAGCGGGACCTAAATGATTTTTTATAAAATCGGCCTGATGCAATGCAATCATCAACATACTTGGATTATTACCCGGATGTAAAGGTTCATTTTGAGGCGTAATGGCATCAATAGTAATCCCTTCGGCTTTCATTGTCTGGATGTATTTCACAAAATATTGAGCATAAACTCCGTAATACTCCGGTTTCAAACTTCCTCCTACGAAACCATTATTGTCTTTCATCCAAACTGGTGGTGACCATGGAGTTGCCATGATTTTAATATTTGGATTGATGGCCACGATCTCTTTTAGCATTGGAATCAAATCATTTTTATCAGGAGCTAAACTAAAATTGTCCAGATTCACGTCTGTTTGACCGCTGGGCAAATCATTATAAGTAAATAGCGTTGCATTCAAATCTGAAGCACCAATACTTATTCTTAGATAACTGATAGCAATTGAATTATCATTGGCACCAAACAATTCTTTTAATAATTCTTGTCTCTTTTTGGCATTTAATTGATTAATAACCTGCGTACTTCCTCCCGTTAAGGTATATCCAAAACCATCAATAGTTTGAAATGTTTTGGAATCATCAACCTCAATATTGGAGTAATTATTATAGGCAGTACCAAATGCTAAAATTGATGTTTGTTTTTGAAGTGTTACACTCTGATTCCCTTTTGTCAACCAAAAATCCATTTCATTTGTAACTACCGGCGGAACTGGAGTTGGGGTTGGATTAACCGTATCGCCAGACGGAGAACATTTTGACAGCATGACTGACAAGGTTAGTAAGATGAAAATTTTCATGGTATATTTTATATAATTCAAATTTTTATTTAAAGTTTATTTCAACATAGACCGGCAAGTGATCTGATGGGTATCTCAAATCTTTTGAATCACTCAAAATGGCATATTTTTTTACTTTAAAAATACTATTCTTCGAAATAAAAATATAATCTATCAATTTGGTTACGGGTTCGTTGTGTTTAAAATTGTTGAAAGTTCCTGAAGGCCCAAAAGCCTTCTCTTGTGAAACTTCTCTCGTATCATCCATCACTTTTTTAAGTGCAATTATTCTTTCTTCATCGGGTTCTGAATTTAAATCTCCCATGAAAATTACGGGATAATTTTTAGTATTTAGTTCCTTTATTTTCGAAAGAATAAGCTGTATCCCTTTGGTTCTGGCTTCGACACCAATGTGATCCAAATGTGTATTAAAAACCCAAAACATTTTTTTTGTTTTCAAATCTCTGAAAAGTGCATAGGTACAAACTCTGTTGTAAGCAGCATCCCATCCTTTGGAAATGATATATGGAGTTTCAGAAAGCCAGAACGTATTGCTTTCTTTCACTCTAAATCTTTCTTTTTTATAAAAAATAGTAGACGATTCCCCTTGTCCTATTCCGTCTCTTCCAATGCCTACATTATTATATTGCAAAAGTGAAGTTACAATATCAATAACCTGATTGGGCCTTGCTTCTTGTACTCCAAAAATATCTGGTTCGTAAAATTGAACTTGAGAGGCGAAATAATCTTTGCGGTGGCTCCAATCATTTTCTCCATCACTTGCAACATCTAAGCGAATATTATAAGTCATCACTTTTAATGACTGAGCATTAGAAAACATGGCCATTAGGATTAAAATTATCGAACTAATTATTTTTTTTGACTGCTTCATTATTTTATTTTTAAATTAATATTCTTCATTAGAGCTTCTATCCAACTTACAAATAGAAGCCCTTAATGAAGACCTAACTAAACAAAAACACATTAATTATAAACTCTAACATAATCTATCTCAAAAGTCGAAGAAGTAAAACCAGGATTGATCGTTCCTCCAAAATTACCACCCATCGCACAGTTTATAATCAGGAAAAAATCCTGATTAAAAGGAAAACTAGCTGTATTTGTAAAAGTATAAAATAACTGATTATCAACGTAAAACTTAATTGACGTAGCTGACCAATCTACGGCATAAATATGAAACTCTGTTGTAGCATCAGGAACCATAACAGTACTGGTGTCTGGTGTATTTCCTGAGCGCCCCGGAGAATGTAAGGAACCATGAACTTTATTAAGGCTGTTACCAACGTGTTCCATAATATCAATTTCTCCACAAGCAGGCCAACCGGCAGAACTTATATTACTTCCTAACATCCATAAAGCAGGCCATGTTCCACCACCAGCAGGCAGTTTTGCGTTAATTTCTACTCTTCCGTATTTGAAAGAAAATTTATCTTTTGTAAGAATTCTAGCCGAAGTATAATTGCTTCCACTAAAACTTTCTTTTAGCGTTTTAATTTTTAACAAACCATCTTGAACAATTACATTTTCTGGCCTGTTCGTGTAATATTGGGATTCGTTATTTCCCCAACCTCCAGAACCTAAATCACAACCCCATTTTGCACTATCAGGTGCTCCGTCAACGTTAAATTCATCTGACCAAACTAAAGAAGACCCTACGAAAACTGTTAATGAAAGAGTCGAAGAAACAAACTGTCCTGAATTGTATGCAGACACATATATAACATAGGTGTTTGTACCCGATGTTGTATAGGTGTAAGTAAAATTTCCATTTGTCAGCTCTTTGGTTTCACCGTTACCAAGTAAAATTTTATAGGAAGTCGCATTAGTTGCACTGATGCTAAAATTTACTGTTCCGCTCCCATTGCCGTTTGGGTTTTGTGCGTTTCCACCAACAATCGCTGCTGAAATCAAAAAATTCGAAGGTTTTGTCACTGTCCCCTCCCCGCTATTGCGATCAATACTACTGCAAGAAAGCAATAAAAAAATCCCAACCAAAGCAGTAAAATTTATGAATACTTTCATGGTTATTTTTCATGTCAAGATTTAAAAAATTTAAGCTTCTATAAAATTATAGAAGCTTAAATTAAGCTTATTTATATTCCTCTTAACTCAATATTATCAACGGAGATTCCATCTTTAAGATTTTCACCACCACATTTAATAACCAAATAAACTGTTCCTGTAGCAGTAGCGGTATAAGTCCCAACATTATCTGCACCACCACATCCAACGCTTGATATTTTTCCAGAAAATGCAGATGCACCACAACCTGCCCAAGTATTTATCGAACGTATTTTTCCTCCGGCAGAATAATCGCTGTTTTGTGTTGGAATTATTGGAGATACAAAAACTTCAAACCATGTGTTTGACACACCACTTGTAGAAGAGCACACCATATCAACTTTATATGTTCTACCAGAAACTACACTAATAGCCTGATAGAATCCTTGCTGATTCCAACCGCCACCTGTAACTGTTGTTTTACCATTTGCAAAAGCCCAAGAGGTTCCTGATGCACTTATGTTTAAAACTGTCCATTTGCTTATATCTGAAGCCGTGTCTAATTTACCCCCTTGAACTAAATTTCCTGAAATAAGATCTGGTGTGGTAACAGTAATAGTCTTAACTGCTGGAGCTGGTCCACTGCCGCCCTTACCAAAAACATTATGTGTAATAGTATAGGTCCCAACATCTGGCAAGAACAAAGATTCATTAGCAGTTCCCGCAGCCGAACCAGCACCATCATCAACATTCCAATAATGAAACACAAAATCCGTTGGATTTGGGTTAGACGTTAAATTAAAAGTATTCGCATTAGACCCTTGAGTTATTGTGAACTCAGAATTTAACCCATCTGTACTAAGACCATTCCCATCACCTATGTCTTCAGTTTGACAACCTGAAAATAGAATTAGTGAAATTACTATTATTGCAATTTTATCTAAAAATCCCCTATTTATCTTTTTCATAATTTTATCTTTTATTAATTATACCCTGGGTTTTGTTTCAATTTGGTCCCTTGAAGCTCTCTGGTTGGTATAGGAAAAACTTCATCTTTACCTGCTACAAAACCTCTGTTTGCTAATTTAGTAGCGGCATCACCCCATCTTACTAAATCAAAGAATCTATGTCCTTCGCCAGCAAGTTCCATTCTTCTTTCGTTTTTAATAGCTGCAAGTGTAACCGGGACAGATGGCAAACCAACTCTTGCTCTTACCGCATCAAGCAATGCTTGCGCTCTTGCTCCTGAACCTAATGCTTCAGCTTCCATTAAATAGGTGTCAGCAAGCCTAATCACATACGTATTCTGTTTGTAATTTAACTCTGCTGCTCCACCACCAGTTCGAACATCCGTTTTTCTTGGAAGAAATTTATTCAAGAAATATCCTGTATCTTGATATCCACCAATATAATCTGCCTGACCTGCCGCTTTTAAGGCTTTAAGGTCAAATACTGTTGCTCCAAATCTTGGATCTAATTTAATGGCATCATATAAATCTTGTGTAATAACATTGAAACTCCATCCTGAAGGTAAGTCCGGAGCGGTAGAGCCTGATGGTCTCGAATAACTTCTAGGACCTACCATAACATTTAATGAATTTCCTTCGTCTCTACCTGAACCCCAAAACCACCAATCAGAATTACCAGCACTTGTGTGTGACACTTCTATAATTGACTCTGTATTAAATTTATTGGCAACAACCCATAAATCATTAAAGTTAGACAACAATTTATTGCCGTATTGATTTGTTGCGCCTGGTGTACCATTTACCTGAGCCAAAACAGCAGCAGCTTCCGTTTTTTTGCCTTCATACAAATATACTTTCCCGAGCATTGCTTGAGCGGCACCTCTTGTAAGACGCCCAGATTCTGTGGCAGCTGGAACGGTTGTTGGCAAAACATTTATTGCTTCTAATAAATCTTTTTCAATTTGAGCGTAAACTGCTTCAGGAGCTGCCTGCTCAACATCATACATATTAGTCGCTGTTAAAGGATCCAATAGCAATGGAACGTTTTTAAACATTCGTACCAAATTGAAATAATATATAGCACGTAACGCTTTTGACTCTGCAGCAAATCTGGCTTTTAGATTATCCGGCATAGCAACATCCGGTAATTTTAACAACAAAGTATTTGCTCTGAAAATTCCTTGGTAATGATCGTTCCAAAAACTTCCCGCTACATTTGTTGAAGTAAGTGTGTGTGTAGAGAAAGCTTGAATTCCTGCTCCATCTGTAGAACCACCACCACCAGCATAGAAGTCATCCGAACCTGCGTTCATCATGGAGATTATATTTTCAAAACCGCCTGAATTTTTTCTAATTGGATCATATACTCCAACCAGAGCTGCCGTTGCTTGTTCTTCGTTAGCATAATAGTTATCTGAAAGAAAAGAACCTTTTGGTGTAACATTAACAAACTCCTCAGAACAAGAACCTAAGGAAACCAGTGCTACTGCTATAAATAAATATTTAAATTTCATCGTTTTCATAATTCTTGATTTTATTAAAATTGTAAATTGGCTCCAAACATAAATGTTCTTGCTTGTGGGTAAATCCCTTTGTCTATCCCAAATACACCTCCACCAATTTCAGGGTCATATCCTGTATATTTAGTAAGAGTCAATAAATTCTCAGCCGTTATATAAAAACGCACTTTACTGGCTCCAATTTTACTAATCGCATCACTTGGCAATGAATATCCAAATTGAACTAATTTTAGTCTAAGATAATTCCCGTCTTCAAGATAAAAATCTGACATCTTACCAAAGTTACCATTGGCATCGTTATTTGTAAGTCTCGGATAATCATTTGAAGTTCCTTCACCTGTCCAACGGCTTAAAGCAATAGTTTGATAGTTAGCATTTCCAACATCTAACCTGCGCAAACCTTGGAAAATTTTATTTCCTGCCGCACCTTGAGCAAATGCCATAAAATCGAAGTTTTTATAGTCGAAATTCAAAGTCAGTCCAAAAGTGTATTTTGGAATATTACTTCCCAAGAATTGTTTGTCATCATCTCCTATTGAACCATTTCCATCAGTATCAACCCAACGGAAATCTCCCGGACGAGCACTTGGTTGGATTAACCCGCCTGAAGCATTCGTGTAAGCAGCTATTTCGGCCTCATTTTGAAAAATTCCTGCTGTTTTAAATCCGTAGAATGAGTTATAGGACTGTCCAACTTGTGTTCTTGTCACTGGCCCCATCGACTGAAAAGAAGCATCCCCTGCAATATAATTTGAATCAGAAGCTACATAAGTAACTTTGTTTTCTAAATAAGCAACGTTTCCATTAACAGAGAAATTTACTTCCCCAAATTTCTTTTTATACCCTAATTCAACCTCAATACCTTTATTATCCATATCCGCTACGTTTCCTGTAGGATTTGAAGCAACACCAACATAACCCGGTATATTTATGGAACGCAAGATACCAGAGGTTGATTTCTTGTATAAATCTACCGTAAGGTTTATCGCGTTGAAAAATTTTGATTCAAAACCAATATTCGTCTGAGATGTTTCCTCCCATTGCAAATCGGGATTATCAAGTGTAAGGTTAGCATAGCCGGTAGTTATTGCTCCTGTGTTTCCAAAAGAATAATTGTAACCTCCTTCAACTAAGGAAAGGTATCTGAAATTTGGAATTGCATCATTTCCTACAACTCCATATCCTCCTCTGATTTTCAAAGTATTAAGTACATTGCTTTCTTTCCAAAAATCTTCTTTGGTTAGTACCCATCCTAAATTAAACGATGGAAATACACCAAATTTATTATTGGCTCCAAAACGACTTGAACCATCACGACGAATAATTCCTGTAAACAGATACTTTTCTTTAAAATCGTAATTCACACGTGCAAATAACGAAGTCAATTTATGTTCTGTCAAATCGTATGTACTGCTGCTTCTGTCTGATTGTGGAATATCAAAATTGAAAGAGGCATCACGATAATCTGTAATAGGCAATCCAAACATGGTAGATCCAGAACCTCCGCCTATATTATCCACGTAGGAACCTTGACCTAATAACACCGTTAAGTTATGGTTTCCAAATTGATTCGCATAGGTTACAATATTTTCAATATTCCATGCAAAACTTTTGTTTTCACTTTTACTGTAACTATTTTTAAGCACATTTGAAGTGGCACTTAAATAAAAAACAGGGGTAAAACCCTGACCTCCCCAAGAAGATAATTTTGCTCCAAGAGTTGATCTCACTTTGATATGTTTAGTTATTGCCGCTTCCAAATAGGCATTCCCAACTAAATCGTCAGAAGTACCATACCCCCCTAGTCTTGTTTTGGCATACGCCAAAGGATTAGTCATCTCCTGACCAACTAAGCTGGAAATTCCATAAGGACTTCCATTTGCATCTCGGATCACAGGATTTGTACTATATGGAGCACTATTAGCTTTTACTGGATCTGTTTCTATCAAAGGAGTAGTTGGATCCAAGTTGATTGCAGAGCTCAATGGCCCGCCAAATTCACTGTTCGTATTACCGATACCAATTGTTTTTTGTCTGGAAAATCCAAAAGTTTGTCCGAAAGTGAATACTTTAGATAATTTGTGCGTAGAGTTTAAACGAAAATTCTTTTTAGTATAGTTTGAAATTTCAGTAGAAACAATTCCTTCCTGATCCTGAATCCCAAAAGAAGCATAAAAATTAGAAACATCGCTGCCTCCACTGATACTTAACTCATGAGAATAACGAAAAGCACTCGTATTAAAAATTGCTTTTTGCCAATCAGTCCCAACACCCAAAGCAGATAAATTAGGAAAGATGACAGGTCCGCCGGCAGCAACTGATTTTTCATTTAATAAAGCACCATATTGCGTAGCGTTTAGTAGATTTAAAGTCTTCTCTGGTGATGAAATTCCTGTAAACCCATTGTAGTTTACAGAAATCTTTCCGGATTTTCCTTTTTTGGTTGTAACCAAAATAACACCTGTAGCAGCACGTGTTCCGTAAATCGCAGCAGATGCGGCATCTTTCAGCACTTCGATTGATTCAATATCAGACTGATTAAGAAATCCTATTCCCCCTGCATCGACAACAACACCATCTACAACCCAAAGAGGATCATTACCCCCTTCGCCAAAAGTAGTCACCCCTCTTATACGTATTGTTGATGAAGCACCAGGCTGACCAGAACTGGCAGCAATGGTAACACCAGAAACCCTACCCTGTAAGGCTTGCTCGATCCGACCATTAGGAACTTTTTCAAGATCTTTAGCCCTTACACTGGATATTGCTCCGGTAACAACACTTTTCTTTTGAGTACCATAACCTACCACAACAACTTCCTGTAAGGATTCAGTTGAAGGATTCAGTTTTACATCAATTCGATTTCTTCCGTTAATAGATTCCTGAGTAGTATTGTAACCTAAATAACTAAACTCTAAAGTCCCTTTTGGCGTGGCCTTTATTTGATAATTCCCATCAAAATCCGAAGCCGTGGCTTTGGAAGTTCCTTTAATTAAAATGGATACTCCTGGAATGGGCAGTCCGTTTTCGTCATAAACTTTTCCGCTTACAGTAACATCTTGCGCTTGCCCGTAAACTGAGAATAGAATAGATAAAAAACAAAAAATAAACAATTTTGTAAATTTCATATTTCTAAAAATTTTGGTTAATTAATTAGTAATTTCCCGCAATATTATAGCTATTTTTTCTATATCCGTATTAATTTTTCATTACAAAAACACATCAAATGCTTTTTTATAACCAAACAAAAACACATCAAAAATTATTTAAATAATTGTATATCAATATTTTAATTATTAATTTTAATTGTTATTAAAAAGTTAAATTAAAAAACTAACACTACATTTATTAAAAAACGGTTATTTTAGCTATTAATATGGATTTAGCCCAAAACAACATACCGTTAAACGCTTGTTTTATAGAAGAAAAGGCTCTTTCAAATAACAACCAAGTCATTACATTTAAAATTTAATTATGAGAACTACAAAATTCCATATTCTAGTTTTTTTGTTTTTGTTATCAACAATACTGTTTGGACAGGTAAAAAATATTGGAGTCCCTGACATCCGAAATTACAAAAGAACTGATTATAAAGGAGGAACTCAAAACTGGAGTATTGATCAGGATAAAAATGGAAATCTATACTTTGCGAACAACAATGGTCTTTATCAATTTGACGGCTCCTCATGGACTAAGTACGCCCTTCCTAATTACACATCAGCTCGTTGTGTAAAGGTTGATGAATCTGGTAAAATATATGTTGGAGGTTATAAAGAATTAGGCTATTTCAAAGCCGATTCAAAAGGCAAGCTGAAATACACTTCCTTATCTAGATTAATTAAATCAAAAAACAACAAAGAGCTAGATTTTGTTTGGAAGATTCATATTATTAAAGGCGAAGTAATTTTTCAATCTTTTGCCAGAGCATATATATTTAAAAACAATAAACTTAAAATACTCCAAGCCCCAAAACGATTTCAATTTTCATTTCAAATAAACAACACTCTTTATTTTCAGGATACCGAAGCTGGGTTATTAGAATTCAAAAACGGACGACTGTACCCTTTAAAAGGCACAACTGCATTAAACAACACCGAAGTTTGGGCGATGTTTAAAATGCCTAACGATAAACTTCTTATAGCAACTTTAGAAAAAGGCCTTTTTATATATAGTAATGAAAAAATAACGCCTTGGAATACCGAAGCCGATATTTTCATTAAAAAAAACAGTTCGCTTGGGGGTGTTGTTATTAAAGACAAATTTATAGTACTAAACTCTGTTTTAAATGGCATCATTATTTCAGACCTTAATGGTAAAATAACCCAACACATCAACCGAAAAAAAGGGCTCCAAAACAATACTGTACTTGCCTCTTTTGTTGACAATAAAAACAATCTTTGGCTTGGCCTAGATAACGGAATCGCATTTATTAACGAAAGCTCTCCATTTACCTATTTTGGATTCAGTTATGACATTAGTACTGTATATGCATCAGTAATACATGACGGCAATTTATATGTTGCTACAAATCAAGGTGTATTTTATCATTCATGGAACGGAACATTTAAAGAAGACGCCTTTGCTCTTGTTGAAGGCACAACTGCCCAAGCATGGAATATCCAAGTAATTAACAACGAATTGATTTGCGCAAATAACATAGGAGCATTAGTGATCAAAGGAGGCAAGACAATAAAAGTATTAGATAAAAACGGCTATTTTGGATTCAAAACAATCCCCAACCACCCCAATTTTGTTATAGGATCAAATTACAATGGGTTTGCAATATTCGAAAAGACATCTAATGGTTTAGAATTCAAAAATCAAATTGCGGGTTTTGATAAATCCTCAATATTTATCGAACTAGACAACGACTATTTATGGCTAAAAAAAGACGAATTCTTGTATCAAATGGTATTATTTGATGATTTAAAAAAATTTAAATCCATAAAAATTATACAGAACTTATCAGCTACCGAAAAAGGGTTTGGAAGCATTCAAAAAATAAATAACAATATTTACTTTCAAACAAACAATCATTTTTACAAATATTCAAAAGAGCAAGACTTATTTTATGAAGATATAAAAATGAGTTCTGTATTTAAAAACATTCCCAAAATCAACACACTAACCGAAGATGCCAATGGAAATCTCTGGTATGTTTTTAATGAATCATTAGGCGAATTGATAAAAAATAGCGATGGCAGTTATACAAACATTGTTGCCCCATTTTCAAACTTGACGGGTAATTTAGTTACCAATTATCTTTCTGTCAATACGATTAACCCGCAAAACATATTTATAGGACTAACAGACGGATTAGCACATTATGATTCCCAATTACTAAACAACATCGTAACTAAACCAAAAGTTTTTATTCGAAGTTTTTCGTTTCCCGGCGACACAATAATCTTTGGAAATGAGAAAAAAATCGCTGAAAAATATTTAATTCCGTATACTGCAAATCATGTAAAATTTACATTTTCATCCCCAACATATGAAAATCTTGAAAATGTTGAATTCTCGTATAAATTAGAAGGCTTTGATGATCGATGGAGTAATTGGTCAACAATTTCAATTAAAGAATATACCTATTTAAGAGAAGGCAACTATAAAATGAAATTAAAAGTGAGAAACAGCTATGGAATTCAGTCAGAAGAAGCTTTTGTTCCATTTACAGTTTCCCCCCCATGGTACAGACATTTTTTAGCGTATTTATTTTATATTTTACTTGCTGTTGTATCAATATTTTTTATCCGGAACAGGATAAAAATAAAAATAAGAAAAAACAAATACTACGAAACCGTTGAACAAAGAAGGCTTTATCTGGAGAAAGAATCGAAAATCAGACAGGAACAATATGAACTGGAAAAAGAGATTGAAAAGTTAAAAAATGACAAACTTCAAATTAAGATTTTAGCAAAAGACAAGGAGCTAGTTAATAATTCTTTGCAAGTAGTAAAGAAAAACAAAATTCTGAACGGCATTATATACAAACTAAAAGACATCAATGTAGAATCCTTCGATGAATCGACCAAATTTCAATTTACAAAACTAAACAGAAGCATTACAAAGGAAGTAAGTGCCGATAAAAGCTGGAAAGATTTAGAGAAACACATCAAAAATGTCCATTTTGATTTTCTAAAAAGATTAAAAGAAAAGTACCCTACAATTTCCCCCCGAGAATTGGATTTATCTACCTATTTACTGATGAATATGTCAACGAAAGAAATTGCCGAAATCATGAATATTTCAAGTGGAGGAGTTGAACTAGCACGTTATCGGTTAAGAAAAAAATTAGAACTTAATAAAAAAGAAAATCTTATTGGCTTTTTAATGAGTATTTAATTGAACTAAAAAAGCCATCATAAATTAAAATGATGGCTTTTAAATTTAAAAAAACAGAAGTTCTTATTACAAGAAATCTAAAGTCCGTTCCAAAGCCATTCCTCTTGAACCCTTTATTAAAATAGTACTATTTTCAATTTTTGTTTCTTTTAAACGACTTGCAAAAGCCTCAAATGTATCATAAAAATAAAAATTGTCTTTGTCAACTCTATTGGCATAAAATGCTGTTCCAATAAAGTTACAAGTCACTTTTTCTTCCATTAAAAGCATTGTTACTATTGCTTTATGCTCTTGTTGACTTTCCTGACCCAATTCAAACATATCACCCAATATCATAATCTTATTTGTATTGTCCAATTGTATAAAATTGGCAATAGCAACCGTCATGCTGCTAGGATTAGCATTATAGGCATCCAGAATAATTTGATTTGTTCCTTTTGACAAAAGTTGTGACCTATTATTTTCAGGAATATAACTCTCTAATGCTTCTTTAATCGCAATGTCATCCACACCAAAATATTTCCCTATAGTAAGAGCCGCATTTATATTATTGGCGTTGTATAATCCAATTAAATGCGATTTTATAGTAAGATTAGAATAATTTATTTCAACAAATGGATTCGCCTTTACAGCCGTTATATTCACATTTGCATTTTCTTTATTTACACCAAAAGAATAAGATTTCAATGTTTTTGCTTTTTCAACCTGAATAGGATCTTCTAAGTTTATAAAAGCCAGTTTATCATTTTCAGAAAGATACTGATACATTTCACTTTTTGCTTCAATAACACCTGCTACACCGCCAAAACCTTCTAAATGCGCTTTGCCAAAATTGGTTATATAACCATAATCCGGTTTGGCTAATTCACATAGAAAATCTATTTCTTTTTTATGATTTGCTCCCATTTCTACAATTCCAATTTCAGTTTCTGAATTAAAGGAAAGTAAAGTTAATGGTACTCCGATGTGGTTGTTTAAATTACCAATTGTTGCTTTAGTACTATATTTTTTTGAAAGAACAACATTAATCAGTTCTTTTGTAGTTGTCTTCCCATTGCTTCCGGTAAGCGCAATTATGGGCAATTTTAGATACGCTCTATGGAACTTTGCTAATTCTTGCAGCGTTACTAAACTATCTTCAACTAAAATGGTTCTTTGATCAATAAAATAGTCCCCATTATCAATAATAACATAAGCAGCACCTTTCTCTAATGCTTCTTGAGCAAATGCATTCGCATCAAAACGTTCTCCTTTTATGGCAACAAACAATGAGTTTGGTTCAATTTTACGAGTATCTATTGAAACCGATTTACATTTTAAAAATAAACTATGAATGTAATTGATATCCATTTAAAAATGATTTAAAAAATAAAAGCCCTAATCAAAGGGCTTTTATTGCTATTTTATATAAAATTAATTTCTGGCTGATTTTCCCTTATCTGCTTTTGGACCAACTCTTGACATGGCACATCTGAATCCAATATAATCAGTAGCCATATCTTGAGGAAAATATCTTCTTTGTGCTGGATCTAACCAATACGCTCTATCTCTCCAAGATCCACCTTTATAAACTCTTACCTCATCATTTATCAAAGTGGTTCTTTTATTTGATTTATCGTACTTTCTTACCATTTTTCCTAAACTGTCTGTAGTAACATTGTGTTTAGGTGAATTGTACATGATTTTTTCCTCTTTATCTTTTTCACCATCTGATTCAGAAGATCCGAAGTTATAATATCTGGTAGATTGTTTATCACCATCTCTATAATTGATATTATCACTTTTATCAAAATTTTGTCTCAAATAAGTCTCTTGTTCATCAACTGGAACTTGAGCAATCTGACCTGGAAAGTTTCTGGCAATTATTCTACCATTACTTAAAGTGTCATATTTCATGTTCTCCTTTGTAACGATTTCAACTTTACCGTCTGCTCCAATTTTATTTTTAGTATATTGATTTCCTCTAAAATAATTAAAATCATTCGATTCATTATCAATAATTGGTCTGTAAACATCTTGTACCCACTCGGCTACATTTCCAGCCATATCATATAGTCCAAAATCGTTTGCAGGATATTTTTTAACCTCATTGGTAATATCAGCCCCATCATCAGACCAACCTGCTATCCCACCATAATCTCCATTTCCTTGTTTGAAATTGGCCAATTGATCCCCTTTGCTTTGTCTTTTTCCTGAACGAGTATAACTACCTGACCAAGGATATTTTTTCTGACCTTTATAAATGTTGTATTCTCTTTGACCAACATCAGCTGCTGCTGCATACTCCCATTCCGCTTCGGTAGGAAGTCTGTATTCCGGAAGTATAATTCCAGAAGAACGTTGTGCATATACATTTTTTGGTTCCGTAACCTTACCGTCTTTTCCAGCTTTTGGTGCTTTTTTACCACCTTTTCCTCCTTTTAAAACAATCTCCTCATTACCTCCATAAGTTAATGTTGGACTATTCAAATAGGTTTCAGTACTAAAAGAACTTTCGGCTGTTACGTCTTCAGTTTTAGCATTTTTCTTAAGGTAACCATTTTTTTCTAAAAGGGCTTCATTAACACGGTCAGTTCTCCATTTGCTAAACTCTACCGCTTGAATCCAATTTACCCCAACAACAGGATAATTTGCATAAGACGGATGTCTTAAATAATTATTGGTCATTGTTTCATTATAACCCAATCTGTTTCTCCAAACCAAGGTATCAGGCGAAGCACCTTCATATATGTTTTTGTAATTTTCTTCAGTTGGAGGAAACACTTTTTTCAAATAATCCAAATACTCTAAATACATAAAGTTCGTAACTTCGGTTTCGTCCATATAAAAAGACTGAACATGTTGCTGTGTTGGGGTATTATTCCAATCATGCATAACATCATCTTCAACTTTACCCATAGTAAATGTTCCGCCTTCAACAAAAACTAAACCTGGTCCAGCTATTTGCTTTTTGGCTCCTGAAGCTTTTTTACCATCAACATTCCAGCCAGTAGCCCGCGATGCATTTTTTGAGCTAGACTTTTTGCTACAACTCGCTAAACCCACAATCAATATCATAGATATCATCAATCGTAAGGTCATAATTTTGTTTACTTTCATACTCTTTAGTAGGTAATAATTTAGGTTCCGCAATATAAATAATTAACCATTAACCTGCAACATCCTTTTTTAATAAATTTTATCAGTTAAATTTTATCAGAAAATCATACAATAAAAACGCAAATTTATAATATTTATTATTTACTATCACACTAAATGATTTATTTTTACTTATTAATAATAATTCACTATCTATCCCGTTTAAAAAAATAATGAGAAAAATACTTCTGGTTTATTTATCCCTAATCCCTTTTGTTTCTTTTGCTCAAATTAAAGGAGATATGCTCCTTGAATGGTTAGAAAAGAAAGAAATATCTTTTGGTGATTTCAAAATTAATGTTCCACAATTTTCTGGGAATAACTATTATTACGATGTTTCAAAAAAAGCACTATTCTACACGCTTAGCATATCAGAATCGGCTTCTTTTAACGAAAATGACTTACAAATTTCGAATATTGTATACGAATCAATTCTAACTTCTCAACTTGGCGAATTAGCTTTGGAAAACATACCAAAAACCCCGAATGCCTCCTTAAAAATTACAAACTCCAGAGATATCAGACAAGCTTTTCTTTCCTTATCACCAATTGTAAAAGATGACTTCGGATACAAACGAATCAAATCATTTTCTTATAACATAAAAAGTAGCTCTTCAAAAATCTCACAATCCAATAAAAGCACAAACGTTGTTTATAATTCTATTTTAGCTTCCGGGGATTGGTATCAATTTTACATTGAAAAATCCGGCGTCTATAAAATTTCTAAAAATTTTCTGCAGCAATTAGGCCTCAACATGAGTAGTATCGACCCAAAAAAAATAAAAATTTATGGCAACGGCGGTAAAATGTTGCCGTTATCAAACAGCATTTACTATCCTCAAGATATAACCGAAAACCCCATACAAATTATTGGAGAAAGCGATGGTGTTTTCGACAATGACGATGCTATTTTATTTTATGCCGAAGGGCTTGATATTTGGAACGAAGAAAGTCAAACCTTCAATAATCTATACGATACAAAATCCTATTATTACATAACAGTTCATGGAGATGACGGAAAAAGAATTCCAGAAATGACGCAGCCTAGCGGAAACAGCTCGGTAACATTAAATACATTTGATGACCACCAATACCATGAATTAGATCTTGTAAATATCGCTCATCTTGGCCGTCAATGGTTTGGAGAATCATTTGACATCAATCAGGAACAGGAATTTGAGTTTAATTTTCCAAACTACGATTCAACAACGCCAATAAAAATTATGACAACAACTGCTTCCGCCGCTTTTACACCAACTTCTTTCAAAGTGGCGGCAAATGGTCAGGAGATAGGGAACATTTCTTTTCAGCCATTGAATTCCAATTCTGACATTGAATTCAATTTGGGTTTTTTACCAAGCAACACCTCTTTTAACGGTTCTGAAAATGTAAAAATAAAATTAACCTACAATAACAATGGCGTTCCGGGCTCAAAAGGATATTTAGATAATATTCGGCTTATCGCCAAAAGAAAACTTCAAGGCTACGGAAAGCAATTTCATTTTCAATACGATTTATCAAATTCAAGTCTAGGTATTGTAAGTTATTCCATTTCTAATGCAAATGGCATTTCTCAAGTTTGGGATGTAACCGATTTGTATAATGTAACCAAAATCGAAAATTCAAACCAAAGCTCATTCACTTTTAAAGCAAATCTGGGCGAACTCAGAAAATACATTGCCATTGATCCAGCAGACTATTTTACTCCTTTAAAAGACAGCAAAACAAAAATTGTCAATCAGAATTTAAAAGGAACCCTTTTTAAAAATGCTCAAAGTCAGTTTCAAGATGTTGATTATGTAATTATAGCCCCGAATTTTTTAACTACACAAGCGGAGAAATTAGCCGGTTTTCATCGTATAAATTCTAATCTGAATGTAAAAGTAATTTCTCTTGAATCTATTTACCAAGAATTCTCATCAGGAAAACAGGACATCTCTGCCATAAGAAATTGTGTCAAATACATCTATGAAAACGCATCAACACCTGAGAAAAGAATAAAATATGTCAACCTTTTTGGGGATGCCTCTTATGATTTTAAAAACCGAATAGTCAACAACAGCAACATTGTTCCTATCTATCATTCTTTAAGGAGCAATACATCAGGTGAAGCTTCCTTTGCTTCTGATGATTTTTATGGATTAATGGATTCTAATGAAGGAAATATTATTTCTTATTTTGGAGGAATCGATATTGCAGTGGGAAGAATGCTGGTAAACGACACGAAGCAAGCGGATGAAATGGCCAATAAAATTATAGAATACCATGATTTAAAATCATATGGAAGTTGGAGAAATAATTTCGTCTTGATTTCTGATGATTCAGATAAATCTTCTGACGCAAGTCTGCAAACCAGACAAAATAATTTAGCTGATATCATAGCTTCTGAGAAACCATTTTTGAATGTCAATAAAATAATATTAGATTCCTACGTTCAAGAAGCTTCAGCAGGAGGCTTTAGGTACCCTAAGGCTGGAACAGATTTTTTTAATGCTTTCGAAAAAGGAGCTTTAGTATTTAATTATTTGGGGCATGGTGGAGAAGATGGACTATCCAGCGAACGCATTTGGGAAAAATCAGATGGTCAAAAGGTAAGCAATCAATACAAATATCCATTATTCATAACTATCACTTGCGAGTTCTCCCGTTTTGACAATCCTTCCAGACCAACTGCAGGCGAATATACCTACTGGAATCCAAAGGGAGGAGCTATTGCAATGATTACTACAACACGATCAATAGGACAATATAGTGCCGAAAATTTCAACGACATACTTTCTAAAAACTTATTATCCTTTGGGTCTAACCCATACACTTCTATTGCGGAAGCACTAAGAATTTCCAAAAACAGCAACCCAAACTCAGCAACTAATGTAGTTTTTTATATTGGTGACCCTGCATTAATGCTAGACATACCAAAACCAAAAATAAGTCTTACCAAAGTAAATGACGTTTCAATTTCTCAACCTATTGATGATTTCAAATCATTAGCTAAGATTAAATTGACCGGAGAAATTACGGACGAAAACAACAATCCGCTTACAAATTATAATGGAGAAGTCTCCACAACCATTTTTGACAAAATCATTTCAAGAACTACATTTAATAATGATGGAACTAGCACACCAATAAATTTCAATGTTTTAGGCGAAACAATTTTTAGAGGAAATGCATCAGTTACTAATGGTAAATTTGAATTTAGCTTTGTTGTTCCAAGAGATATTAGAATTCCATTAGCCAATGGAAGAATCAGTTTTTATGCAAAAAAAAATCAAATATTAGAAAACCAAACGGGCTACAATACTACTATAAAAGTGGGCGGAATTAATGAAAATGCAGTTGCAGACAATATTAGTCCAAGAGTTAAGTTATATATGAATGACGAAACTTTTGTTTCGGGAGGCACAACCAATGAATCGCCTTTCCTGCTTGCTTTTCTTGAAGATGAAAATGGTATAAATACAGCCAGTGGAATTGGTCATGACATTGTTGCAATAGTAGATGGCGATGTGAATAATCCTTACATTTTAAATGATTATTACCAAACAAAATTAGACGATTACACAAATGGAACGCTTCGGTTTCCGCTGCGTAATTTATCGGTAGGATTACATACTATTTCATTCAAAGCTTGGGACGTATATAACAATCCCATTAGTACCGAGATTCAGTTTATAGTAGTTGGTGATGAAACGTTAACATTAACACACGTATTGAACTACCCTAACCCATTTGTTAATTATACTGAATTTTGGTTTACACATAACAGACCTTACGAAGCATTAGACGTTCAGGTTCAAGTTATGACAATAACCGGTAAAGTGGTTTGGACGAAAAACCAAATTGTTTTAACCGAAGGATTTTTATCAAAAGAAATCACTTGGGATGGCAAAGATGATTTTGGCAGTAAAATAGGAAAAGGTGTTTATGTTTATAAACTTACGGTAAAATCAAACTTGACAAATAAAAAAACTGAAAAGTTTGAAAAACTTGTAATACTTTAATATTATACTATATTTGTTTAATCAATATTCTTACAATAATGAAAAAAATTACATCGGTTTTTATCTGTTTATTTATTATTTCACTTGCCAAGGCGCAAGATAGAGTTATAACTACAGGAGTTCCGTTTTTATTAGTATCTGCCGATGCGAGAGCTGCAGGTATGGCTGATATAGGTGTTGCATCATCTGCAGATGCTTTTTCGCAACAATGGAACCCGGCAAAATATGCTTTTGCAATAGATAAACAAGGCTTTTCAGTGAGTTACACTCCTTATCTTACTGATTTGGTAAATGACATTTCATTAGGACAATTGACCTATTACAACAAGCTTAACGAACGAAGTGCATTTGGTGGAAGCTTACGCTATTTTGGTTTGGGTGAAATTGAATTACGTGAAACTGGAAACCCTGATGAAGTACCAAGAATAGTTTCTCCAAATGAATTTACTTTAGACGGCTCCTATTCCTTAAAATTAAGCGAAAGATTCTCAATGGCAGTTGCGGGACGCTATATTCACTCCAGCCTAAAAGTAGCAACTGATAATGGCGATGCATCGCCCGCAAGTTCATTTGCGGTGGATATAGCAGGATTCTATCAATCAGAAGAAATAGCTTATACCGACTTTAACGGAAGATGGAGAGCGGGATTTAATATTCAAAATTTAGGACCAAAAATAAGTTATGATAATGATGAATTTAGCAACAATTTTCTACCAGCCAATTTAAAAGTAGGAACTGGATTTGATTTCATATTAGATGATTTCAATAAAGTAGCCTTAAATCTGGAATTCAATAAATTATTAGTACCAACTCCACAAAACCCAGATTTAAATGGAGACGGAACGGTAACCAGCGAAGAAAGAGCACAAAATCAACAGGATTATCGCTCTATCGGATGGGTTTCAGGCGTGTTTAAATCGTTTGGAGATGCCCCTGATGGTTTCAGTGAAGAATTAAAAGAATTTACTTATGCAGTAGGTGCTGAATATTTATACCAAGATTCATTTGCTATGCGTTTAGGATATTTTCATGAAAGTCCAGAAAAAGGGGCCAGAGAATTTTTCTCGCTTGGAGCAGGATTTAAATATAATATCGTAAAAGTGGATGTATCCTATTTATTCTCGGCATCGAAAGTAAAAAACCCTTTAGAAAATACACTTAGATTTTCACTTACTTTTAATTTTGGTGACAAGTATGACGAATATTAGTTAAAGTAAATTTTTAAATATAAACTACAAATCCAAATTTCATATCGTTGAAATTTGGATTTTTTTTCCTGTAAAAAGAATGAAAGAAATTACCATTACAACACAATTCTCTGTTTTTGATTCCCTTGAAGATTTGCCAAATGACATATACAGCTTAATGGAGCAAGCCGTAGCTATTAGGAAAAAAGCGTATGCTCCCTACTCAAAATTTCGGGTAGGCACTGCCATTCTTTTAGATAACGGAAAGATTGTATTGGGTTCAAACCAAGAAAATGCAGCTTATCCCTCCGGTCTTTGTGCTGAACGTGTTGCTATTTTTCAAGCAGGAGCAATTTATCCTGATGCTAAAATTTTAAAAATGGCCATAACGGCAGCTTCAGATACGAACAAAACAACTACCCCTATTCCTCCTTGCGGTTCCTGCAGACAATCAATAGCAGAATATGAAATAAAACAAGATACCCCCATTGAAATCTATTTTATGGGAGAAACAGGTGCAATTTATAAATCGGCATCCCTAAAAAACTTGCTTCCTTTCCTATTTGATAAAAACTTCTTGTAAAAAAAAGCCAAAAACTAGCGTATAAATTTTACTTCTTAGCTGGAATGTCTTATTTTTGCGATTCGCAAATTTGTGGGAGGAAACTATTTTGCGTTATGGTACCAATTGATAATACAATAACACTTTAGCAAAAGAATTAATTCAGATGAAAGAAGTTACAAAAGAAGTTTATTTAAAGTGGTATGAAGACATGCTACTTTGGAGAAAGTTTGAGGACAAACTTGCAGCATTATACATACAACAAAAAGTTAGAGGATTTCTACACTTATATAATGGTCAAGAAGCCGTTCTGGCAGGTGCATTACACGCCATGGACTTGACAAAAGACAAAATGATTACCGCTTATAGAAATCACGTTCAACCAATAGGAATGGGTGTTGATCCAAGACGCGTAATGGCTGAGCTAATGGGAAAAGTTACCGGAACATCCAAAGGAATGGGTGGTTCTATGCACATTTTCTCAAAAGAACACCGTTTTTATGGTGGTCACGGAATTGTAGGTGGACAAATTCCAGTGGGAGCCGGATTGGCTTTTGCAGATAAATATTTTGAAACCGGTGGTGTTACTATGACCTATTTTGGTGACGGTGCCGCTCGTCAAGGCTCTCTACACGAATCTTTTAACATGGCCATGTTATGGAAACTTCCAGTAGTATTTATCGTTGAAAACAACGGCTACGCTATGGGAACTTCTGTAGAAAGAACTGCAAATCATCCTGATATTTGGAAACTAGGTTTAGGATATGAAATGCCTTGCGGACCAGTTGATGGAATGAATCCGGTAAAAGTTGCTGAAGCAATGACAGAAGCCATTGACAGAGCACGTCGTGGTGACGGACCAACTTTCCTTGAAATGAAAACATATCGTTACAGAGGACACTCCATGTCTGATGCACAGTTATACCGTTCGAAAGAAGAAGTAGAAGAATACAAAAAAATTGATCCAATTACACAAGTTTTAGATGTAATTAAAGATCAAAAATATGCTACTGAAGAAGAGATTGAAGTGATTGATCAAAGAGTAAAAGATTTAGTGGAAGAATGCGTAAAATTCTCAGAAGAATCCCCTTATCCTGAAATTCAACAATTATACGACGTAGTGTACGATCAAGAAAACTATCCATTTTTACCTCATAAACTATAAACCAATTATGGCAACAATAATAACAATGCCTCGTTTGAGCGATACGATGACGGAAGGAACAGTAGCGACTTGGCTAAAAAAAGTAGGTGACAAAATCAGTGAAGGTGATATCCTTGCAGAAATTGAAACTGACAAAGCAACGATGGAATTTGAGTCTTTCAATGAAGGAACTCTTTTATATATAGGTATCCCAGAAGGAGAAACTGCACCAGTAGATTCTTTACTGGCAATCATAGGAAATGAAGGCGAAGATGTTTCAGCTTTAATAGCAGGAAAAACTGCTGCTACTGAAGAGGCTAAACCTGCCGTTGCAGAAACAGCAACTGCTCCCGAAGTTAAAAAAGAAGAAACAACTACAACTCCTGCAATTGCAGCTTCTTTACCAAAAGGAGTGATTGTAGTTACTATGCCTCGTTTGAGTGATACGATGACGGAAGGAACTGTAGCGACTTGGTTAAAAAAAGTAGGCGATAAAGTTTCCGAAGGGGACATTCTTGCTGAAATCGAAACTGACAAAGCAACAATGGAATTTGAATCTTTCAACGAAGGAACTTTATTATACATAGGAATTCAAGAAGGAAATACTGCACCTGTTGACAGTCTTTTAGCCATCATTGGACCTGAAGGAACTGACATTAGCGGTATCGCTGAAAATTATAAAACTGGAGGAACTCCACAAGATCCTGTTGCAACTGAAGAAGCAAAATCAGTACCAGCTGAAAAAACAGCAGAACCAATTGTACAAGAAGCATCAACTGACGGGCAACGAATTTTAGCATCTCCATTAGCAAAGAAAATTGCAAGTGATAAAGGAATTCAATTGACACAAGTAAAAGGTTCAGGTGAAAACGGACGTATTGTAAAAAGCGATATTGAAAATTTTACACCGCAAATTGTATCAGCTCCAACTTCTGCACCAGCAAAAACAGAAACTGTTGCTGCAGCAAAACCATTTGTTCCAGCAGGAGAAGTTTTTACAGAAGAAATCAAGAATTCGCAAATGCGAAAAATCATTGCTAAACGTTTAGCAGAATCTTTATTTACAGCGCCACATTACAACTTAGTAATAGAAGTAACTATGGATGACGCAATGAAATCAAGAGCTATCATTAACAGCGTTCCAGATACAAAAGTATCTTTTAACGACATGGTGATAAAAGCCTGCGCATTAGCTTTGAAAAAACATCCAAAAATAAATTCTCAATGGAGAGAAGATGCTATCATCATCAACCATCATGTGAATATTGGAGTTGCCGTAGCTGTTGAAGACGGACTAGTGGTTCCGGTATTACGATTTACAGATGCTATGAGTTTATCTCAGATTGGCGGAAACGTAAGAGATCTTGCAGGAAGAGCTAAAAACAAAAAATTATTACCTACAGAAATGGAAGGAAGTACTTTTACTGTTTCTAATCTTGGAATGTTTGGCATCACCGAATTCAACTCCATCATTAACCAACCGAACTCTGCAATCCTTTCAGTAGGTGCTATTGTAGAAAAACCGGTAGTGAAAAATGGTCAAATTGTAGTAGGAAACACCATGATGCTATCTTTAGCTTGCGATCACAGAACAATTGACGGTGCAACCGGAGCACAGTTCTTGCAAACCTTGAAACAATTCATAGAAAACCCAGTTACGATGCTTGCGTAATAACTTGGTCTTTAAAATACAAATCCCGTCTTGGTTTATAACTTGACGGGATTTTTTATTTATTCTTTACTTCTATCCAACGCGACATATACTTTGTACTGTTCAACGTATGATGTTGCAACATAGCTCCCATAAAGTTAGTCAAACGATGTTTTTGTAAATCGGATTGCAACATCTTAACTTTTTTTGCAAAATCATCCTTGAATAATTCTTTCAAATACCGTTGATTGATAATTGTTATTCCATTTTGTTGGGCTTTTAGCCAAATAGTTTTGTCTTGACACAATCGTACTGCCGCATCAGTAAAATCTGCAACACTATCAACAACAAACCCATTCCAAGGTAAATCATCATGCATTGATTCACTACCAATAAAAGTTGTTACACTTGGTGTACCACATTGCATTGCTTCCAATAATTTTCCTTTTATACCCGCACCAAAACGCAAAGGAGCTAAAACAACACGGGAGTTTTTTACAACGTCTTGTGCATCAATCGCTCGACCCATAATTAAAAAACCTTCTTTGTTATTATGTAATTGTAATACTTTTTGCGACGGATAAGCTCCGTAAATATGTAAAATAGCTTCCGGTAATTGTTTTTTAATTAAAGCCCAAATCGTTTCTTTTAAATATTGAACTGCATTCCAATTGGGTTCATGAAGAAAATTCCCGATAAAAATAAAGTTTTTTCGTTCTTCAAAAGAAGGTAATTCGTGAATCTCAACAATATCGATTGGCTCCAATAAAAAGGGCAAATAATATAATAAATTTTTATCGATTTTAAATACAGATTCTAATAATTCCATTTCAAATTCAGAAATCATCAAAGAAAGATCACAGCGTAAAATACTTGCGATTTCCCGTTTGGCAACATCTTCAAGAAACAAATCAGTTGTATTAAATGGACGCTTTTCCTTGAATGCTTTCTGGCGTGCTAACCGCAAACAATGTAAATCTTCAGTATCTAACAATCGTAATGCATCAGGGCAATTTTCGGCAACACGCCATCCAAATTGTTCTTCCATCATAAACCGATCAAACAAAACTACAGTTGGATTTAGTTCTTTTATAAAGACATCAAAACTGGAATTATTTAACTCAATTGATTTTTTATCAACTCCGCATTTTTCTAAATCAACCATGAAATCACTATCTTGAGCTGGACTCACAAACGTAATGCTAAAACCTTGCTCTTTGAAAAGTGAAATCAATTGCATCATCCTTCCTCCTGCTGCCGATGAATTGGGTTCGGGCCAAACAAAACCAATAATTAAAAGCTTTTGAACTTGATTCATAATTGTTATAATTTCATTTGCAAAATAATGCTATTTTGATGGCAATCCCATCATTTCGAAGAAAAATCAGTAAGAAAAGACTAATTTTGCATTAAATAAATTCCAAATCATGTTAGGATTAAAATTAGCCACAGACCCACGTTGGGTAAACATAGTCGAATCAAACATCGAAGAAATTTTGACCGATCACGCTTGGTGCGAACAAAAAGCAGCCTCAAATGCGATAAGTTTAGTTACTTACAATTCTGAATTAGAAGAACTAGTAACTGAAATGTTAATTATAGCTAAAGAAGAATTAGATCACCTCCAATTGGTTCATAATTTAATAAAAAGCAAAGGGTTAACTTTAGGACGTGAAAGAAAAGACCATTACGTAAATGAACTTTTTAAATTTATGAAAAAAGACGGAAGCCGAAAAGACGCACTCTGTGATCGATTGTTATTTTCTGCCATGATTGAAGCCAGAAGTTGCGAACGCTTTAAAGTACTATCCGAAAACATAAAAGATCCCGAACTGGCAACATTTTATAGAGACCTTATGATTTCAGAAGCTGGACATTATACTACTTTCTTGGGCTTTGCGAGAAAATATGCTGACAATATTGATGTGGATAAACGCTGGGCAGCATGGATCGAATTTGAAACTTCCATCATTACCAATTATGGCAAAAATGAAACCATTCATGGTTAATGAACTATAAAAATTAACTAATTTTTTCCAATAAACAAAAAGAGGATGTTCAGTAGGACATCCTCTTTTTGTTATAATTCTAATTGATTTTTATTTAATAATCATAAACTCAGAACGTCTGTTCAAGGCATGTTCATCATCTGTGCATATATCTCCACAAGCAACTTTTGGTTCTGATTCTCCAAAACCTTTTCCTGATATTTTATCGGTATTAATTCCTTTTGAAATAATATATTGAATAGTAGACTTAGTTCTTCTATCGGAAAGATTTAAATTATATTCATCGCTCCCTCTTGAATCAGTATGAGACTTAACATAAATAACCAGTTTATCATTTTGTGACATCACATAAACTAATTTATCAAGTTCTACAGCTCCTTGTTTAGTTATATCGCTTTTATTGTATTCGAAATAAATTGGATTCAATATAATTTCTTTTTCCGTTACTATAACTTCAATCGGATCTATAGCAGCATCTATACTCACAACTCCTTTTTCAATTTTAGAAACAGGAAATAATTTAGTAACAAATCCATCTTTGTGAACTTCTAAAACATATGGTTTTTGACAATCAACTTCATATGACACTTCCCCTTTTTCATTAGACATTTTAGTATCTAAAATGTTATTCTTTACATCTAAAATAATTACTCTAGAATCAGCTAAAATATTACCATTTTTAGCATTTTTTACTATCGTTTGAATCTGTCCTTTACAAACTGGAACAGCACTATAAATATGGTCTACCCCAGATCTGTTACTGGATAAATACCCGATGTTTTTTTCTTTGTTAAACGTAAAAGCAAAATCATCTTTTTCTGCATTAACTGGATTTCCAATGTTATTCGGCAAATCGTTTTTATTTAAATCTATAGAAAAAACATCTAAACCGCCAAATCCCGTCAGACCATTCGAAGAAAAATATAAAACAGCATCATCAGTTACGTAAGGAAAATTCTCATCTCCTGATGTATTTATTTTACTACCTAAGTTTTCTGGAGTACCAAAAGTTCCGTCTGAATTTACGGCTACTTTCCATAGGTCAGTTCCTCCAATTGAACCAGGCATATTTGAGGCAAAGTAAAGAAACTTTCCATCTTTATCAATGGATGGATTTCCAGTAGAATAATTTTTACTATTGAATGGAAGCGGCGTAATTGCAGTCCATTTTCCGTTTTCTTTAACAGCTTTGTACAAACTTACCTGACCGTATTTTAATTTTTTGGCTTTATCTTTTTCGAATAATTTACTATTAAAACTTTCACTGGAAAAGTAAATTGTATTTCCATCTTTAGTCATCGTCAAAGGACCTTCATGGAAAACTGTATTTAATTCTGAAATAGGAGTTGACTCAGAATAAGTTCCGTCCTCCTCTCTATAGTCCGATTGATAAAGATCCAAAAAAGGTTCATTATTCCATCCATAAATTTTACCATTTTCATTTCTTGCACTTGCAAAATAGAGTACATTATCATAAAGTATTGCTCCAAAATCAGATTTTTCAGAATTAACATTTATTTTTTTTAAGCCAAATAGTTTTTCTTTTTGTACTAGTTTGGAAAGATAATCAGGATTTTCATTGAATCCCTTAGCTCTTTCATCATTAGGCAACATAGCCGAAAATACTTTCATTTGCGCATTAGATTCTGCATATTTACCGTTAGATTTAAGCATCTGAGCATATCGATAATACGTTTCTCCATCTTGTTTAGATTTTACAGCTTGTGCATACCATTTTTCGGATTCAATAGTATTATACATGTTATAATAACTGTCTCCAAGTTGTTTATACACATAAGTATCTGCTTTTCCTTTTTCAACTAAAGACAAATATTCCTTAACAGCTTGAACATATTCGTAACTGTCAAATAATTTATCTGCATTCTTAGTATCTTTATTTTGTGCTGATAGCGAAATACTAACAAGAACAAAAAACAATAGTATAGTATATTTTTTCATTAATTATAAAATTAAATATTAGAAAAATCTTGGGGAACGAGAAACTTTTTTTGGAACAAATAAATCATATAATAATATGAATTCATGGGAAGATGGCGCTGTTACTTTCAAATCTGAAACAACATGGTCATAAGCATAACCTATTCTCAATTCAGGTGTTATTGCAAAATTCATCATTGCTCCGAAACTGTCTTCTAATCTATAGGTTGCACCCAATTCGAATTTTTCCATATACAAAAAGTTTGCGGAAACATCTAAAGAAGGAGAAACATTAAATGCTGATTTCAACATAAAGGAGGGTTTGAATTTCAATTCATAATTGATATCAAATACATATCCTGCTGTTAAAAAATAGTGGGATACATCTGAACCATATTCTCTTCCATTATAATCTAAATGCGCTGATTTTAGCATGTTGGGTACTGATAAGGAAACATAATATTTATCTGTATAGTAAAAAGCCCCTACTCCCATATTTAATGATGAATCATTTATATCTTCTCCAAAAATTCCTTCTGAAGGATCCGGCAAACTAGATTGAATATCCCTAAGCCCTACCTTATGAAATGACACACCGGCTTTTAAACCCAATGCTAGCCTATGTGTATCATTTAATTTTAATGTGTATGAAAAATCTCCATATACATTTTGTTCTGTGACTGGCCCTATTTTATCTGAAATAAAGGACAAACCCAGACCTACATTATTACCTGTTGGAGTATGACCAGAAAAAGTAAAAGAGGTTGGTGCATCTTGAATATTCACCCATTGCTTTCTGTATAAGAGACCAAAAGAAATACTCTCTTTGGATCCTGCGTAAGCTGGATTTATAACATTCATATTATACATGTATTGCGTATAATGTGGATCTTGTTGCGCCTTCATATCCATATAGGCAATAAGAACTAAAAGAGAAGTCAAAAATATTTTATTCATATCTATTTATTTTATTTATTTTGCAGACCCATAATTATTGAAGCCCTGCATAAATACATTAATCTATTATTTTTCTCTGATTAGATAGATCCAACCTGTTTTTGTTTGTCCGTTATTGAATTCTATAACATAATAATAGGTTGCACTCGGAAGTTCATCTCCTTTGTCGGACTGACCCTTCCATTGATCTGTATAATTAGTCTGACTATAAACTTTAATACCATATCTGTCAAATATCTCCAAGTTTTTTACATCCATTAATCTTAAATCAAAATAGTCATTTGAACCATTCCCATCAGGAGATATTCCTTTTTGTATATTACAATAAATAGATTCAATTGTAACATTATCTGTTGTTTCACAACCTGTAGCAATCGATTTTACAGTTAAGCTATACTTAATAGGAAATACCTCCTGCCCTGGGGTAGATGCAATCACATCGGATACATTTAAAACATTAGAGTTTGTCCCAACAGGAGCACCTGTACTATCTTTCCATTGATAATCAACATTGCTGGAATCATACGAGGATGCTATTGGAATAACTGTTAAAACATAATCTCTAGACTCACAGTCTCCTGAGATTTCGAATTGAATTTCTGGAGGAATAGGATTAATGGTTATTTGAGAACCAGTACTAATACACGCAATACTATTTGTAAATCGCACACTCATTGTATATTTTCCAGGAGCTAAATTTAAAAACTCTGGATTATCTTGATATCCATTTCCTAAACTATATTGAACATTCGCTTGTGCAGTAATCTGAATTCTACCCATAGGTTGTAGACAAGTTGGCTGTGTAATTTGTGCCAAAGTTGGTATTGACGGCAATGGAGGAAGTGGATCGATTGTTACACTTGCAACACTTTGCGCTGAACAAGTATTGTCAGCTATATTTCTTACGTATAAGATATAATTATTTGGAGCTAAGCCAGAAAATGTATTTGAAGTTTGATACGTTGCGCCATTCAAACTATACTCCACACCAGATTGTGCAGCCACTACGATGGTTCCGGATGGCACAGCACATGTTGGCTGATCCGCACTCACCATTGTTGGAATTATAGGTGGAGTCGGTATTGGATTAATTGTTATCGCTGAGGCCGATAGAGTAATACATGTATTGTCAGCAATATTTCTTATATACAATGTGTAATCTGATGTTGCTAATCCTGTAAAAGTATTCGATGACTGATAGGTTGTTCCATTCAAACTGTATTCAACTCCAGATTGTGTAGTAATAACAATGCTTCCCGATGGGGTTCCGCATGTAGGCTGGATTACACTAGTCGCTGTTGGAGTAATAGGTGGATTTGGTATCGCATTAATCGTTATGGTTGATGCCGATGGAGTAATACATGTATTGTCAGCAATATTTCTTACATACAATGTATAATCTGCCCTTGCTAATCCTGTAAAGGTATTCGATGACTGATAGGTTGTTCCATTCAAACTGTATTCAACTCCAGATTGTGTAGTAATAACAATGCTTCCCGATGGGGTTCCGCATGTAGGCTGGATTACACTAGTCGCTGTTGGAACAACTGGTGCCGTTGGAATCGCATTTATTGTTATGGCTGCCGATGATGAAGTGACGCAGGTGTTATCTGCAATGTTTCTAACATACAATATATAATTATTAGGAGCTAATCCTGTAAATGCATTTGAAGTTTGGTAAATTGTGCCATTAACACTGTATTCCACACCACTTTGTACAGCAATCGTTATAGTTCCTGAAGGTATTGCACATGTTGGTTGTATTACACTAGCCATGGTTGGAATAACTGGTGCCGTTGGAATCGCGTTTATTGTTATGGCTGTTGATGATAAAGTAACACAGGAGTTATCCGCTATGTTTCTAACATACAACGTATAATTATTGGGAGCTAATCCAGTAAATGTATTTGAAGCTTGGTAAATTGTGCCATTGACACTGTATTCCACACCACTTTGTGTAGCAATCGCAATCGTTCCTGATTGCAATGTGCATGTTGGTTGAACCACACTTGTAGTGGTTGGAACTGCTGGTTGATTTGGAATAGTATTTATTGTTATCGCTGATGATGATGAAGTAACACATGTAATATTGGCTGTGTTTCTAACATATAACGTATAACTATTGGGAGCTAATCCTGCAAATGTATTTGAAGCTTGGTAAATTGTGCCATTAACACTGTATTCCACACCACTTTGTATGGCAATCGTGATAGTTCCTGAAGGGATTGCACATGTTGGTTGCACTACACTAGCCATGGTTGGAACAACTGGTGCCGTTGGAATCGCGTTTATTGTTATGGCTGTCGATGATGAAGAGGTACAGGTGTTATCTGCTATATTTCTGACATATAACGTATAATTATTAGGGGCTAATCCAGTAAATGTATTCGAAGTTTGGTAAATTGTGCCATTAACACTATATTCCACACCACTTTGTGCAGCAATCGTGATAGTTCCTGAAGGTATTGCACATGTTGGCTGAACCACACTTGAAGCTGTTGGATCAACTGGTGGAGTTGGAATCGAGTTTATTGTTATGGCTGTTGATGATAAAGTAACACAGGAGTTATCCGCTATTTTTCTAACATACAACGTATAATCATTAGGGGCTAAGCCTGTAAATGAATTTGAAGCTTGGTAGATTGTGCCATTAACACTGTATTCCACACCACTTTGCGTAGCAATTGTAATCGCTCCTGATTGTAATGCGCATGTTGGTTGAACCACACTCACCATAGTTGGAATAGAAACAAAGTCCATTGTAATATTAGCTTGTGAATAACAAGGAGTTAATGCCGATGCAGCAACCACGACTGGATTTGGGTCTTTTAAATTATAATCAATAGCACCACTACCGTAATCTAAACCGCTGCTTCTTTCTGGACTTAAAAAGGAATTGGTAACATTATAATTACTGATATCGTTGTCCTGCATAGTCAATGCAAAAAATTTAATATCACCCGTTGTGTAACCAATAAGAGATTTTAAAACTTCTATTTCAAAACCTAGATTGTAATCACTGATTCCTATATTGTTTTTATTGATTCCCATAACAGCAGAAGGAGATCCAGTAGCCGCACTCCCCAAAGAGGTTTTAATAGAGTTTCCCGTTTTCAATTCAATAACATCAGCATAATAGTCTGTCTCTCCAACATCGGTCGAGATAGTAAGACAATAATCTGCTTGAAAATAGGAATCAAATATACTAGGATTATTGTTGAAAAAATTAAATCCATTTACTGCGGGAAGAGAACCTATTTCGTCCCCATAATTTGAAACATTGAATCCCCCAGGTTTTGTATCAAGAAATAACAAAACCTTTCTATAATTAAGTAATTTTCCAGCGATACCAAAAACCAACTTATCTTCTATAGGACTTATCTTTAAAGAGTTTATATATCCCGTTGTAGCATTTCCTGATAAGGGGGCTGAAAGAAAGTTATCTTCCATTGCCGCAGTTCCCCAAGCAGATTCGCTAATTGCACCATCAAGACTTACAGCATACCTTGTACGTACACTTACTGTCTGACCGTTTGTCAGGGCATTCGTTGTATAAGTTTTACTAACAGACATGGCTTGTTGCACAACACCATCAACCGAAAATTCAAATAAATCGGCTCCACCTGCAGCAGTAAAGGTAACTGACGTACCTAAACATAGCGGGTTAGTTACATCATTTGCTGGTGTGGCTATTAAAGTAACCGCTGGTGGCGCTAAATAAACTGATGCAACGACAGGAATACGGATACTAATGTCATTACCCGATTTACTTTGAACATAATACGTTTTAGTAGTACTTATGCTAGGACTGAAAACAGAACCAGTAAATATTGGAGAAATTGATGTTTGACTTGAAAACCACTGAATAATATCAGAGCCATTAGCACCATATGCATAAACATTAACCTGTACAGGATTAATACCATCCCCGCAAGAACTGCCTGCGGTTGTTGATGGAGGAGGTAAAATAGCTATAGACCTCGCAAGCCTTGATGTCTTTTTATGCTTTTTTATTGTATCAGTAATATTATTCCTTATTAACAACTCCAAATTCATTTTAGGAACTTTTAAAATATCCACAAAATTTCCTGCAATTAATTTATGACCCAATAATAGATGAAGCAATAAAAACAAAAGTAATTTATTTTTCATAGAATAAATTTTGTAGTTAATAATATTGATTCCCAGACTTAATAAAGAATAATAAAAGTATAGCTTTATTTTGGTTAAGCAAATAATAAATTAATAAATAATTAACAATCTTCATATAATAATAATAATAATAATAATAAAACCAAAGTTGTAAATAATATCAAAACTAAAATTTTTGAAACAACTTAAAAAAGATCTGTACATTCTCAATTAGTGTAAAACTACAAGATTATAATAGCATGTTTACCAGATTATCATTATCCGAGATAATAGTTTTGAATTAACTTCTCCCAAAAGAATTATATGTTTTATCTCTTTACTAAAAGACATCAATTCTATCCCCAAAGAAGAATTTAAAAACCCGAAATTAAGGTTTAAAAGAATTTATTGATGAGGCATCAAGATTTTTTTATCCGTGGAAATCATGTATTTCTTTATGCCACACCTATAAAACATTTCAATAAAATACAAGACCGTAAGTTTACAAATATTAGAATTTAATTACAGAGGGAAGGGATCAATTCTAAAAGTTGTGAGGAATAAAAAAACTATTCAACAAAAAAAATCCTCATCAAATTCATGATGAGGATTTATAGAATCTGAAACGAGTTCAGATTAAAGAAAGGCGACGACATACTCTCCCACATAACTGCAGTACCATCTGCGCAGGCGGGCTTAACTACTCTGTTCGGGA
>NZ_VJZP01000031.1 GCF_007097265.1 Flavobacterium gawalongense | reverse complement strand
TGAATTCACTCCTCTAAAAATATTTCTATCTGCCATCAGGCAAAAATAATAAATTGCGACCTAAACGCCTATACCTACACTTTTAATTCAAGTACAAGACCAACTTCAAATTAAAAACCAATACGCAAATTTAGAAAAACTCCAGATTACTATGACTTTTTTACTTGTTTAAGTCATAGTAATCGGGATTGCTTTTTTGTTTGATTATGTTTGTGGCTCATCGTTGTGGGCGCAAAGTCAGAGACGTTTGCGCAGCACACCCGATAACGTTATGTACTCTTCGAAGAGCTGGGCAGTCCGTCAGTTACTGGCTGACCCGTCTACTCGATTATGCACAGTTATTTTTTATTTCACTAATTTTTGTTTGATAAAAAGTTATAAATTCACAATTCAGTTTTATTAAATTATGAAGTGCTATAAATTGATTATAGAAATTTCCTTTTTTAAATTCTAAATCTCCATTAAAGTCTTCTAAACTTTTTGAAAAAAAGACACTTGCTTTCTCTTCTCCGATATTGTAACTTGGAATTGCCAAAATACTTTCACTAAAATCATATGTTTTAGAATTATTTAAAAATTCAATAGATTTTTGTTCTAATTCAGACCAGTACGAAAAATTTATATCAAGTAGTAATTTTTTAATACTCTGCTCTAAAATATTTTGGTGTTTGTAAAAATATTTAATTACAGGATCAGAAAAGTTATCTGTCATCAATGAAGAAGGTAAGAACATATCTTTCATATCATTGATGCTAAAATTATAATTAATTGTGGCATCATTATCGTCACCATTATCATCGGTAATAAATGGTGTAGTGATTTCTTTTACATATGTTAAGTAGAATTTTATATTCTGTTCTATGATTTTATTATGTCTAATAATTTTATCACATTCACTTTTAAACTTTTCTTTCAGTTCTTTTTCTTTTTCTGATCTATTGATTTCAATTGAGTGTTTTATTGAAAGTGAGTTTAAAAACAATCCAATAGTTATTACTCCTAAAATTGTTTCAAATATTACTAAAAGTTGTGCTGTATTTGTTAACGCTGAAATATCTCCATAACCTAATGTTGTTATTGTTACAGTACTGTAGTATAAGCAAGTCATAAATGAGTCCATAGATGTTGCAAGAGTTCCACCAAAATTAGATTTAGGCAAAATCAAATATATAGTTGCAAATATTGGAATTAGTGTAACGTATGTTAATGCGTAAAACTTAGGTTTTTTATTCGTCATAATATTATTTTTTGGCACATTTTGAGTTATAATTGTGCATAACTTGTATATATGTATGATAAATACATCCTTTTTGCTTTCGCTAAAGTAGGAATAATTACTAACAAATCATCAAAAGCACTTTTTATTTGCTGGATGCTTTTTTGAATTTTCATAGAACTATTTTAGTTGTTTTCACCGCTGTTTTGCGTGAGGGATAGCAGTGAAAATCCTTTTATGAAGTGCAACGGAATAAAAGATTGCAACGAATAGCCCGACCCGCTTTTTCAGCGGGTCACGCCCAAATTTTGAATTTCAGGATCCAGATTTGAGTTTTTGGACCACTAATTTTTAAACTAAAAAGGTAGTGGACTTTGCGAAAAACTTTGCGAACTTTGCGGTCAAATAAATGAATATGAAATGAGCATAACGCAAACTCGAGGTAAACACTGATAAAGCGATGCGAAACGAAGTTCGATGACACCAATAAAATAGTAACAGTCATCAATTACATATTCCTTTAAAAAACAAATATAAACTACGTATGAAAATAAATCCAAAAAACGGAATTGACAAGCTCATTTTCGGAATGAAACAAAATGATGTAACCGCTATTTACGGCAAACCAGATAGAAACTACAAGGACGAAGATGATAATGTGATTTTTGCCTACAATAAACTTAAAATGCGTTTGACTTTCTATGTGGAGGAAGATTTCAAATTAGGTTATATCGTGGCTTCGAGTCCGGAACTGGAGTTGTTTGGGAATAAAGTGATCAATAGAAAAATCAGTGATGTCAAAAAAGATTTGGCTGCCAAAGGAATAACGAAATTCACTCAGGAAGAGTTTGACACGTTCGAAAACTATTTCAACGAGGAAAACTGGATCATCTTTCAAACGGAATTTGATGAGGTGGTAAAATTTGAGATTGGTGCTATTATCAATCAAAAAGATGAATTTGATTGGAAATTTGGAAAGAAATAATCCCCTTTCTGATTGGAGTCTTATAGCACACAGATGACACGGATCCAACAGAAAAACACGGATTTTTAAAGATTTATAATCAGTGTAAATCCGTTTAATCTGTCTAATCCGTGTGCTGATTTTTGGTTATTTGTATTCATCGGAATTTAAAATAAAAAACCCGACAATTCATTTTACTGAGAACTGTCGGGTTTTTTTATTGAATACTTTTTGAGAATTAGCGGTCTATCTAATTTAGAACTTACATGAACTTATATTTCTTATGTGTTTTAAAATCTAACCATATAAGGAATTTAAGTTCATTTAAGAGTTGAGTGAAATTTAAAATGGTAACGCATAAAAAACCCGACAGCTTTTGAAGTCTGTCGGGTTTGTTTATTATATGCTTTTGAAATTTACTGTTTTGGAGCCGGTTGTTTCTCAAACATTTCCAATTCGAAAACAAGATTCGTATTGGGAGGAATAACACCACCGGCACCTCTTTGTCCATACGCCAAATTAGCGGGAATGAAAACCACTGCTTTGTCTCCAAAAGTCAATAGGTTCAATGCTTCTAAAAATCCAGGAATCATACCGTCTTTTTTACCTGCCTGAAAAGGGAATGCTTGGTATCCGTTTTGAGCGGCTCTGTTCGCATCGTATTTTCCGTAGTCTTTGCTTACGTTTTCATAACTGCTGTCAAATAAAGTTCCGTCTTCAAAATAACCGGCATAATGGAAATAGAAAGTGGTTCCGTCAGCAGGTTTTACACCGCTTCCTTTTTGGATTATTTTATAGGCTAAACCGGAAGGAGTAGTGGTTGCGGTTGCTTTTGCAGCGGCTAAATAGGCTGTTTTTGCAGTGATAACACTACCGTATTTTTCAAAATACGCTTTTTTCTCTTCGGCTTGAATTGCAGCTTGCTTTTTTTGGTTTTCAGCATCAATTAAAGCTTGTTTCTTCGCGTCTTCGGCTTTATTGCCATAATAGTCTGAGAATACTTTTGGGGCATTAAATTGTTTCGCTAATGCTCCTTTTCTTATGATGGTAATCTTCTTAATGATATCATCTTGAGTAATTAGATTTACAATGCTCATTCCTTCGGTAACATGACCAAAAACGGTGTGTTTCCCATCTAACCAAGGAGTTTCTTTGTGCGTGATAAAAAACTGGCTACCATTAGTAGTTGGACCAGAGTTAGCCATGGAAAGGACACCGCCTTTATTGTGTTTCAAATCGGTAAACTCATCTTTGAACGCATAACCGGGACCACCGGAGCCGTTTCCGGAAGGATCACCACCCTGAATCATAAAATCTTTGATAACGCGGTGGAATTTTAAACCGTCGAAAAAAGGTTTTCCTTTTAGTTTTTCATCCGCCACAAAAGTATTTTTTCCTTCGGCAAGCGCTATAAAGTTGGCTACGGTAACCGGTGTTTTTTTGTATTCCAACTGAGCGGTAATATCTCCTTTAGTAGTTGAAATGATTGCAAAAATTCCTTCGATTACTACGGGAGTTTTTACAGCTGGTTTTACAGTTGCTTTCACGCCCGGTTTTGCCAAAGTCGTTGTTGGTTTTTTAGCAGGAATAGTTTTTTTGGTGGTTTGAGCCTGAACATTCAGGATTCCAAAAAACAATAAAAATAGAATTTTAAATTTCATCTTGTAATAATTTAAGGTCTGACTTTTTACTTTTTAATTCGTTATTGAGGCATTGCTTCTAATAATTCAATTTCAAAAATAATATTGGCATTTGGCGGAATTACTCCACCAGCGCCTGCTTGTCCATAGGCCAGTTTTGACGGAATGAAGATCACAGCTTTGTCACCAAGAGATAATTTTTCCAGTCCTTCAATGAAACCAGGAATCATGCCATCTTTTTTTCCGGCTTGAAAAGGAATCGGTTGGTATCCGTTTTGCGCGGCTCTGTTTTCATCGTATTTTCCAAAAGTTTTAGCAGCACTTTCTACACTTGCGTCAAATAGTTCACCGTCTTCAAGAAAACCGGCGTAATGAATGAAAATATTAGCACCATTAGCGGGTTTTTTACCGCCACTTTTCTGAGTTATTACGTATTGTAATCCAGTAGGTGTTTTTGTTGCTTTAGTTTTTAACGCAGCAAAATAAGCTATTTTTTGATCCCGAACTTCTTTGTATTTGGCGTTGTACACTTTTTTGTTTTCGGCATCAATAGCTGCTTTTTTCTTTTGGTTTTGAGACTCTACCGAGAAATAATCACTGAATGTTTTTACTGCATCAAACTTTTTTGCCGCTTCACCATTTCTAATGATAGTCACTTTATTGATGTAATCATTTTGTTCAATCTTGTTCACTACATCCATTCCTTTTTCTACAACATGACCAAAAATGGTGTGTTTCCCTTCCAGCCAAGGAGTCGCAAGATGGGTGATGAAAAACTGACTGCTGTTAGTTGTTGGTCCGTTGTTGGCCATAGCCAAAACACCACCTTTGTCAAATCTCAAATCGGAAAATTCGTCTTTGAATTTATAACCGGTATCTCCTGATCCTGTTCCTAATGGGTCTCCCGTTTGTATCATGAATTCTTTAATCACTCTGTGAAATTTCAAACCGTCAAAAAAGGGTCTGTTTTTTAGATTTTCATTGGTAACAAATTTATTTTTTCCTTCAGCCAAAGTCACATAGTTGGCTACTGTGATAGGTGCTTTTTCAAAATCTAGTTGTACTATTATTTCTCCTTTATTGGTTTCAATTTTGGCATATAAACCATCAGGAAGATTATTGTGCTCTTCTTTACAAGAATAAAATGAGGCAATTACAAGTAATACGAATAGGATGCTTTTTTTCATACGAAGTTAATATTTGTTTTTTAAAGGTATATGGTATCGCCATTCTTTATTATTGTTTTTGTCCCGAAGCTTCGGGATTGAATCATGGCGATTTCATTTCTAAAATTATTTTTTATTGTGTTATAGTGTCTTTTGATTTGATTTCTGTTGCGACTTCCTGTTTTACCGCCGGCACCGTTGGTTTTATTTCGCTTTCTTTTCTATAGGTGGCTTCCGATTTAAAATCACGAAGTGTTACCGTACAAAGTAGCGGTTGATTTATGCCAATTTTCTTGTTGTCGCCGTGGTAACCATAGCCCATATGTGAGGTGAAAAGAAAATTCACTTTCTCTTTTTTACGCATCAATTTTATACCGTCTCTCAATCCCATCATGATATTTTGTTTGTCAACATAATAAACTTGAGGTCTTAATTCTAATTCGGAATAAATGATATTGCCTTTCAAATCTTTTATTTCATAATCAAAGAAAGCCACGTCTCCTTTTTTTGGTGTTAAAGTATCCAGCTCATTTTTAACCACATAAGAATACCAATATCCTTTTGATGAAGCAATGAATTTCACTTTAGGATTTTTTTTGATTACTGCATCAATTTGTCCTTCCTCACCGGCGATTAATTTTTTATTTCGCTCTATCGATTTCTTCATAAAGCTCCCGGAAGCTTGAGAAATAGGTTTTCGGGCATCTTGATGTTGTTTACAACTTGAAACTAATGCGAACAAAAAGAATAAAATTGCGATTAACTTACTGTTTTTCATGTATTAGATGGTTAGTTTTGTTACTAAATCTTCAAATTTCTTTATTGTTTCTTCCATGGATACTTCTGATTTTCCACCAGCAGCATTACGATGGCCACCACCATTAAAATAATCTCTTGCGAATTGATTGACATCGAAATCACCTTGGGAACGGAACGAAATCTTGATAATTTTCTCTTCCTTATTTTCGATGAAAATAGCCGTAAAAAGGATTCCTTTGATGCTCAGTCCGTAATTTACAATACCTTCTGTATCTCCTCTGACATAATCAAAAGAGTTTAATTCATCTTGTGTAAGTATTGTGTAAGCTGTTTTATGCTCTGTTAACACTTTCATGTTTTGAAGCGCTCTTCCCAACAATTGTAAACGTCCAAAAGAACTGTTGTCAAATAATAAGGTTGGAATCTCCGTGTTTTCTACTCCTAGATCAATTAATTCAGCAACAATTCTGTGCGTGTCTCCTGTTGTTTTTGGAAAACGAAATGAACCTGAATCCGTTAGAATTCCGGTGTAAATACAAGTTCCGATAGTTTTGTCGATATCTTCTTTTTTTCCAAGAAAACAAATGAAGTTATATAACATTTCACAAGTTGACCCAAATGCAGTATCTGAATAGGTAAATGTAGCATAATCATCCGGTTTTTGATGATGATCAATCATGATAAATGGAGTTTTTAGCTTGGCTAAAACATTTTCCATTTCACCTGTGCGGTGCAAAGCATTAAAATCTAATGTGAAAATTAGTTCCGCTTCTTCAAGAATTTTGGTACAGTTTTGTTTGTCTTTTTCGTATATTTTTACGGTTTCCGATCCGGGCATCCAAGCTAAAAAATCAGGAAATTCATTTGGAGAAACTACAACAGGATGATGGTTGTTTTTTAATAAAAAATGATATAATCCTAAGGAAGAACCCATAGCATCGCCATCAGGACCTCGGTGTGGAATAATTGCAATTTTTTTTGGAGTTGATAATAACAACTGTATCGCTTGAATGTCTTGTATTTTCATAGTTTGCGAAATTACATTTTTTTAATGTAATGTTGAAATCATTTGTATAATTAACAAACTTTTACAATGTTACAAAAGCCCAATATCTTTTCTTTTAAATTTTTGATACAAACGGTATTTGGAGCCTTTTACAATTTGGGCATGATAAATTCCTACTGAACCTGAAGAAAAATAGGCTGCTAAACAAGCGATGCCAATGAAAATGCCACTTTCTATTCCAAAAAGTTCCATTCCCATAACCGTACATGCAATAGGAGTATGAGTCGCTCCCGAAAAGACAGCTACAAATCCCATTCCTGCCAAAAGTGCAATAGGTAAAGGAACTATAATCGATAAAGCACTTCCTAAAGTAGCACCAACGAAGAATAGCGGTGTTACTTCGCCACCCTTGAATCCTGCACCCAGTGTAAATCCGGTAAATAGTATTTTTAGAAGAAAATCATAGGAAGTATTTGGATTAGAAAATGCATCCACAATCATTGGTACTCCTAAGCCGATGTATTTTGTGGTTCCGATAAAATAAATTGTTACTGCAAGGATAATTCCTCCTATAAAAGGACGAAGTGGGGGAAATGCTATCGTTTTCGAAAATAAAGCGCCCCAAAAATGTGTGCTTCGGGAGAATAACATGGCGGCTAAACCAAATAATATGCTCGCAAGAATTACCCAAAATAAGTTGGTGAAACTCATTTCGGGAAGAATTGGAATGTTATAACGGGTGTGTTTTACTTGCCAGAATTCAACGGTGAAATAAGCAATATACCCCGTTAAAAAGGATAATGGAATGCTTTTATAACTGATTTTACTGAAATATAAAACTTCCAAAGCAAACAAAGCTCCCGCTAAAGGTGTCCCAAAAACTGAAGCAAAACCGGCACAGATTCCCAGAATGATTAATGTCTTTCTGTCGGAATTATCAAGTTTGAAGATTCCTGTAAATTGGTCGGAAATGGCGCCTCCCATTTGCACTGCCGTGCCTTCGCGACCCGCCGAGCCTCCAAAAAGATGCGTGATTAACGTGCCAATAAGTACCAAAGGCGCCATTTTTAACGGAATGATTTTCTGGGGATTTTCGTATTCTTCCAGTAATAAGTTATTGCCTTTTACAACAGTTTTTCCCAAATAATGGTAACACAACCCTATGATGAGGCCGCCTATTGGCAAGAGCCAAATAATCCAGTTGTTGTGTTCTCTATAGTGTGTAACCCATTCCAGTGCCACTAAAAAAAATGCGGAAGCTGATCCGGAAAAAATGCCTGTCAAAGCACAAATGAAAATCCATTTGAGTGTGACAAGCATTATTTTTTTAGCGTTTTCTAAATTCATTATTGAACTGTCGGAGTTTTTTTTGCTAAAGTATTACAATCCTTCCTGAATTAATGGTTTTTCAGGAGCAATGGCTGTAAATTCGATTTCAACCAAATATTCGGGAGCGACCAATTGGTTAATTCCGTAAAAACCAGTTGTTGGTTTTATGTCTTTAAAAAATTTGGCATGAGCTGTGGCAACAGCTTCAAATGTAGATATGTCAGTAGTAAATATGCGGGTGCGAATGACATCTTTCATGCTTATATTCAGGTCTTCAAGAACTTTTTCTACTCTTTCTAAAATATTCAGTGTTTGAGCATGTGCATCGTCAGCTTTTACTTTTTCGCCATCTACTATAGCCACTGTTCCTGATACTTCAATGATATTTCCAATACGTACTGCGCGACAATATCCCATTTTGTCTTCCCATGGCGAGCCTGTCAATATGTTTTCTCTTTTCATTTTTCTTTTTTTATTTATTTGATTTTTAAAGTTTTAATGTGCAGATTTATTTTTGGTATGTTTTTTGCAATTTATAAAAAATAGTGAAATAAAAAATACTGATTTTTAATAAAAAAGTTCAATTTTCATAAATCAATTTTAGAAAATCTTATGCTCTAAAATGTAATAAAATCGGAAATTGAATGTTATAAAAAGAAAGTAAAATTACACCATTTTGTGATTAGTTATTATTGGTTTTTTTTATTTTTAAAATTTTACAAGCACTGATACGTTAATATCTAAAAGTTATGAGAAAAATTCTATTTTTAATTGTTGTCTTTGGGATGTCTCTAAGCGGATATGCCCAGAATGAATTTAGCTCAAAATTTAAAGCAATACCACCTAAAAATACAAGTCCAAAAATTAAAAAAGCAATTCCGCCGAAGGCAGATTTACCAAAAATTACTGCTCCAAAAGTGATAAAAAAACAAGATGTCCCCCTTGATGTGCCAAAAATCAATTTTGTGAATCCTGATAAAATCACTAAAAAAGCAGAAAATTTGGAGGTTGTTAATTATAAGAGAAATCAAAATTTAGGAAATTTCAAAACGGGTTCTCTTACTGCTAAAGTAAGATATCGTGATGCCGCTTATGTTGATGGGGATAAGATTAGAGTATATTTAAATGATAAGGTAATAAAATACGAGGTCGTTTTGGATGGAGATTTTAAAGGTTTCGAGATAAAATTAGAAAAAGGGATTAACAAGATTGATTTTGAGGCGTTGAACGAAGGTTTTGCACCTCCTAATACAGCAGAATTTGAAGTGTACGATGATAAAGGAAGCATTATTTCTTCTAGCCAATGGAATCTTGGGATAGATTTTAAAGCAACCTTAATTTTAATGAAAGAATAGGAATGTTCTTTTTTCAATTCGATAAATAAATAAAAGTAATTTATATTATTTTTGTTGTTTACACTGTGTTTTTAGTTTTAAATTTTTAATAAATATTGATTTATCAATATTCACCTTGATATGAAACAGATTCTTTTTTTTATAATAATCAGTATTGGTATTTCTTCAAAAAGCTATAGTCAGATTGAATTTAGTAAAAAGTTTAAGGCAATTCCCCCTATAAATAAAAGTCCGAAGTTTAAAAAAGTAGTTCCACCTGAAACTGATATACCACCAACTTATACTCCAAATGTTTTTAAAAGCCCTGAAATAAAAACCCCTGGCTCCGTATTAAAAATTGGAGAAGCAAGCACTATTAACATGACTCCAAAAAATGATTTTGCTAATCCAGGAGATGTTTATATGGATAAAATGGAAAAGGATTTAGGTAAAACATTAGTTAGAGAGGGTTTGAAAGAAGATTCTAGACTTTTGGTTAAAATTGATGTCAATTTTGGTGAGATTAGAACGAAATCAGAATTCTTTGTAATTAAATATCGTGATTTTGGACAGATTGATGGCGATTTAGCAAAAGCGACGATGAATGAAAGTATAGTCCAAGAAAGATTATTGATGAAAGAAAATTATCAGCAATTTAAAATATTTCTGAAAGAAGGAATAAATACATTCGAGATAGAAGCTTTAAATAGGGGCGCGTTAGGCGGAAATACAGCTGAATTTCAAATTTATGATGACAAAGGAAAACTTATTAAGTCTGATTATTGGGAAAACTGGGATGCGGGAGTAAAAGGGAAGTTTGTAATTATTAGAGAATAAAGCGTAATTGAAAACTGCTGATTTGTTAAAACGGATCAGCGGTAACTTGAAATTTCATGCTCGCTTTTATTGTTACGTTTTGAGTAATTGTTTCTTTAGTTACGACTTTTGCTCTTAATTTGAAACTTGAAGCCTTAATATATTTATCTAATTTTTCTGGAGTACAAGTTAGATTTATAGTATTTGAAGTTGAATTAATATCATCTAAAAAAGCTAGTTCTATCTCGTCACTGCCGTCACTTGCAGAAATATACATATGTATTGATTTCAAAAATGAAAATGATTTATCAGTTGGATCTGTTATAGTCAATTTCATCTCTTTCAGTCTTACATCCTTAACTAATTCCGCTTTTGTTTTGTTATTTTCAAATACGGTACTGGAATTAGAAGGGATTTCTTTACTTAATTCAAAAGGTAAATTGACAGGAAATCCAGCTGGAATGGTAACGGACGTTTCGTTGTCTACTGAAAAGGTAAATAAATTATCAATCGTACTGCATGAAAGGGCTAGAAGGCCAAAAATTGCAACGGCTAAGTATTTTTTTGTTTTCATTTTTTTTGTTTTTAGTAGATTATCAGAGATATAAAAGTAAGCTTTTATTTTTCTAAAATTACTTTTAGGGAATAAATAATTCTGAATTAGTGACAGTTGGCTTTTTAGTGAAGCAGCCGCATTATTTAAACAGAGAAAAATTAAATAAATATTTTTTAAAATTCAATTTTTCAATTCAAAATATAAAAAGTATTTTTGCGCATGCAACACAACGTACTTATTTTAGATTTCGGATCGCAATACACACAGCTTATTGCGCGTAGAGTTCGCGAATTAAATATATTCTGCGAAATCTTCCCTTACAATCATTTTCCGAGTGATTTATCATCTTATAAAGCAGTAATTCTTGGAGGAAGCCCTTTTTCTGTTAGAGGAGAAGATGCGCCACATCCTGATTTATCTCAAATTAGAGGAAAACTACCAATGTTAGCTGTTTGTTACGGCGCGCAATATTTATCCCATTTTAGTGGTGGTGAAGTAGCGGCTTCAAACACTAGAGAATATGGTAGAGCTAATTTGTCTTTTATAAAAGAGAATGAAGTTTTCTTTGAAGGTGTTTCAGAGAATAGCCAAGTTTGGATGAGTCATAGTGATAGTATTAAGGCTTTGCCAACTGATGGAGTGAAAATTGCAAGTACACATGATGTGGAATTTGCAGCTTATAGAATTGAAGGGGAGACTACTTACGCCATTCAATACCATCCTGAAGTTTTCCATTCTACAGATGGGAAGCAGATGCTGGAAAACTTTCTAGTGAAAATTGCTGAAGTTCCTCAAAATTTTACACCAAATGCTTTCGTAGCTGATATGGTTGCGGAGTTAAAAGAAAAATTAAAGGACGATAAAGTGGTCCTTGGCCTTTCAGGTGGAGTAGATTCTACCGTAGCGGCAGTTTTATTGAATCAAGCTATTGGAAAAAATCTATACTGTATTTTTGTAAATAATGGTTTGCTTCGTAAAAACGAATTCCAAAATGTATTGGATCAATACAAAGGAATGGGTTTAAACGTGAAAGGAGTAGATTCAGGAGATCGTTTCTTATCTGAATTAGCAGGTGTCAGTGACCCGGAAACCAAACGTAAAATTATCGGACGTGTATTTATTGAAGTTTTTGATGATGAATCACACCTTATAGAAGATGTAAAATGGTTGGCGCAAGGAACAATTTATCCTGACGTTATTGAATCAGTTTCGGTAAAAGGACCTTCAGCTACTATTAAATCACATCATAATGTAGGAGGTTTGCCTGATTACATGAAATTAAAAATTGTGGAGCCGCTTCGTATGCTTTTCAAAGATGAAGTGCGTAGAGTAGGAGCTTCATTAGGAATTGATCCAGAATTATTAGGAAGACATCCTTTCCCAGGACCAGGATTGTCAATTAGAATTTTAGGAGATATCACGCCAGAGAAAGTTAGAATTTTACAAGAAGTAGATGCTGTTTTTATAGACGGATTGAAATCTTGGGGATTATACGATAAAGTTTGGCAAGCCGGAGCTATTTTACTTCCGGTAAATAGTGTAGGTGTAATGGGTGATGAGCGTACTTATGAAAAAGTAATAGCGCTTCGTGCTGTTGAATCTACCGATGGTATGACAGCGGATTGGGTACATTTACCTTATGACTTCTTAATGAAAGTATCTAATGATATTATTAATAAAGTAAAAGGAGTAAATAGAGTGGTTTATGATATTAGTTCAAAACCGCCTGCAACTATTGAGTGGGAATAAAATTAAATTTTTGTTAATCCCTTCTCGGAATATCATTATTTTTAATGTTCTTTATATAAACGGTATCAGATTTTTGGAATAAAATTTGATACCGTTACTTTATTAATGATTTGAATAATTTTATAAATAAAAATGATGAAATATTTTTTTGCGATTTGTATGACTGCTTTGTTGTTTAATTATAGTGTTTTTTCACAAGAAAAAACCACAACACATAAAGTTCAGAAAGGAGAAACCATAAATCAAATTGCACAAAAGTACAATATTACGCCGTTTGATATCTATCAATTAAACCCGGATGCACAAAGTGGATTAAAGCCTAATAGTGTTTTGCTGATTCCAAAAGGTAGCGGTAAACCAATGACAGTGCTTCAAGCCAAGCCAAGCGCAAAGACTGTAACCCATGAAGTGATGCCTAAAGAAACACTTTATGGTATCGAAAAAAAATATGGCGTTTCTGATGAAGCGTTAAAACAAGCCAATCCTTTTCTTGAAAAAGAGGGGTTGCAAATAGGCCAAACCCTAGTTATTCCCTCTAATAAAGTTCAGAAAAATAATACTACGACACTAGAAAAAGTAGTCTATCATTATGTACTTCCAAAAGAAACAAAATATTCGATCTCTAAACAATATGGAATTACCATTGAAGAATTAGAGCGTAAGAATCCCGAAGTTATTTCTAATTTACCTGAAGGATATAAATTATTGATCAAAGGTATTGCACCCAAATCGGATAAAATTGCTGTTGTGGTTGAATCCAAAAAAGAAATTGGAAAACCCAATCCTGTAAAGACTGATACAGCAGTTAATTATCTAAATTATGAAGTGAAGCCAAAAGAAACTCTTTATAGTTTATCAAAAATGGCAGGTATGACTCAAGAAGAGTTAATCACTTTGAATCCCGTTTTATCTGAAGGTGTTGTAGAAGGAATGATTTTGAAGGTTCCTGCAACGATTACTACTATTCCGCAAGAAACTAAAAAAGAGTACACCATTTTGTCCAAGAAAATGGGTAGTAACGATAGAAAAAAACTTGTGTTGTTTTTGCCTTTTAATATGGCGAAAATAGAGGGTGATACCGTTAATTCAACTGCAATGCGCTTGAAAAAAGACAAGTTTTTGAACATGACTTTGGATTTTTATTCGGGAGCTTTGATGGCTATCGATTCTGCAAAACAAATGGGACTTTCTTTCGATGTGAAGATATTTGATTCTCAGGAAACCAAAAATACTTCTAATGTTGCGTCTTTAATTAAAGAAAATAATCTAGAAGATTCTGATGCTATAATTGGGCCATTCTATCAAAATAATGTTGAGAAAACAGCTGAATTATTGAATGTGAAGCAAGTTCCTGTAATTTCACCTTTATCAAAAGATTTGGGTAATTCTTACAGTAATTTGTTCCAAACTATCCCAACTGCCGCTGCGGTTAAAAATGCTGTGTTTGACTATATGAGAGCAAAAGGCGGAAATATTATAGCTGTTGTGGATAAGAAAAAAGAATCTGTTATACAGTACATTAAGGAAAATCATAAAGATATAAAATTTTCAACACTTACTGCAAGCGGTGGCGTATCCGCTGAAAATTTAAAAAGTTTATTTGTAAAAGATAAAATAAACTATGTGGTAATGGAAACTGGTAACACAGGAATGATAAAATCAACAATGGCCGCTATGTTGAGTGCTATGGCCGCTTATAAGGTACAGCTGGTTATTTTAGAGCCTAATGAAACACTGGATACCGATGAAATTAATTTTGTGAATTTAACAAAATTGAAATTGATGTATCCTTCTGTTACCCGTGAAAATGAATCTCCAGAAGCTTTAATTTTCGAAAAAGAGTATAGAAAGAGAAATAAAATTTTTCCTAGCGCTTTTGCAACCCGTGGTTTTGATATTACATTTGACACTATGATGCGATTGTCACAAGATAAAACGTATCAGGAAACTGCCGATGCGATGGCGACAGAGCAAGTAGATAATAAATTTGAATACTATAAAAAAGAAGACGGTGGCTATACCAATAAAGGCGTACATATTTTATACTACGACACCGATTTAACCATAAAAGAAGCCAACTAATGACATCAAAGGTAACCTACTTAGGCGATTTAAGAACAGGATCGATACACTTACAATCCGGAACTGAAATAATATCGGATGCTCCAGTAGATAATAACGGAAAAGGAGAGGCTTTCTCTCCAACCGATACTGTTGCTAATGCTTTGGCAAGTTGTATGATGACAATTATGGGAATAAAAGCACGTGATGTGAATGTAGATTTGAAAGATTCTACTGCATCAGTTACAAAAATTATGAATGCCGAGCCAAGACGAATAGGAATAATAGAAATTACTTTTGAGATGGTAGGAACAACCGATCAAAAGAATAAAACTATCCTTGAAAGAGCCGCCATGACCTGTCCTGTTTTCTTAAGTTTAAATACCGAAATAGAGAAACGAATTACTTTCAACTGGAAATAAATTAGGATAAAGAATAAAGAGAAGCAAGAATATTGAATAAATCTTACTTCTCTTCTCTTTATTCTTTTTTCTTCAAAAAAAATGGAACAAAACCAAAAACAACTCATCAAACTCGCCCACACCAAAATGCCTTTTGGCAAATATGAAGGTAAATATCTCATCGATTTACCCGAATATTATGTGGTTTGGTACAGTAATAAAGGATTTCCAAAAGGAGAATTAGGGCAACAACTCCAACTTATTTATGAGTTAAAATTGAATGGATTAGAGGAATTGATACGAAATATCAAAAAGCGATATCCAAAACCGCTGTAATTTGTTAATTCAATAATGTTCTGATTTAAAAAACCGAGCGTTGGGCAATTCTCAAATTTCCAAATTATCTCATTTTCAAATTAGCATTTTCTCAATTTATAATTGTATTTTTGCCACGTTTTTTACACAACTACATTACAAACAAACAACAGAATGAATCAAACGAAATATATTTTTGTTACTGGCGGTGTGACTTCTTCTTTAGGAAAAGGAATTATAGCGGCATCTTTGGCAAAATTATTACAAGCACGAGGGTACAGGACTACTATTCAAAAATTTGATCCCTATATCAATGTAGATCCAGGTACTTTAAATCCATACGAACACGGAGAATGTTATGTTACCGATGATGGGGCAGAAACGGATTTGGATTTAGGGCATTACGAACGTTTTCTGAATGTTCCTACCTCTCAAGCCAATAATGTTACCACAGGTAGAATTTATCTTTCGGTTATTGAAAAAGAAAGAAGAGGGGAGTTTTTAGGAAAAACAGTACAAGTTGTTCCTCATATCACCAATGAAATTAAGGAGAGAATGCAATTGCTTGGTAAATCAGGCGATTATGATATTGTTATTACCGAAATCGGTGGAACAGTAGGAGATATTGAATCCTTACCTTATATCGAATCTGTCCGTCAATTGGTTTGGGAATTAGGAGAACATAACGGTTTAGTAATTCATCTTACTTTAGTTCCTTATTTGGCTGCTGCAGGGGAATTGAAAACAAAACCAACGCAACATTCGGTAAAAACTTTAATGGAAAGCGGTATAAAAGCTGATATTTTAGTTTGTAGGACAGAACACGAAATTTCAGATGAAATACGTAATAAATTGGCTTTGTTTTGTAATGTAAAAAGAGAGGCGGTTATCCAATCTATCGATGCTTCAACCATTTATGAAGTGCCAAATTTAATGTTGGAAGAAGGACTCGATATTGTAGCATTAAAGAAATTAGATTTGCCTAAAAAAGCCGCTCCGGATTTAAAAAACTGGAATACGTTCTTGCGTAGATTAAAACATCCTAAGCATGTCGTAAATATTGGTTTGATTGGGAAATATGTAGAAATGCAAGATTGTTACAAATCTATTTTGGAAGCTTTTATTCATTCAGGTGCTGCCAATGAAACCAAAGTAAATGTAATTTCTATTCATTCAGAACACATTGACGCAACAAACATAAATGAGAAATTAGCCGGTTTAGACGGAATTCTTGTTGCTCCTGGTTTTGGAGAAAGAGGAATTGAAGGGAAAATCGAAGCAGTTCGTTATGCCCGTGAAAATAAAGTGCCATTTTTCGGAATTTGTTTGGGTATGCAAATGGCAATTATTGAATACGCAAGAAATATTGTGGGTTATCCCGATGCTAATTCTACCGAAATGAATGAGCAAACTTCACATCCTGTTGTCAATTTGATGGAAGAGCAAAAAACCATTACCGATAAAGGAGGAACAATGCGTCTTGGAGCTTGGAAATGTGATGTAAAACAAGATTCATTGGCGTATAAAATCTACGGAAAAGAAACTATTTCTGAGCGTCATCGTCATCGTTATGAGTACAATAGTAATTATGTAGCGCAATTACAAAATGCAGGTTTAATCGCTTCTGGAGTAAATCCAGATACAGGTTTGGTTGAAATCATTGAATTAGAAAACCATCCGTTTTTTATTGGAGTTCAATACCATCCTGAATACAAAAGTACGGTGGCAAATCCACATCCTATTTTTGTGAATTTTGTTGCAGCGGCTGTTCAGGCAAAGAAAAAATAGTGTTCCGTTTATAGAATCAGTGTTAAGGCACGGTATTCATTAAACTTTATACTTTAAACAATAAACTTTTTTAAATAAAATAATGGAAGAGAAAAAATTTGACCTTAATTCGATTATAGGTTTTGTATTGATTTTTGGTATTTTGATTTGGATCATGTATCAAAATCAGCCTGATGAGGCAGCCATTGCAGCTGAGAAAGCCAAAAAAGAGCTGGTAATCAAGGAGGCCAAAGCCAAAGAATTGGAAGCTAAAACCGTGGCTATAGCTACAGTTGCTGTTGCAGCAACCGGAGATTCCACACAACTGGCCCAATTGCAAAAAACGTTGGGAAATTTCGCTTATTCAGCGACACTTCCTTCTGCGAAAGCTGGTTTTACAACTATCGAAAATGAATTGGTTAAATTGAAAATTGCCAATAAAGGAGGATTTATTGTAGAGGCTACTTTGAAACAATTTGAAAAATTCAAAAAAGGCTCAGGAGAATTGGTTGAATTGATAAAAGACAATAATGCCGATTTGAATGTGCAATTGCTTACCAGTGATAATCGTACTTTAAATTCTAAAGATTTGTATTTTGAACCTACTTTGACAAAAGTTGGAGCGGATCAAGTTTTGTCTATGCGTTTGAAAGCGGGAGCAAATGAATTTTTGGAATACAAATACATATTGAAACCAAACGATTATATGATTGGTTTTGACATTCGTTCTCAAGGATTGAATAAAGTCTTGAATACTTCTAAGCCATTGGATTTAGAATGGAATTTGAAAACCTACAGAAATGAGAAAAGTGTAGCTTACGAAAACCGTTACACCGAAATTTATTTCGAACACGAAGAAGGAAAGATTGATTATGCAGGACTAGGTCAATCAGAAGAATCAGATCTTGAAAAAGCAACTTTTGTAGCTTTCAAGCAGCACTTTTTCTCTACAATTCTTTTGACAAAAACGCCTTTTGAAACGGCTAAATTGAAATCTGCTAATTTGGTTCATGATGATAAAGTAGATACCACTTTTACCAAGCAATTTAAAGCTAATATTCCATTGGCATTCAGTAACGGAGAAGTGGATTATAAAATGAGTTGGTATTTTGGGCCAACAGACTATAAGACATTAAAATCATACGATAAGAATCTTGAAAAAATTATCTCACTTGGATGGGGTATTTTTGGATGGATCAATAAATTTATCTTTATTCCATTATTCGGATTTTTAAGTTCTTATATCGCATACGGGATTGCGATAATTATTTTCACTATTCTGATAAAATTAGCAATGTCGCCTATTACGTTCAAATCATTCTTGTCACAAGCCAAGATGAAAGTATTGCGACCTGAAATTACAGAATTGGGAGAAAAATTCAAAAAAGACCCAATGAAGAAGCAGCAGGAAACGATGAAATTGTACAATAAAGCAGGAGTGAACCCTATGGCGGGATGTATTCCAGCCTTGATTCAGCTTCCTTTTATGTATGCTTCGTTTCAGTTTTTCCCATCGGCTTTTGAGTTAAGACAAAAAAGCTTCCTTTGGGCAGATGATTTATCTTCTTTTGATGAAATTATACGATTGCCTTTCTATATTCCTTTTTACGGAAATCACATCAGTTTATTTCCAGTGCTTGCCTCGATTGCTATTTTCTTCTATATGAAAATGACTTCTGGTGATCAACAAATGGCAGCTCCACAACAAGAAGGTATGCCGGATATGGCGAAGATGATGAAAATCATGATTTATGTTTCGCCAATAATGATGTTGTTTTTCTTCAATAGTTATGGTGCGGGATTGAGTTTGTATAACTTTATTTCGAATCTAATTACCATTGGAATTATGATTGTCATCAAAAGATACTTTATTGATAGCGATAAGATTCATGCTCAAATTCAAGAAAATAAATTGAAAGAGCCAAAAAAACAAGGCAAATTCCAGAAAAAACTTCAAGAAGTTATGGAACAGGCCGAAGCTCAAAAAGCACAACAAAAGAAAAAATAATTCATAAAAAAAATCTCGATACATTTCGAGATTTTTTTATTTAGACATAATTTAAGCGGACCGAATTCGTTACTATAAAAAGGTAATTATGAAAACATTTTGTAAAAAAGGAATACTTGTTTTGATTTTTTTGAATGTGTTTTGTCTTCATGCACAAACGGATTTCAATAAATTAGACGAAAAGGGAAGAAAGCATGGAGTATGGAAAGGCTTTTATGAGGAATCAAAAAGACCAAGATACGAAGGGACTTTCTCTCATGGAAAAGAAATAGGTATTTTCAAATTTTTTGATGATACCAAATCAGCTTCCGTAATTGCCACTAGAGAATTCAATGCTAAAGAGAATTCAGCTTATACTATTTTTTATGATCAGAATAATAATAAAGTGAGTGAAGGCAAAGTGGTGAATAAATTATTTGAAGGAAAATGGAAGTATTACCATCAAGCTTCAAAAACCATTATGGCAACTGAAAACTACAGCAAGGGAAAGTTGGAAGGCTTGCGAACTGTTTTTTATCCTGATGGCAAAATTGCCGAAGAAATCAGTTATAAGAACAATTTGAAAGACGGTACTTATAAGAAATATACGGAGAAAGGAATTGTACTTGAAGAATCTATCTTCAAGAATAACAAATACAATGGTTTGGCAGTTTTTAAAGACACTAATGGGAATGTAGTTTCTAAAGGACAGTTTTTAAATGGTAAAAAAGTTGGTATTTGGCAATTTTTTGAAAAAGGAAAATTGGTTAGAGAATTGAACATGAGTAATCCCCAAAATGCTACAAAAAACAAGAATAATTAAGTCTCATATTGCGCAAATACTATTGTAAATCTTTTTGTAACTTTGCACTCTTATTAAAATTATAATTTTTTTGAAGATGAAGCGTGTTGTTGTAGGACTTTCCGGAGGTGTAGATTCAAGTGTTGCGGCTTATTTGTTGCAGCAACAAGGCTATGAAGTCATAGGTCTTTTTATGAAAAATTGGCATGATGATTCTGTTACTATTTCAAACGAATGCCCATGGCTGGAAGACAGCAATGATGCATTGCTTGTTGCAGAAAAATTAGGGATTCCTTTTCAAACCGTTGATTTAAGCGAAGAATACAAAGAAAAAATCGTTGACTACATGTTCAACGAATATGAAAAAGGGCGTACTCCAAACCCTGACGTACTTTGTAATCGCGAAATAAAATTTGATGTTTTCATGAAAATTGCTTTGAGTCTTGGTGCCGATTATGTGGCTACAGGGCATTATTGTCAAAAAAGTGAAATCGAAGTGAACGGGGAAACTGTTTACCAACTTAAGGCTGGTGCCGATACAAATAAAGATCAGTCCTATTTTCTTTGTCAGTTGTCACAAGAGCAATTGGCAAAATCGTTATTTCCTATTGGAGAATTGACAAAACCTGAAGTTCGGGAAATTGCTGCTCAAATGGATTTGATTACTGCCGAAAAGAAAGATTCTCAAGGATTATGTTTCATTGGAAAAGTGCGTTTGCCAGAATTTTTGCAACAAAAATTGCAACCCAAAGACGGATTGATTATTCAAATTGATAAAAACAATCCTGTTTATAATTTAGGAAAACAGGAAGGCTTAACGCTGGAAGAGGATTTGGCTTCTGATGCAAGAAAAATTCCATATACTCCAGAAATGGGCAAAGTAGTAGGGAAACATCAAGGTGCTCATTATTTTACCATTGGGCAACGAAAAGGATTGAATGTAGGTGGAACTACAGATCCATTATTTATCATAGCTACTAATGTGGTAACCAATACCATTTATACCGGATTGACGAGTCAACATCCTGGATTGTTTAGAAAATCATTGTTTATCGAAAAATCCGAAGTGCATTGGATTCGAAAAGATTTGGCTTTGGCTAATGGACAAACTATGGAGATTATGGCAAGAATTCGTTACAGACAACCTTTACAAAAAGCAGTAGTACACCAATTTGAAAACGGAATGTATGTTGCCTTTGACGAACCACAATCCGCAATAACCGAAGGGCAATTTGTGGCTTGGTATTTAGAAGATGAATTAGTTGGTTCGGGAGTTATTTCTTAGTTTAGTACTTTTATTTATAAAAAATTCTAAAAACGCACGCTTTCGCGGAATTTAAAATGCGATAAAAGTGCTATATTGATGATTCAATCCGAGCGTTATTTGGAATTTTTTATAACTTACAAATAAAATTGACTATGAGAAAAATCTATTTGTTTGTTTTTTTATTGATTACATCAGCAGGATTTTCTCAAGAAGATGCTTGGATATATTTCAATACTAAACCCAGTTTTCAATTTTATTTAGATACACCTTTGCAAATGCTTACTCAAAGAGCTTTGGATAGGAGAACCAATCAGAACATTGCTTTAGACTTTAAAGATGTTCCCATTGAGTCGTCTTATATCAATCAAGTAAAAGCAGTTGCAGGAATTACTGTTATGGCAAAATCCAAATGGTTGAATGCTATTCATGTTCGTGGAACACAAGTAAATGTAAATTCATTGGGAGCATTTTCATTTGTCAGTAAAGTCGATTTTGCGGATAAATCACTCAATCAAACTGGAAAAATAGCGAAGTCATCAAAAATTAAAAAGGTAAATAAAACGAAAAAAACCAAAATTAATTACGCTTACGGAACCTCTGAAAATCAAATACAGATGCTTAATGGACAATTACTACACCAACAAAATTATACCGGTTCCGGAAAAATAATAGCCGTTTTGGATGCTGGTTTTCCCGGTGTTAATACAGCACAACCTTTTCAAAGATTGAGGGATAATAACCAGATTTTAGGAGGTTACAATTTTGTATTAAGAAATCCGGATTTTTACACTGGAGTTTCACACGGAACAGCTGTACTCTCTTCGATGGGTGGCTATAAAGAAAATTCATTAGTGGGAACAGCTCCTGACGCTTCCTATTATTTATTTATCACCGAAGATGATACTTCCGAAAATCCTGTTGAAGAATCGCTTTGGGTAGAAGCAGCTGAAAAAGCAGATAGTTTGGGTGTGGATATTATAAATACCTCTTTAGGCTATTTTGAATATGATAACCCTGCTTATAGTTATACCTATAGCGAAATGAATGGGACAACAGCTTTTATGTCACGTGGCGCTGTAATTGCATTTAGCAGAGGTATGATTGTAGTAGCGTCAGCCGGTAATTCAGGTGGTACATCCGATCCACATATTGCTGTACCTGCCGACGCAACATCAGTAATTGCGGTAGGAGCGGTAAATGCTTCAGAGTCTTTGACTTCATTTAGTTCCATAGGACCTTCGTCTGACGGAAGGATAAAACCGGATGTTATGGCTCAAGGACAATCGGATGTCTTGTCCGATGAATTTGGGAATATAGTTGTTGGAGATGGAACCTCTTTCTCTAGTCCTATTATGGCAGGAATGATTGCTTGTTTATGGCAGGCAAATCCTATCAAAACCAATGAGGAAATCAGGCAACTAGTGATAAAATCTGCAGATAGATTTGCAACGCCCAATAATCAATATGGTTATGGCATTCCAGATTTTGGTTTAGCGGTGAGCAATGGATTATCACTAGACATTTTTTCGAAAGATGATTTTATAATTTATCCGAATCCGGCAAGTGATTTTATTTCAATTTCATTACCACTAAGTCTTGATAGAGCAACGGTTGCCATTTATACTATTTTAGGTCAAAAAGTGTTAGATAAAGAAATCACAACACAATCGGCTAGCATTTCATTGAAAGCATTGAGTAAAGGAATGTATATATATAAAGTGGAATCCAATTCTTTTTCTAAAACTGGAAAAATAATAAAACATTAACATTCTCAACAATACATGAATAAAATTACAGAACTTTTCAAAATTAAATATCCAATTATTCAAGGAGGAATGATTTGGAACAGTGGCAATAAATTAGCGAGTGCGGTTAGCAATGCAGGAGGTTTGGGATTGATAGGTGCCGGTTCCATGTATCCTGAAGTCTTAAGGGAACACATTCAAAAATGTAAAAAAGCCACTTCAAAACCTTTTGGAGTAAATGTTCCAATGTTGTATCCCAATATCGAAGAAATCATGAAAATTATTGTTGATGAAGGTGTTAAAATCGTTTTTACATCGGCTGGAAATCCAAAAACATGGACTTCTTATTTGAAAGAAAACGGTATAACGGTAGTGCATGTGGTCAGCAGTTCTGTTTTTGCATTAAAAGCACAGGATGCTGGCGTTGATGCGGTAGTTGCCGAGGGATTTGAAGCTGGAGGACATAACGGAAGAGAGGAAACCACCACGTTTACGCTAATCCCAATGGTGAAAGAAAAAATTACCATTCCGTTGATTGCTGCAGGTGGAATTGCGACCGGTCGTGGTATGCTTGCTGCAATGGCACTGGGAGCAGACGGAGTTCAGGTTGGAAGCCGGTTTGCTGCATCGGTTGAATCTTCTTCACATGAAAATTTCAAGAAAACCATTATAAACGTAAAAGAAGGCGATACGCAATTGACCTTAAAAGAACTCGCACCAGTCCGATTGATTAAAAATAAATTTTATCAGGATGTTCAGCATTTGTATGAAAAGTGTGCAACAAAAGAAGAATTAATTGGTTTATTAGGTAGAGCGAGAGCAAAACGTGGTATGTTTGAGGGAGATTTAATCGAAGGAGAGTTAGAGATCGGTCAAATAGCAGGATTAATTCACGAGATTAAACCAGCGGGAGACATTATTCAGGAAATGATAGCCGATTTTGAAACAGCGAGAAAAGAAGTAATGAACTTTGATTTTTAATTTATAAATAATGACGAAGAAAAAAATATATATAATATTCCTTTTTTTGGTCTTAGGACTGCAACATTCGTATGGACAAAACTATAAGTTTAAAACATCAGGCTTTAGTGTTTTAGAAAAAAATGAAATGGGGAAATGGGGAAAGTGGTCTGATCTGAATTTGGTCAATATTTTAGTCACTTTGGATACCAATAAAAATAGAATTGTGGTTTATTCCCAAATCATTCAGCTCTTTGAAATAATTGATTATCAGCCCACAGAAGAGAATGATACTGATATTGTTTATTCATTTACTTGTAAGGATAATGAAGGGGTCGATTGTACCGTTTCTATAATTACCCGAAAAAAGCAGGGCAACAGGAAACAATTGTACATCAATTATGATGATAGGATTGTAGTTTATAATATCTTCAATATGTAAAAAAACACGATCTAAGCTACCATTATGGACACAAATATTCAGACGAAATTTTAGCCACGAATTTAAAGAAAGTTGGGTACTTTGACAAATAGTTGCTAACTCAGAAAAGCGTTGTCAACCGTAAGCAGATGAAATAGGTTCGCTAAAGCGAAATACTGATAAAAAACAGATTTTCCACAACACTAATCTGCTGAATCTGCAAAATCTGCGTGAAAAATTTTCAGCACGCAGATTCAGCAGATTTTATAGTGCCGTAATACTATTTCGAATTCTTAATACCAACCATTTGAAAAGAGTTAGATAGAATTTCACTAATTTACTCGAATTAATTCGTAAAAATTAATGAAATTCGTGGCTGCTTTTTTTATAATAATAAAATCTGTGTAAATCTTTTCAATCTGTGTTATCTGTGTCCTATTTTAAACTTGTGTCCAGACGGTAGGCTTAAAGCGGCTTTTTTTATATCAATTTGATACGGTAAAAAAATTAGAATTGTAATTTCGTTATGTTGCGTGAGGGATGGCAGTGAAAAGCCCACAGCCTGACGAAGGAAGAGCGAGGACTTGTAACGTACAGCCCGACCCGTTTTTTCAACGGGTCACGCCCTAAATTTTCTCAATATCTTTAATAAAATCATCGTATTCCATATAAAACAACTCTAAAGCATTCATTTTCTCGTTGTAAAAGTCAAATATTTCATCCCAATAGTTGCGATTGCTAACACCAATACCTAATTTTTCAACCCAAATGCGGCTGATAGTTTTGCCGTTTTCGAGATTAAATTCTTTCTCGAAAACCAAATCTTTAATGAATTCGTCCTCTAAAATATTTTTTAGTGCTTCTATTTTTTCAAAATAAGCAATTCGTTTTTCATCATTTCGATGTTCAATATCTATTAAAACTTGGGCTTTTTTATTGTCTACATAGAACTTGAAAGAGAAATCCTTGATTTTGGTGTCGTATAGCAACCATTTTCGGGGGTATTTTTCTGCGAATGCGATCCAGAATTCTCGTTTTAATTTTTGAGTTTGTTCTTTGCTGTACATTTTTATTTATTTGAATTTGATTTTAGAAAATTTGCTAAACGTTATTTTCTAAACTATATTTATAAGATCTTTTGGTATGCAAAAATAGACTTTGATTATGGATTTTCAAGATTTTTTAAAATATGTTCCCAATTTTGCTCAAGCAAAGCTTCCTGCATTTGAAGCGCACATTAAAATGGCGCCTCTAGAGCGAATAGATGCTTTGAAAAATGGAATTTTTGATAATAAAAAATCAAGAAAAGCTGCCGTCATGATGTTGTTTTATCCTAAAAATGGAAGAACACATTTGGTGCTTATTGTACGGAGTTCCTATGAAGGGACCCATTCTTCCCAAATAGCATTCCCGGGTGGTAAATTTGAACCGGAAGATGCCGTTTTTGCAAATACGGCTTTACGGGAAACCCATGAAGAAATAGGAATTCTTCCCAGAAACATAGAAATTATAAAGCCTTTTACAGAATTGTATGTTCCGCCAAGTAATTTTATGGTGCATCCTTTTTTAGGAATTAGTAGAGAAGAAATCAGTTTTATTCCTGACCCTAATGAAGTGGCAAATATAATTGAATTGCCTTTATCGGTTTTCTTGAGTGATGAAATAATTATCAGTGCTGAAATGGCAACTTCTTATGCGGGTAAAATCACTGTCCCGGCTTTCAAAATAGAGGAGCATATTGTTTGGGGTGCTACTGCCATGATGTTGAGCGAATTGAAAGAGGTTTTGAAAGAGGTTTTAGGTTGAAAGGATTTGTTTTTAATTGTTGAAAAAGGAGTATTCAACTCTTTGTAGTTTTCAATAAGGTTTGTACAATCTGTAATTAACTTCAAATATAAATTTCGTAAGTTTGTAGTCCAAATTCACAAAAATACACACAATTTTATGGGATTATTTAAGAGAAATCCTTTTGGACACATATTATTTATAAAAAAATGGTTGATCCGAATCTTCGGAGCCATCACGCATAGACGTTATAGAGGATTTAATGAATTACAAATTGAAGGTTCGGAAATTATAAGAAATTTACCGGATGCAAACGTACTTTTTATTTCCAATCACCAAACCTATTTTGCCGATGTTGTGGCTATGTTTCATGTTTTTAATGCGAGCTTGAGTGGGCGAGACGATACCATTAAAAATGTATGTTATCTCTGGCAACCCAAGATGAATATTTATTATGTTGCCGCCAAAGAAACCATGCAAGCCGGTTTATTACCAAGGATTTTATCGTATGTAGGAGCAATAACTGTTGAAAGAACTTGGCGTGCCAAAGGTGTTGATGTAACCGAAAAACGAGAAGTAAACCCAAACGATACTGAAAATATTAAAATAGCGCTGAAAGATGGTTGGGTAATCACTTTTCCACAGGGAACTACCAAATCTTTTAAGCCCGTTCGCAAAGGAACGGCTCATATTATCAAACAACACAGACCTATTGTTGTGCCTATTGTTATTGATGGTTTCCGTCGTTCGTTTGATAAAAAAGGATTACGCATGAAAAAGAAAGGAATCTTGCAGTCATTTATCATCAAAGAGCCTTTGGATATTGATTACGATAATGATACAATTGAGGAAATTGTTGAAAGAGTGGAATATGCCATTGAGCAACATCCTTCGTTTTTAAAAGTTATTCCAGTTGAGGAAATAAAAGAACAGGAAGAGCTAAACCGTTTAAGACAATGGGAATATTAGAAATGAATTTCTACTTGATTAATTAAGGAATTAGTGAATTAGTGACAATTTTAATATATCATATCCGTGTAGATCTGTTCAATCTGTATCATCTGTGTTCCATTTTTAAATTTCTGGGACGTAGCCTTTAGAACGAGGCTACAAATCTATCTTTTTCAATTCTTTATAATTGGCATACAATCTTTTCAACAAGATTCCATACAATAACCTGTAAAATAACCAGAATATCCCAAAAAATACAGCGATAGTCAAAATTAGAATGCCTATTGTGATGGCCATAATTTTTCCGTCGTTGGCAATTTTATCCTTCAAAATACTTACATCAGGATTGTAAGAAAAGGCAATTACAAAACCTATAATTAAGCTAAAAACAATCATCCCAAGATTATACCAAACATAATATTGGACCGTTTTTCGGGTTTTTAGAATGTCTTTCATCAACTGTTTTGTGGAAGCAGTTGTCGAAATCAAAATGTAGTTTTTATAAAATAAATAGATAAAAACCAGTATCACGCCATAATTAAAAATGGTTAGCACCTCAAAATATTGGATTAATTCATCGTGTTTCAGTTTCTTAAAATAATCATCAGTATTAAAAGCCAAGCTAATCAATGTCCATATTGAAACCTCCAAAATACTGATAACCAAAATCCACTTTACAATCGAAGACGATTTTTTATGAATCATTTTGTAAATTTCTATTTCCGAAACTTGTTCAAAAGAATTATCATTCTTCTGCCAGTCTTTTTTCAATAAATCCAGCTCTTTCATATTCCTAATGGATTTAATATTTTTTTTAATTTCCCTTTTATTCTATTCATTTTAACTCTGGCATTTACTTCGCTAATTCCTAATGTCTCGGCTATTTCAGTATAATCTTTATCTTCCAGATACATAAACACGAGTGCTTTTTCAATATCATTCAGCTGATAAACCGCCTTATACATGAGTTTTATCTGTTCTTCCTCCTCATAATTATACTCGATATCATGAGTAAAATGCTGTCTTCCCTCAAATTCAATGGTGCTTATCGATCGTTTGGTTTTTCGATACAAAGTAATAGCAGTATTCAAAGCCACGCGATACGCCCAAGTCGAAAATTTGCTGTCGCCCCTGAATTTTGGAAATGCTTTCCATAACTGAATCGTGATTTCCTGAAACAAATCCTTGTGTGCATCATCGCCATTAGTATACAACCGACAAATTTTGTGGATTATATTCTGATTTTCCTGCAACTGCTTTACAAAAGAATGTTCTAGATTTTCACTCATAACACATTAGACTGACTCAAGTCAATTTTGTTACAAATTACAACTTTTTTATTTTGAAGCACAACTTTTTAGAAATACAATAAACACTCGTCCCGCTGTACATTTCAATCTTTCTAGTCCTAAACTTGTTTCAGAATCCTGAAACAAGTTCAGGACTAGAAAGGATTTCCATTGCCATCGCGGCTAGTTTACACGTTTAGTATTTCTTAAGAATTTTTCCAAAAAACAAAAATTTTGATAGTAATAGATGGAATTCTAGGTTGAAAAACATTGTATCTTTGAGTATCAACAACTCAGAAATTTTAAACATGAACATCCCAAATTCAACTTTACCCAGAATAGTAATAATAGGTGGAGGCTTCGCAGGAATAGCACTAGCCAAAAAACTAAAAAGTAAAAAAGTTCAGGTTGTTCTTTTAGACAAACACAACTACCATACTTTTCAACCTTTATTGTACCAAGTGGCCACTGGCGGACTCGATGCGGGTTCCATCGCATATCCTATCCGGAAAGTAATTCAGGAATACGATGATGTTTATTTCAGATTGACTACAGTAGCAGAAATTGATACCAAGAACCAAAAAGTAATTGCTGAAATTGGGGAACTCAGTTATGATTATCTGGTTATAGCGACTGGTTCCAAAACCAATTATTTTGGCAACAAAGAAATAGAGCGCAACAGCATGGCCATGAAAACCATACCGCAATCACTTAATATCCGCAGTCTTATTCTTGAAAATTTCGAACAAGCTGTGCTAACCACTGATTTAGCCGAACGAAATAGCCTCATTAATTTTGTACTTGTAGGTGGCGGACCAACAGGAGTAGAGCTGGCTGGCGCTTTGGCCGAAATGAAGAAAGCCATTTTGCAAAAAGATTATCCCGATCTTGATATTGCCAAAATGGAAATCAATCTCATTCAAAGTGGCGACAGAATTCTCAACACTATGAGCGAGAAATCCTCACAAGCCGCCGAAAAATTTCTACTCAGTTTGGGTGTTAAAATCTGGAAAAACGTTCGTGTTATCAATTATGATGGCCGAACGATTCTCACCAATTCTGATTTAACTTTTGATACCGCCACTGTAATTTGGACCGCAGGTGTACAAGGTGCTATTGTTGCCGGACTGGATGAGGAATCACTGGTTGAAAAAGTAGAACGCATTCGAGTAAACGAATTCAATCAAGTAATGGGTTATGACAATATTTTTGCCGTAGGCGATATTGCATCTATGGAAACCGAAGAGTATCCACAAGGGCATCCCATGTTGGCGCAACCCGCCATGCAACAAGGAAAACTGTTGGGAGAAAATATAATTAAATTAATTAGAAAGCAACCTATGGAAGCTTTTGAATACAATGACAAAGGCACCATGGCAACCATAGGAAGAAATAAAGCCGTAGTCGATTTGCCTAAATACCATTTCAGCGGTGTTTTTGCCTGGTTTGTTTGGATGTTTGTGCATTTGTTCTCCTTAATTGGTTTCAAAAACAAAGCGGTAGTTTTCTTGAATTGGGTGTACAACTACATCCGTTTTGACCGCGAAGGACGTTTGATTATCAGACCATATAAAAAGAAAAGTTTTACTGCGTTTACTAGTGATGAGGTTTAGAAAATTATGAGTTATAAATTATTAGTTTTTGGGACTAACTTAAAACTCATAATTTATAACTCACAACGCTTTTTCCTTATAATAATTTACCATCAAATTCACAAATTTGCTGTATCCCTCCATACCATCTTTTTGTTGGTTTAATTTCAGGAAACTGTCGTAAAAAGCATGAAAACCCGTTTCGATTGGTGTTTCGTATTGTTTCCAGAAATCCTCACTTTCTTTGTAGTTTTTTAAAATTCCGGGATGAACAGTTTTTAGTAATTGTTTAAATATTTTTTCGTCACGAACTTGCCAATTGCTTAAACAATAGCGTAAAGCCATACTGTATCCGGAATATTGAAAGTATAAATTGTCATTTTTTACTGAAGCCAAAAATCCAATGAAATTACATTCGCTTTCACTGGCATAGCCCATTTGATGTGCCATTTCGTGATTGGTTGTCATTGGGAAACTATACATCGGGCCAAGATCATTTACTTGGGCTTCATTGGTAAACGGATTCAAATAGCCACCAAACCCCATATAGGACAAAGGCAAACTGAGAATCGATTTTTTTGCACTCAAATGGGTGTAAGAAAAATAAAAATATTCTCTGGATAGGTTTTTATAGCCGTTCAAGTTCATTTCAAAAACCTGTTCTTGCGAGTAGGGGAATACCACTTTTAAACTGTCATTTTTTGTAATCTGACCTTGAATGGCGTTGGTTTTGGTGATTAATTTTTTGGTGAAAGCCAATAAATCAGCATCAGAATACTCTTTTTTAATTGCCATTTTCTCAAAAAGTGGTTGGCGATGATAATTGAAAGCCCAAAGAATATGGAACAAAAAATAAAAAACCGAAATAAAACTTAAAACAGCCAGAATGTTCTTTTTCCATGCTTGTTTCCAGGATTTTCTTTTGTTCCAAAACCATATTAAAATAAGGGAAATCACAATAAAATAAATAAAATCACCCACAGAAATAGGAATTGTGCCAAAAACAATTCTCGAAAATTTAGCAATAATAGGATACAAGCCATTGCTGTAAAATTGCTCGACATGTTCCGGAAAAAAGGGAATAATCTGCAGAACGATTATTTGGATAAAAAGAAAGAAGGAAAGAAAATATTTTGGTTTCACTGGATGAATTTTGAAAATGTAAAGATAATTACAATATCAATTAGTATCGAAAAGAATTTAAACTTTGTAACTTTGGGGCTTGTAAATGTTAAACCTCAAACAAAAATAAATGAGCCAAGAAATAAGAAATCTGGAACCCAAAGCACTTTGGAATAAGTTTGCCGATTTGAACGCAGTGCCTCGTCCTTCTAAAAAAGAAGAACGTGTGATTGAGTTTATGAAAAATTTCGGAAATAGTCTGGGATTGGAAACTTTTGAAGATGAAATACGAAATGTAATTATTCGCAAGCCGGCTACTCCAGGAATGGAAAATCGTAAAGCGATTGTGCTTCAAGGCCATTTGGATATGGTGCATCAAAAAAATACCGATACCGTTTTTGATTTTGATACACAAGGAATCGACATGTATGTGGATGGAGACTGGGTTCGCGCAAGAGGAACAACTCTTGGTGCTGATAACGGTCTTGGAGTTGCCACAATTATGGCAATTCTGGAAAGCAAGGACATTCCGCATCCTGCCATTGAAGCTTTGTTTACCATTGACGAAGAAACTGGAATGACTGGAGCTTTGAACTTAAAAGGAGGCATTCTTAAAGGTCAAATACTTTTGAATTTAGATACCGAAGAAGATAATGAAATCGACATTGGTTGTGCTGGAGGAATCGATGTAACGGCTACAAGAAGTTATCACGAAGAGGAAGTTCCAGAAGGTTCTGTTGGACATATTATTACGGTAAAAGGATTGAACGGCGGGCATTCCGGAATGGATATCCATAAAGGTTTGGGTAATGCCAATAAAATAATGAACCGTTTATTATTTGATGCTTTTGAAAACTTCGGTTTACAAGTGGCAGAAATCAACGGAGGAAGTTTGCGTAACGCTATTCCTAGAGAAAGTGTTGCTAAAGTAATTATTTCCGAAATGTTTGATGAAGCTTATATTTTTGATATGCAAGAAATCATTAACGATATCAAAAACGAATTTAAAACTACTGAACCTAACTTAACTATCGAAATCGTGAAATGCGATTTGCCGAAAAAAGTAATGGATTTAGGTGTTCAGGAAGGAATTATCAGAGCGATTTATGCAGCACACAACGGAGTGTATCGAATGAGTGCCGATATGGAAAATCTGGTAGAGACTTCTAATAATATTGCCAGAGTAATCATCAAAGATGGTGAAATTTCAATAGGATGTTTGACCCGTTCTTCTGTAGAAACGTCTAAATATGATTTGGCTAATTCTTTGCGTTCTGCTTTTGAATTAGTAGGTTGTGAAGTAGAACTTTCAGGTTCTTATCCAGGTTGGACTCCAAATGTAAATTCGGAGATTCTAGACGTTCTGGTTGCTATTTACGAGAAACAAAATAACGAGAAACCAAAAGTTGTGGCTTGTCACGCAGGATTGGAATGTGGGATTCTGGGAACTAATTATCCTGAAATGGATATGATTTCTTTTGGACCAACCATTCACGGAGCACATTCTCCGGATGAAAGAGCAAGTATTTCTTCTTCTCAGAAATTCTGGAAATTTGTATTGGAAATTTTAGCTAATATTCCAGTAAAATAGTATTCAGTTATTGAAAAAAGTGGTCAGTATTCAGTTGTTTAGTGGTCAGTATTTATAACTGAACACTTCTTTTTAAACTGAACACTGACCACTAAATTTTAGTCTCTTTTAGGACTGTTTTTCTTTTCTCTTTTTTCTTCTTTCTTTTCCTTTGCAGTTTTCAGAGGTTCTTTTTTCAAAGTTTTCTTTGCGTCTTGACTTTTTGCCATGATATAGGTATTTAGATTTTGTTTTTAATTTTTGATGTAAGTAAATGTATATAATATTTTGATTTGTTTTAAATATTATTTTAAAAAATCCCCGTCGATGATTAATAATTCAACACCATTAGCAGCTATAGAGCGATGAGAACTTAAATCATCAGAAACGACATAAGTCATCCCTTTAGACAGATTTGTTTGTTCTCCAGTCTCCATTTCGCTAATAAAATCACCTTCCAGACAATGCACAATATGTCCTTTTTGGCACCAATGATCTGCCACATAATTTTCTGAATAAATAACTTTTCGGATTCGTAACCCACCTAATTGTATGGTTTGCCAATAGGCAGTTCCCGTTTCTCCTCTATGTTCTGTTCTTTCTATTTTGTCCCAATTGATGGCTTGGAAAGGTATGTTAGACATGGATTTTGTTTATTGGATTAATAAAATTTTGGCTAAAATTCAAATTTAAGTGTTTTCCACTCGTAACTACAAAAAATAATTAAAAATGAAAGAACTTTGAGTTTTGATTTGGTAGCGAGATAGAGATTTGAACTCGGGGTCAGATTATGAATTAATTTTCTTACGAATTAAACTCTCCTTTTTGCGTTAAAAAGGGATGTTTTCGTCTGCTCTAAATGATGGATTTTGTGGTTAATTTTTAAATCAATTTTTTTATCATGTTTAAAAAATTAATCTTTAACTCTCTCTAAAAAATCATTTTTATAGGTTCTTCCAATAGGGATATTCCTGTTGTTTACAGTAACACTATTAGTATTCCAGTTAGTAATTTGTTCTTTGGCAACAATGAAGGATTTATGTATTCTAAAAAAACGACTCTCGGGTAAAATCTTTTCCATTGTTCTTAGTCTTTCATATACAACAAGGATTCCTTCCGTTGTAGCGATTTTTATATAATCCTTCAAGCCCTCAATAAAATAGATGTTGTTTACATTTACTTGTTTATTTTCTTTCCCTACTTTCAGAGAAATAAACAGTTCGTTTTGTGCCTCAACATTAGGCAATTGATTCATATTTGATTCCGAATTAATAAATCGAGAAATTGATTTTAAAAATCGTTCTTGACTTATAGGTTTTAGTAAATAATCAAATACTTCTAATTCAAAACCTTCAACAGCATAATCTCTATATGCAGTGGTTAAAATTACTTTTGGTTTTTTGTTTAAAGACTTAAGTAATTCTAACCCACTCATGCGTGGCATTTGTACATCCAAGAAAATTAGGTCAACCTCATTTTGTTGTAAAAAAACAAAAGCTTCTATGGCGTTATCAAATGAATTGATAATTTCAAAATCGGGCAAATTAGATAGATGATTTGCAATTAGTGCTCTTGCAGGCACTTCATCATCAATTATCAGGCATTTATACATTTAATATATTATTTTAAGGACTACCATATAAAGTCCATCTTCTTTTAAGATATTCAAAAGATGTCTCTCTGGATAGTAAAGTTTTAATTGTCTTTTTAGGTTTTCTAATCCCATTCCACCTTTTTCAGAATTTATATTCGTAATTGATGGTTCCTCAACACTATTTGATATTTTAAAACTCAATTCCTTAAGTTCCTCATTGATATCAATTTCAATTTTTATCCAAGATTTCTTGATAGAGTTATTTACCCCATGTTTGATACTATTTTCTATTAATGGCAGTAATAGTAACGGCTGAATAAAAAGTTCTTCAGAGTTCTTAGGTAAGTTTATTTCAACATTTAGTTTATCACCTAAACGAATTTTATGTAATTCAATAAAATTTTCCAAATAATCAAATTCTTCATTCAAAGGGACTAGTTCTTTTTTTGAATGGTATAAGTTGTATTCAATAAAATTAGAAAGATGAAGTATTTGGCTTGCAGTCTCAGGGCTTTTTAAAATAGCCGTCGAGTAAATATTATTTAACATGTTAAATAAGAAGTGTGGATGAACTTGGTATTTCAATAAATCCAATTCTGACTTTACTTTTTCTCTGTTTAGAGCATCAAGAACCTGTCTTTGATTAGACCAATGCTTTATAAAGTAAAACATTCCATACATACCTACCATTAAATACAAACTTACCAATTCTAATAAGAGCTTAGGAATCGAAAAGAAATTTTCGTCAAATTCATCTTTAGGAAGATAGTTTGGTTCAAAATAGAAATAGCTAAATGCTCTTTTAGCAAAAACAAAAAACAGAGCAATAGCTATTATATAAGACCAAAAAACGACTTTGTTTTTTGTGTCATGCAATTTTTCAAATACGATATGAAAGGTTAAGGTTGCTGTTAAAAAAGCAACAGGAATATGGAATATGGAGTAAACAAAATACTTTTCATATTCATTACTCAATGCACCAATCCCTATCCATTTATATAAGAATAATAAGCTCCAAAAAATAATATTGAACTTAATAACTCCACCTTTACTAAACATAATTTTTTTTAAATAAAGGTATATAATATAACCTATTTTGATTTCAATTAATTCATTTTTTAGACTAACTCCCAACTTTTTAGATGAACAACTTTTTTTTAATATGTTCGTCTAAAAAATTAGTCATTGAGCTAATAAAAAAAAATAGTATACAATGAACTATTATTTTTGAAATAAAAAGCATGAAACCAAACCACCTTTTAATTATTACCTTTTTAATTTTTATATTTCACAATCAACTTTCCGCCCAGCAATCAAAGAGAAGTATTTTTGTTAAATATTCAACCGAAAAAATTAATCTTGACGGAGTTTTAGATGAACCCGTTTGGCAAAGTACAGATTTAGCATCTGATTTTTGGCAATTTTTCCCAACAGATTCTTTAAAGTCTAATAATAAAACCGAAGTCCGAATGACATACAATGAAACTACTTTGTATATTGGGATTCGGGCTGAAAGTAAGGATGGAAAATTTATTGTTAACTCATTAAGAAGAGATTTTAGTGGCTCAACTAATGATAATGTTTCCTTAATTTTTGACACTTTTAATGATGCTACAAATGCCTTCATGTTTAGTGTGAATCCTTATGGAGTACAAAGAGAATCTTTAGTTTCGGGAGGTGGTTCTTCCACAGGCTCCCTTAATTCAACTTGGGATATTAAGTGGCAATCCGAAGGTAAAACCTATGAAAACTATTATGTTTTGGAAATTGCTATTCCTTTTAGTTCATTGAAATTTAAGGAAGGTGGGCAAACGTGGCGTTTTCAGGCCTACCGTTGGGATTTACAAACTAATGAACAAAGTGCGTGGTCCAGAGTACCTCAAAATCAATTATTGGTTAATTTGGCATTTTTAGGGGAAATGCATTTTGAAAAACCTTTAGGTAAAAATCGCCCTCCAATCTATGTTATTCCATATATGAATGCTGTAACATCTAAAGATTTTTCGAATAATGTAACAGGCAATAATTTTGCTTTTGGAGCAGATGCAAAAATAGCAATTGGTAATGGCCTTAATTTGGATATCACTGCTAATCCTGATTTTTCTAATGTAGAAGTGGATAATATTGTAACGAATATTACCCGATTCGAATTATCGTTGCCAGAAAAAAGACAATTTTTTATTGATAATGGTGATCTTTTTGCCAATTTTGGAAACACCTACAATGATGCGAAACCATTTTTCTCAAGGAGAATTGGAATTGTTCGTGATTCTTTGGGCAGAACCATCGAAAATAAAATTTTAGGTGGTGTGCGTTTAAGCGGAAAAATTGATCAAAACTGGCGAGTGGGTCTGTTGAGTTTACAAACTGCTGATGACCCGGCTAATAGAATCGGTTCAAACAATAATTCCATGTTTGCTTTGCAACGCAAGCTGTTTAGTCGTTCCAATGTTGGGGTATTCTTTGTTAACCGCCAAACATTTGGTAATTATGATTATCAATTGGCTAATGATAAATACAACCGAGTGATAGGAATGGACTATAATTTAGCTTCGGCAGATAATACCTGGACGGGAAAGGCTTATCTACACAAATCCTTTCAACCTGGAGATGTTAGCGGTAATTTGTCTTCTCAAGCAGTTATGATTTATAATACCAGAAAATACAACATTATTAGTGACTGGGTATATGTAGATAAAGATTTTAGAGCAGACTTAGGTTTTATTCCAAGAAATGATATTTTTAAATCAGGAACTGGATTTGCAAGAACTTTTTATGCCAAAGGTGGAGTCGTTAATAAGTACACGCCAAGAATCATGAATTTAATGTTTTTTAAGCCACAAATGGATTTTAAGAAAACAGACCATATTATATGGCTAACTCAAGACATCGAATTCAGAAATCAGTCAATATTGAGTTTCGGTTACATGTGGAATAATGTCTTTCTTACTGGTGATTTTGATCCAACAAGGACTCCTGGAGCAACACCTTTACCTGGTAATATGGATTATACATTTAATCAATTTAATGTATCGTTTACTTCTAAAAATTCAAGTATGATTACCTTCCAAAGTTCCGCAACCGTTGGGCAATTTTTTAATGGAAAAAGTTATTCATTTAGTGGCACAGCAAACTTAAGAATCATGCCGAAGGCTTTGATTAGCTTAGTTGCTAACTACGATAGAATTGATTTACCTGCTCCATATTCAAAAGCGGATATTGTTTTGATTAGTCCAAAATTTGACCTTACTTTTTCCAAGTCTTTGTTTTGGTCGACACTTGTTCAATATAGTAATCAAAAAAGTAATTTAGGTATTAACTCCAGATTACAATGGCGATTTGCACCACTATCAGACCTGTTTCTGGTTTACAACGATAACTATTATACACGCGAATTTGGCCCTACTTATCGTTCTGTTAATTTAAAACTTTCTTATTGGTTTAATCTATAGAAGAAGGTTGAAAATGTAAAAGAATATAATATAAAAAATGCAATTAGTAACCAAAAAAGAGTGCCGAAATTTTAAATTAACAAGAAATAGAAAAAACATTTATCTTTAAGTTAATTAACGGAATTCTCACTTAGCAAAAGTTCTAAATTAGTTTAAAGACTTAAATTGCTTATAGTGGAAAGATAAAAGGAGTTAGAGAGTCAGGTTTGTCTCTTTTTGTGCCCGCATTATTTTAGTTAAGTTTTTCTTCTTCTTTTTTTTATAGCTTGTAAATCAAGCAACAATGAAAACCCTATGGGCCTATTTATTAAAATATGAATTTTATAATTGCTTGATTTTTGTATTTTTTTGTTTGATTTTTATAAATTTAAAATTATATAATAAATTATCTTGCATTGACAAATGTCATGCGTTTCATTTACTTAAAAAACAATATTATATGGCAATAATTAATCTCAAAATTAATGGAAAAGATTATCCAGTCGATGTAGATCCTCAAATGCCACTTCTTTGGGCAATCAGAGATTTTGTTGGTTTAAAAGGGACTAAATACGGTTGTGGAATCGCACAATGTGGTGCGTGTACGGTTCATTTAAACGGTCAACCAGTTCGATCCTGTTCTTTACCCGTTGTTGCAGTTGCAAATAAAAATATAACTACCATAGAAGGATTATCAGAAGACAACTCGCATCCGGTTCAAAAAGCTTGGATAGAAGAACAAGTCCCTCAATGTGGGTATTGTCAATCGGGGCAAATTATGGCTGCCGCAGCATTATTATCCAAAAATGCTTCTCCTACTGAAGCAGACATTGATGCAGCAATGCAGGGTCATATCTGTAGATGTGGAACCTATCCGCGTATAAAACGTGCTATCCAAAAAGCATCAGAAACGAAACCTTCAAAAGAGTAATATTTAATTATTTCATACTAATAATTGCTTTATGAAAGTAGACAATATCTCAAGAAGAAAATTCTTAAAACTATCTGGTTTAACAGGAGTCGCACTTACATTAGGGTATTATTTACCTGCTGATGCTAAAGAAGCGGAATTAATCACAGCTATTGATGCTGAGAATCGCGGAATTGAGCTTAATTCATGGATATATATTGATGTTTCAGGTAAAGTGACACTCTATAGTCATAGAGCCGAAATGGGACAAGGAGTATATCAATCGATACCTCAAATAATTGCTGAAGAACTTCATGTGGATCTTGATAAAGTAAACATAGTTTTCGCTCCAGGCGATAATGTGAAGTATGGAAATCAAATTACAGGAGGTAGTTCCAGTATTAGAGGGTCGTATAAAAACCTATTGAACCTTAGTGCTACTGCTCGTGTAATGTTAATCAAAGCAGCAAGCAATAAATGGGGAGCTCTTGAATCTGATTGTTATGCGGAAGACGGCAGTGTATTTCACAAACTAAGCGGTAAAAAATTACACTACGGTGAATTAGTCTTAGATGCATCAAAACTTAATATACCAAAGAATGTAATATTAAAAAAAACATCAGAATATAAATTAATTAGAAAGCCACTTCAAAGACAAGACACGCCTTTGAAAATAAATGGTACAGCCGTTTTTGGTATAGATAAAGTGATACCAGGAATGCTTTATGCAATGGTCGAACGAAATCCTAGACTTCGTGGTAAGGTAAAGAGTTTTGATGATTCGGAAACTCGCAAAATTCCAGGCGTAAAACAGGTTTTTGTGGTTCGAATGGGCGTTTTCAATACGTTCAGAGAGGGTGTAGCAGTTGTTGCTGATTCTGTTTGGGCTGCCATGAAAGGGAAAAAAGCATTAAAAGTGGACTGGGACGATACCGGATTTGAACATTTGAGTACAGATGATATTTATCGTCGAATGGATGAAGCACTTCAAAAAGAAGAGGGACTTTCGTTTCTTTCACAAGGAGACCCAAATTCAATTATACAATCAGCAGAAAAGAAAATAGATGTAGTGTATACAACGCCTTATCAGTCCCATAGTTGTATGGAGCCATTGAATTGTATAGCACATTATCAAAAAGATAAAGTAGAAATATGGGGACCTATACAAGCTCCTGAATGGGTTCAAGATTACATCAGTAAAGAATTAGGCATCGCAAGGGAAAAAGTTATTGTTAATATGACTTTCCTCGGAGGTGGATTTGGTAGAAAAGCTTTTATGGATTATCCACATGAAGCTACTATGATTTCCAAAGAAATCGGGGCGCCAGTTCAGGTTATTTGGTCTAGAGAAGATGATGTGACGCAAGGGCCTTACAGACCTGGAGTTTCATATCGTTGTCAAGGGGTGGTTTCAGATAATGAAATAAGCGCTTTTAAAGTATCAATTGCAGGTCAAAACAATAATCATTGGAGAGGTGGAGCAAAGGATGTAGCTAACAGAAGTTCAACAGAGGGATTTTTAAAGCCATACTTAGATAACATCAAGAATTTAAGTATTGTTGATATTCCTTTTGAAACACCAATTCCTACTATGTGGTGGCGTTCTGTATATGCTTCTACAAATGGTTTCGCGTATGAAAGTTTTATGGATGAGTTGGCAGTTGAATCAGGGAAAGATCCAATAGCGTTTAGAAGAACCTATCTTAAAGATGAAAGGAGCCGTAATTTACTTGATAAATTGGAAGAGGTTTCAGGGTGGAAAAATAAAAGTAAAGGATATGGTGTTGCTATAACGGAATGTTTTGGTAGCACAGTTGGTCAAATTGTGAAAGTTTCCAAAAATATAGAAAATCAACTTCAAATTGATCAAGTTTGGGCGGTAATTGATTGTGGATGGTATGTAAATCCTGATATAATTAAAGCGCAAGTAGAAGGAAGTATTGTTATGGCATTAGGTGCTGCAACAATTCATGAAATTACTTTCAAAGAAGGTAAAACGGTTCAAAATAATTTCAACAATTATAAAATGCCCCGTATATCAGATATCCCTCCAATTGAAGTACATATAATGGAAAACGATTCGGATGCCGGAGGTGTTGGAGAACCTGGATTACCTCCGTTTGCACCGGCTTTAACAAATGCAATATTTGATTTGACTGGAAAACGTATTAGAAAGCTTCCTTTCGAATTAACAAAAGTTTAATTTTAAAATTATATCAAAATGAAAATAGGTTTCTCAATATTAATTGTTTTATTATTCACATTAGCGCTTCAATCATTTAATCAAAATTTTGATTTAAAAGGAAGTATCTCGCGCGGTAAATCTATCTATAATACTCAATGTGCATCATGTCACATGGAAGACGGAAATGGTATAGAAGGGGTTTTTCCACCATTAGCAAAATCAGATTATTTAAGGGATAAAAATCGATTAATAAGAGTTATTTCAACTGGATTACGTGGACCAATTGTAGTTAATGGTGTAAATTATGATGGAGAAATGCCAGGTAATAAATTAACAGATAAACAAGTGTCTGATGTTTTAAACTATGTCAGAAATTCATGGGGAAATGAAGCTAAGGCAGTTTTACCAGCTGAAATACAACAAGCTAAAAAAGCTACTTCAAAGGACTATCACGCATATTAACTCGTTACATTTTAATTAGTAGCATAAGAGAATTTATAAATTATAAATACTTACTGAATGGTATCAAGACGTCAATTTATTAAAAATACAGGTAAAGCAAGTTTAGCATTATGGTTAGGAGCTACTTCTAATGGTTTTGCAAACACAGCTTTTATTATAGATGCACCTAGTAATTTTACTCCTTTTATAAAGATAGAGAAAAGCGGTAAAATAACAATTTTCAACACTAAGCCTGAAATGGGTCAAGGTACTTTTCAATCTATTCCAGCTCTTATAGCAGAAGAATTAGAAGTTTCGCTTGATGAAATAACTATTGTTCAAACTAGTGGTGAAAAACAATTTGGTAGTGGTCAAGCAGCTGGAGGAAGTTCTTCTATTAGAGGTAATTATAATGAATATAGAAAAATTGGAGCTGCTGCAAAAGAGATGCTCATTAAGGCTGCCAGTATTAAATGGGGAATTGGAATTGAGTCTTGTTATGCAGAAAATGGTAAAGTATATTCCAGCAAATCAGATAAATCTTTTTCTTACGGAGAATTAATTGAAGAGGCATCTAAATTAGAGCTTCCTAAAGAACCAAAGCTTAAAAATAAAAGTGATTTTAAGATCATCGGTAAATCAATTCAACGACCAGATATCCCATTGAAGGTTTCTGGAAAGGTTGAGTATGGAATCGATGTAGAATTACCTAATATGGTATATGCTACTGTATATAGATCTCCAGTAATAGGTGGGACTTTAAAAAATTTTGATGCGGCTGCGACCTTAAAAGTACCTGGAGTTATTAAAGTTGTGGAAGCGAAAAGAATCGTTGGAAAGTATAATTATTCGGGAGTTGCTGTTATTGCACAATCATACTGGTCTGCCCTTCAAGGTCGTAAAGTATTAAAAGTGGAATGGGACACCCATGGATATGAAAATTTCAATTTATCCGATTACGAGAATAAGTTGCGAAACCTTTCCAAAGAGGCAGGCGTAATTGATAAGAATATCGGAAATGTAGAAAGCATTAAAATTGAACCTGAGAATGCAATTGAATCATTTTACGAAACACCTATGGTGGCTCACCATACGCTCGAACCGATGAATTGTATAGCACATGTAAATGGCGACATGCTCGAAATATGGACATCTACTCAGGTTCCTAGTGCAATTACTGGTTCAGGACCAAATGACCTTCATAGTCAAATTGGAATAAAACCCGAGAATATTAAGTTACATTCAAAATTTATTGGAGGAGGATTTGGTAGAAGACTGTATACCGATTATGTTATAGAAGCTGTGAATATAGCAAAGCAAATAGCCCAACCAGTAAAGGTAATTTGGTCGAGAGAAGATACCACACAACATAGTGCATTACGTCCTATGACTTTCTCACAGTTGAAAGGCGGTTTCTCAAAAGAAGGAGAATTAATTAGTTTTCAACACAAAGTTATAAGCCCATCTTATTTTGATTCAGTAGGTTCAAGTTTCGATAAATCAAAAGTCGATGCGATTATGGTGGAAGGAATTGGAGAACAGGCTTACGAAATTCCCAATATAAAAACTTCGTATGTTTATGCCGATTTTCATGTACCTGTAGCAGCGTGGAGGTCTGTAACCAGTTCTACAGTCGCTTTTGCCCATGAGTGTTTTGTTGATGAATTAGCACATAAAATCAATAAAGACCCTTTTGATTTCAGATTACAAATGCTAAGCAAAGAATCAGATACTAAAAGAGTTTTATTGAAATTAAAGGAAGTCTCCAATTGGGATAAATCGTTGCCAAAAGGAAAAGGTAGAGGAGTTGCGCAATGGGGATTCTTTGCAGGATTATGTGCTCATGTAGTTGAAGTATCTATTGCCGAAGATAATTCCATTAAAATTGATAAAGTTATTGCGGTAATTGACTTAGGAGAAGTGGTTAACCCCAATAACGTTAAAAATCAAGTTGAAGGTGCTATAGTCATGGCATTAACAGCGGCTATAAAGCCTGGAATTACTATTGAAAATGGAAAAATAAAGCAAAGTAATTTTAACGATAGTCCATTGATACGTATCCATGAAACGCCAGAAATTGAAGTACATATTCTTGCAGATGGCGGAAAGATAAAAGGCGTAGGCGAACCAGGCTTACCTCCTTTCGCACCTGCATTGGCAAATGCTATATTTTCAATTACTGGTAAACGCATTAGAAAAATGCCTTTCGATCTTAATTTATTCTAAGTATTTATTTTTAATCTTACTAATTTTCAAATGAAAGAACTTCAAGAAATATTAAAAGCATACGACGTTGCAAATCAAGAAAATAAAAAATCAGCTCTAGTAACTGTAGTTCATTTAGATGGTTCCTCTTACAGAAGACCCGGAGCAAGAATGTTAGTAAATGATGATGGAAGGATTACAGGTGCTATAAGTGGTGGTTGTTTAGAGGGTGATGCACTAAAAAAAGCGTTGTTTGCTATTTCTGAACAAAAACACACCCTTTTTACTTACGATACTTCAAAAGCAGATGATTCAGAGATGGGGATCCATTTAGGGTGCGATGGGATTATACAAGTTTTGTTTGAATACATCGATTCTGATAAAATCGATAATCCAATTGAATTATTACGTAAAGCTTTAGCCAATCAACAAAATGCAGTTATTGTCACTTTATTTGATTTAAACAACAATCAAAATAATCAATATGGCACTTGTTTGTTGCTTGAAGAAAATGGAACTATTTCTGGAGATATTCCTCTTTTATGTTTTAAAGAATATATTTTAAATGATTCAAGTATTGCTTTAAAAAATGAACGATCAGAATTTAAACAATATCAATTTGAACAAATAAACACAACCGCTTTTTTTGAATTCATTCAACCTCCAATTTCACTTGTTGTTTTAGGTGCCGGAAACGATGCTATTCCATTAATGAAATTTGCAGATATTTTAGGTTGGGATTTTAGAATTATAGACCGAAGAAGTACACATGCAAATAAAGAACGATTTCCAAGCGCATCACAAATAGTAGTTTGCACTCCCGATGTAGCATTAGACTATATTCCTGTTCATAATCGTACTTTTTTTGTTTTAGTTACACATAGTTATAGATGTGATTTACAAATGCTTAAATCATTAAGTAGTTCTTCACTTCCTTATATTGGAATTTTGGGTCCTAAAAAGAAATTTGATAAAATGCTTTCTGATTTTCAACAAGATGTCTTTGAATTAAGTCAAGATAAAATTTCAACTATTTACAGTCCAACCGGTTTAGATATTGGAGCTGAAACACCTGAAGAAATTGCGCTTAGTATTATAGCAGAGATTCAATCGGTGTTGGCTGGAAAAATGGGCGGCATGCTAAAAATGAAAAACGAAGTCATTCATTCAAGAGGCTCATTAGATATTCAAATAAAAGATGTCAAAGTTTGTAATGAGTTATAATATAAAGCAATGTGGAATAATAATATTAGCAGCAGGTTCAAGTAGTCGAATGGGGAAACCCAAACAATTACTTGAATTTGATGGTATGACACTCATAACACATGTTTCTAAGATTGCTTGTCAATCAAAGTTATATCCCGTAATTGCAGTTTTGGGTGCAAATGTCGATTTGATTCAAGCTAATCTTGATGTTCCAGGACTTGATATTGTAATCAATGAAAATTGGAAAGAAGGCATGGCTAGTTCCTTACTAAAAGGCCTTAATTCAATGAATGAAATGTATCCTCATGTTGATGGTGTCATTATACTTGTTGGTGATCAACCCCACATAAACAATCAGCATATAGACCAATTAATTGATTCTCAAAACAAATCTGGATTACCTATTTCAGCCTGTTCTTACGCAGGTATTATGGGAACTCCAGCACTTTTTCACAAAACTGTATTTCCAGAACTTATGCTGCTTAAAGGAGATATTGGTGCGAAAAAAATTATCAAAAAAAGGAAACAGGATGTAGCTACCGTATTTTTTGATAAAGGAGTCGTAGATATTGATACATTAGAAGATTATGAAAACTTAATCAACGAAAAAAAATAAATATGTTAGTAGATAAATTCAATAGAATACATGATTACTTACCCATTTCGTTGACAGACAATTGTGATTTTAGGTGTTTTTATTATATTCTCCAGTCTCTATTTCGCTAATAAAATTACCTTCGAGACAATGTACAATATGTCCTTTTTGGCACCAATGATCTGCTAAATAACCTTCAGAATAAATAACTTTCCTAATTCGTAACCCGTCTAATTCTAATTGTATGGTTTGCCAATAGGCTGTTCCCGTTTCTCCTTTATGTTCTGTTCTTTCTATTTTGTCCCAATTGATAGCTTGGAAAGGTATATTAGACATCAATTTTGTTTTTTATTGGATTAATAAATTTTTGCTAAAACTCAAATTTAAGTATTCTAAAGTAAAAATCCCCAACTACTTTTCGTAATTGAGGATTGAAATTATCTTTAGATTAAAACTATAGACTGTTATATTATTTTTTCTTCAGAATCTTATATTCCTCATAGCAGCCACTTATGGCGTCCATAATTTGTAAATCATTTGCTGTTTGTATAAAAGCTTCCGAATAATTACAACGCTGTAAAATTTCGGCTAATTCATTTTTATCCACGCCAAGAAGTACAGATATCGTTTCTCTGTCGAATTTAGATTCGAGTAGATTTCGAACCGTATCATCCTTTTTCATTTCTTTTAGTTTTTTGAGCTCTTTTGGATTTTTACCAAAGAAATTATAAAGCATATCCGCTGGATTAAAAATAGAACCAAGTACTCTTCCAAAGGCATTTGGAGAATATTCACCCGCTTCATAGCCTTGTGTTAATCCTGAAATGCTGTAGCGATAGTTTTCTTTTGTTGGAATTAATTTTGAATCAACTTCAAGATATCCTGTTAAATTAAAGGGTCTGATGATTACTTCTTCCAGCGCAATTGCTTTTTCGGTAAGTTGAATTTTGGTGCTTTTATTTTTTATCCAGTCATTTGTAACTCGGACTCTTAAAGATTGGAAGCCTAAAATAGTAAAATGTAAAGTATCGTTTGGCTGGACATCAATTTCGAAATATCCTCTCGAATCGGTAGTTGCACCTCTTACTTTATTGATGTTGATGATATTTACATTAGACAAAGGCTGCTTAGTGCTGTTGTTGATAATAATACCATTGACTTTTTGGGAAGGTTCTGTGACTTGCGCGAAAGCGGTTGCAGATAGTACTAAAAAAAAGAAAACTACAAAATATTTCATAAACTCATTTAAAACTTTAAAAGTAATAAAAGAGGATTAAATATTTTGTAGTTTCTCTATATAATTATAAGAAAATTAACTAAATGTTAGTCTCTTCTTGGTCTTCTTGGTCTTGGCGAATCACCAAAGCTTTCAGAACGTCTTGGTGCTCTATCAGAGGAACCTTCAGTTCTAGGTCTGTCAGATGAAAAACCACCTTCTCTTCTTGGAGCAGCGCTTCTGGAATCGTTTCTTCCACCAAATCCACCTTCTCTAGGAGCTGAATTTCTATCGCTTCTAAATCCACCGCCTGAACCTTCTCTTCTTGGAGCAAAACTACCTTCTCTTCTTGGAGCTGAACTTCTTCCGCCACCAAAACTTCCACCAGAACTTCTTCCATTATGATCACGTCTTCCGCCACCATCATTTTTAGAAATTTCAACATTGATTCTACGTCCTTCTAATTGTACGTTGTTCAATACTTCCATTACTTTATCAGTATGTTCCGGATCAGTGTTAAAGAAAGAGAAACCTTCTTTTACATCTACTTTGAAAACGTCATCGCGACCTAAGTCTAATGTTTCTTTCAAGTAATCTTTCAATGACATCCAATCAAAGTTATCTCTAGAACCTATGTTCACGAAATATCTTGTTGCACCACCATTGTTATTTTCTCTTGGAGCACCATCTCTATCATCACGATCACGTCTTTCAGAAACTGAAGATTGATTAGAAATATCTCTGGTTTTCTTGTAATAATTGATAAAACGATTAAATTCAACCGATACCATTTTCTTGATTAATTCTTCTTTCGATAAACCTTCAAGTACGCTGTTAATTGCAGGAAGATAGTTGTCAATTTCGTGATCAACTTCTGTATCTTTAATTTTATTAGCTAGGTGTAATAATTGGATTTCACAGATTTCAATTCCAGAAGGAATTGTTTTTTCTTCGAATTTTTGTTTGATGATTCTTTCAATTGAAGAAATCTTACGCAATTCGCTTTTAGTAACGATTACAATAGAAGTTCCTAATTTTCCAGCACGACCCGTACGACCTGAACGGTGATTGTATGTTTCGATTTCATCAGGTAATTGATAATTCACTACGTGAGTAATGTTATCAACGTCAATTCCACGTGCAGCAACGTCAGTAGCTACAAGCATTTGGATTTGTCTTCCTCTAAAAGATTTCATTACACCATCACGTTGCGCTTGAGATAAATCTCCGTGCAATGCAGCAGCACTGTATCCATCTTCAACCAATTTTTCAGCAACAGCTTGTGTATCTCTTTTGGTACGACAAAAAACTACTGAGAAAATGTCTGGATTAGCATCGGCTAAACGTTTCAAAGCTTCGTAACGGTCACGTGCATTTACAAGGTAAAATTCGTGAGAAACTGTAGCAGAACCTGAGTTTTTAGCTCCAACTGTAATTTCAATTGGATCGGTCATGAATTGTTTTCCAATACGTGCTACTTCGGCAGGCATTGTTGCAGAGAATAACCATGTGTTTTTTTCGTCTGGCGTAGTAGAAAGGATGTTTACGATGTCTTCGTAGAAACCCATGTTCAACATTTCGTCAGCTTCGTCAAGAATACAATAGTTGATTTGAGATATGTTTACCAAACCTCTATTAATCATGTCTTGCATTCTTCCTGGAGTTGCCACAATAATTTGTGCGCCTCTCTTTATGTCTCTCGCTTGTTCTGTTATGCTAGCTCCACCGTAAACTGCTACCACATTAATACCTTTTTCGTATTTAGAGTAGTTTTTAATTTCGTTGGTAATCTGCAAACAAAGTTCGCGTGTTGGAGATAAAATTAATGCTTGTGTATTCCTGTTGTTGGCATCAATTTTCTGAATAACTGGAAAACCAAAAGCTGCCGTTTTCCCTGTCCCTGTCTGAGCCAACGCAACCATATCTGTGTCTTTTTCCAATAATAGGGGAATCGCTTTCTCCTGTACTTCGGTCGGATTTTCAAATCCTAGATCTAAAATCGCCTTCAGTAACGATTCACTCAATCCTAATTGTTCAAATTTATTCATATGTATTTTTAAAATAGGGTGCAAAATTACTGTTTATAATTCATATAAACTAATGCTATTTTAAGATTTAATGATTTATTATAATTTGATTATCAGAAAGTTATATTTTTTATTTGCAAATTATGAATTTTGATTTGTAAATTCAGTGTGAGATTACGACTCGAAATCGGATATATTGTTATAAAAATGTTGTATTGTAAAAATTTATTTATTTCCTTTCAGGAAGTCTATTAGTTGGAGTGTCGCTTTTCCTCTGTGACTAATTTTATTTTTTACCTCTAATGATAATTGAGCGAAAGTTTCCTGATATTCTTCAGGTTTAAAAATAGGATCGTAACCAAATCCTTGATTACCTGTCTTTTCTAAAGTGATTTCACCTCTTGCGATTCCTGTAAAAAGATGCTGTTTGCCATTTAAATTTAATGCAATGACCGTTTTAAATTGTGCCTTTCTATTATTCTTACCCGATAAGGCCTCCAATAATTTATTCATATTATCATCTGCATTGCGTTGTTCTCCTGCATATCGTGCAGAAAAAACTCCGGGTTCCCCATTTAAAGAATCCACCTCAAGTCCGGTGTCATCAGCAAAGCAATCATAACCATAGTTGCGGGTAACATAATTTGCTTTTAAAACAGCATTACCTTCAATGGTTTCTGCTGTTTCAGGAATTTCTTCATCACAACCGATGCTTTCTAAACTTAGAATTTTGATTGTATCAGGAAGCATACTTTGTATTTCCAGAATTTTGTTTTTGTTATTGGAAGCGAAAACGAGTTGCATTTTATCGGTTTTAATTTAATCCTCCAAAGATACATTTTTTTAGGAATTTCATTGGAGTGGTGTCAATACCACACGAGTAGCCCATTGATTATAGTAATCTGTATGTTATTTGGTATTCAAAGAATATGCTCTACTGTAATTAATTAAAAAACAACAAGTTAATTAATGGTTAAAATGTTATTTTTTAAAAATTTAACTAATATAAGTTGTATCTTTGAATGTGGTTTTGATTAATCACTTGAGTAAAACCATCTGAAAAGAGAAGCTTATTCAAATAGTCATTTCATGCTGAACGGTATGAGTTGATAAATGGTGAATCAGAATCTACAATCGGAGGCCCTTTAAAAAGGCCTCCTTTTTTGTGCTCCCTGCTGAAGTATTGTAGCTTGGTTCGCGAAAGAAGTATCCGTGTTTTCAGGAATTTTATATTTTTTGAATTTTATCAAGGTAGATTAGTATAGAAATCAGGTGATTGACGCTATAAGTTAGTATCGTTATTAATTTATTGAAAATCAATGCGTTAATAATTGGTTAAAGTACTCTTTTAGATTTGTTTAAAATAGAATTTGTCTTATCTTTGAGTATGATTTTGCTTTGTTCTTGAATATGGCCATCTGCAAAGAGAAGCGTATTTGATAGTCACAAGTTACCGAAAGGAACTTAGTAGATAATAGCAAACCAAAATCTAAACTGGAGGTCTGTAAAAAGGCCTCCTTTTTTAGGTCTATATACCAAAAATAGTACTTTTTAGTTTGCTTATTTTCTAGTGCAATTTATTAGGAACCTCTTTTATTAAAATTCTCTGAACTAATTTTTACGGTTGAAATGGCTAAAAAACAGTAATTTTTATATAATAAATTGACATGTTAATTATTGGTTAAAATGCTGATTTAGAGTGGTTTTTTTTAGAAATAAATAATATCTTTGAGTGTGATTCTGATTGAATACCTGAGAATATTAATCTTATAATGAGATTGATAACTCACTATCGACTATACCAGTAACGGTAAGAGTTAATATCGGTAATTCAGAATCACATAGGAGGCTCTTTAAAAAGGCCTCTTTTTTATGGTTATTTCTCCAGTATACTATTTTTAAAATTTGATGTTTTCAAAATAATTACCATAAATTTTTTTATGACAGTCCGCAATATGTTCCAAAGGATAAAATATGGCACACAGATAACACGGATTGAACGGATTTTGCA
>NZ_VJZP01000030.1 GCF_007097265.1 Flavobacterium gawalongense | reverse complement strand
TTAGTGGTGAATTTTATGAAATATAAGTTGTTAACAATGAAAATGTTAAAACAATATTTTTTGAGATGTTTTTTGCGTAAGGTGAGTAATAATTTACTTTTTGTATTCTAATCCAGGACCATCACAGCTTTTCCAAATACTTGACAAGCTGTTGTTATCCGTAAAATAAAGCACCTCTTTTTGATTTCCGTAGCAGTTTCCTATAATCTCGCTGGCATTGGGATATGTCAATTCTAAATACATTCCGTCCGAATGAGTTGTAGCAGTGTAAGTTCCAGAAATAGTTGTTTTAATCGCATTTCTTTCTCTGGATTTTGTAAATGTTCCATTAGTGTTGAACAAATAAAATTCTTGCCATTCCATTGCTGCGCCTGTCGTTTCAGAATTAGAAAGAGTCCCCGACATTTTAACCAAAGTCCATTTTCCGTAATAACCAGTATTATCCGATGTTAAAGCGTCTTTTGAACAGGAATTAAAAATAGAAAGGAAAGCAACAAGAATAGTAAAATGTTTCATATATCAGTTTTTACAGCTACTATATAGATGATGCCAATTATAAAAGGTTGCGTAAAATTATAATTATTTGCTTTTTTTTAATGCTAAAATAAATTAGTCCGAATTAGTATCATTCACAGCTAACTTTTTTAGTATCTTTTTATCTTTCTTCATACATTTTTAACAACTGCGTCACCGTATTCCAATTTCTGATAGTTGCCGTAACATTCAGTTTTTTCTCGATATATTTTTGATCAAATCTTGTCTTTCCTGCACCAACAGCGTATTTAATAAAAATTCTGCTGCCATCAATACTGGCTTCATCCGGTTTAAATTGGCTAATTTTCAAATCATTGATACTATCGCTTCGCAAAGCGGTAGAAATAAAAGCCACATATAGTTTTTTAATGTCTATATCTTTTTCTTTCAAAAAAGGATTGTTCCTGAAACATGCTTCCAAGTCTTCTTTGGCAATAACCACAATGGAAACTTCATGTCCAAAAACTTTGAAAATTTCCTGTTTGATTAGAAATCCTACTTTTGCAGGATTTTCTTCATCTGTATCCACAAAGACATTTCCAGATTGAATGTAGGTTTGTACATTTTGAAAACCGATAGATTCTAAAGTCGTTTTCAAAGCCTCCATTTTTATCATGTTGTGACCGGAAACATTGATACCGCGAAGCAATGCGAGATGAGTTGTCATTTTTAATACTTTTTATATTTTGCGAAGATATTGTGTTTGGAACGGAATTCGCAACTTAATTAATGGAGATTATTGTATAAAAAAAACAACCTCGCTCAAGACGACTTAAACGAGGTTATTTTTTTTATCTTTAGCATGGTTGCAGATTGTTGCAGATTGCTACCATTGTTAACAATGAATAGCCTGATTATCGAATTTGTACCTTTACAACAACTTTTTTTACTTTAGAAACTTGATCTGCTTTTACACAAGGTCTATGAAGATCATCCGGAAAAAAAATGGTAAACATTCCCTCTTCTACTCTAATCAAGGAGGTATCACCTTCATAGAAAGAATAATCTTTTTCCTCATCAGTAAGTATCATTTTTTGATTGTTTTTAGTCGTAACTCCCATCAATTCAACACCTTTTATAATATATTGAATATCGATATACTTAGTATGTCCTTCTAACTTACAATCTTTTACTTCCTTTGTGTCATATTCCTGCACAATTGCAAAAATAGCATCATTGTCTATCTGATATTTCCCCGACTCTATTTGGACTAAATCAGTGTTGTTAATAAATTCAAATCCTTTAGCAATTCTTTCGCTCAGGTTCTCATAAAGTTTATAATTTTCAATTTTATCTAGTACCATTTTTTATTTTTTATTGTTATCAAAATCAATTCAGCTTTCCAAAATATGGGTGCTAAAGTAAGACTACTTTTTCAGGTTATTACTACTCTTTATTCTATAAATTCCTTTTCCGTTTATTATTGAAAACCCTAGTTTATCATGATAAGTCATGCGAGATGAGTTGTTATTTTAAGGTGTTTTTATTTTTGCAAAGATATTGTGTTTGAAGGGAATTTGGGGTTTTACTTTCAATGTTTATATTTGAAATTAATTTATTTTCTGCTGATAATCTTGAATTATTTTATAATCCTTATTTTTTACAATTATTCGATAATTGCCTTTGTCTAAAACTAAATCTACCGTTTGGTTTTTATTTGTTATTTCAGCAATATCAGCAGGGATTCCTTCTTGTTCAAATTCATTATTTCTGTAGGCCATAACTAGAACAGGATATTCAGAAATAGAATTGGCAGGAATATGAAAAAATTTTCTTCTCCCATCTAATGTAAGCCAATCTGCTCTTCCATTATTGTAAACACTTAAGGGGTGAATAATTCTACAATCAGCTTTATTCTCGTTTATTTCACCATTATAAGTTTTGCCTTTAGCATTAACCATTACAACTGGTTTCTTCGAATTGGCCATTTGTATATAAGGGCTATTAAATTTTAAATTCCCTTTCTCAGAACCTGGGATTTGATCAATGGTAAATGGATTTATTCCCGTTAAATCATTCAATCTGCCTGCCATAGCTTTTTCCCATTCTTTTATGCCTGGAATTCCCTCATTGAGGTGATCATAACCACAGTGAATTAAAAATTTAGAATTGGGGTTTTGGACAATCACTTTAGTGATATTTTTTGCCTGTTCTCTTTCTCTATCTTTTCCGGTTTTACCTTTGACATACTTGTATTCGTAGTTGAATAAAATGAAACCTATATCTAATGCTTCTTTTATTAAATTTGAATATTGAGACTCATGAATGTACATACTTCCACTTTCCAAAACAGGAAACTTTCGTTGGTTTATTAATGTATCTGAAAGCGCTTCAATTCCTAAAAAGCGATAACCATTTTTATATAATCCTTTCAATAGTGAGGTGGTAAATACTCTATGTCTGGAATTATTGTGAGCTTCATTAATTATGATTATTTTTTCTTTTTTGGAGCGATTTAAAATGTATTCTTTAGCATTCTGAGATTTAAATTCTTTAAAATAGACACTATCTTGAGCTGAAATAGAAGGAATCTCACTTCCTGTTTTATCCCATGTTTCTAATGCTTTTTTATAATTTCCACTTATTGCATAATCAGTTGCCCCTACTTGAGTTTTCCAAGGAACGGTATCTTTTTCCATTTTTGTCTCTATATCTTCGGAGAATTTATAGACTTTTTTTGTTACTTGCGCATGTAAGTTAATGTTTATTGAAAATAAGACGAATACAGTAGTTAGGGCTAATTTCATTTGATTTTTATATTGTATAGTTTTAAAATTTATTTTACACTTTTTCAAATATACCATTTTTCCTACTCCAATACCAAACAATCTCATTTCCTATTTTCCAAACAAAAAACTATCTTCGCTTTTAAAAGATAAAAGAATATAGAACAAAGGGAATAGACTCAAAAATCTATTTTCTATACTCTTTATTCTATTTTCTAAAAAAATATAAAATGTCCAACAACCTCCTCCTAACTCCCATAGAATACCTCAAAGGCGTTGGTCCCAATCGGGGCGAATTGCTGCGTAAGGAACTAGGGATTCATAAGTATGTGGATTTGGTTAATTTTTTTCCAAATAGATACATTGACAGAACGCGGTATTACAAGATTAACGAACTGCAAAACAACATTGCCGAGGTTCAGATTATTGGTAAAATCATCAACATCAAAACCGTAGAATTTGGCAGAAACCAAAAACGATTAGTCGCTACTTTTGTTGATGATACGGGGCAAATGGAACTCGTTTGGTTTCAAGGTCACAAATGGATTCGGGAGAGTTTAAAGCTAAATGAAATCTGTGTGATTTTCGGGAAATGCACGTCTTTTGGAAATGCCTTCAATATGGCGCATCCAGAAATTGAACTCATGAGCGAACACGAACAAAGTTTACGTTCTGCGATGCAACCTGTTTATCCTTCGACAGAAACCTTGACGAATCGAGGGATTTCAAATCGGGTAATTAATAAACTGATGCAGCAATTGTTTCTGGAAACGCAGGCGTTGTTCACGGAAACCTTACCAGATTATTTGATCAACGAATTGAAACTAATTCCTAAAAAAGCAGCTTTATTCAACATTCATTTTCCAAAAAGCGCCGAAGTTTTGGCGAAAGCCAAATTCCGATTAATCTTCGAAGAATTGTTCTTTATCCAATTGCAATTAATCACAAAAAATCTGATTCGGAAACATAAAATAAAAGGGCATCCGTTTACCACAGTGGGTAAATATTTCAATGATTTTTATCAGAATCACCTGCCTTTTGAACTCACCAACGCCCAAAAAAGAGTAATCAAAGAAATAAGAACGGACATGGGCAGCAACGCCCAAATGAACCGATTGTTACAAGGCGACGTAGGTTCCGGAAAAACAATTGTGGCTTTTATGAGTATGCTTTTGGCACTTGATAATGGCTTCCAAGCGTGTTTGATGGCGCCCACTGAAATCTTGGCCAATCAGCATTTTATTGGTTTATCCGAATTGGCACATCCCGACGGTTCGGGACTAAATATTAATATTAGAATATTGACGGGTTCCACCAAAATAGCTGCTCGAAGAATTATCCATGAAGAACTGGAAAACGGAACGTTACACATTCTTATCGGAACACATGCTTTATTAGAAGATAAAGTAAAATTCAAGAATTTAGGTTTGGCTGTGATTGATGAGCAACACCGTTTTGGCGTAGAACAACGTTCTAAATTGTGGAAGAAATCCACCCCTGACCCCTCCAAGGGAGGGGAAATAATTCCGCCACACGTTTTGGTAATGACCGCCACGCCTATTCCCCGAACTTTGGCGATGAGTTTGTATGGCGATTTAGACATTTCAGTAATTGATGAATTGCCTCCGGGACGAAAACCGATTCAGACCGTACATCGATTTGACAGCAACCGTTTGAAGGTTTGGAAATTCCTACGGGATGAAATCGCTTTGGGTCGCCAAATCTATATTGTGTATCCGTTGATTCAGGAATCGGAGAAAATGGATTTCAAGGATTTAATGGACGGTTACGAGAGTATTTTCCGTGATTTTCCGTTACCTCAGTATTCTATTTCCATTCTTCACGGAAAAATGAAACCTGCCGATAAAGATGCCGAAATGAAACGCTTTTCGGAAGGAAAAACGAATATTATGGTGGCTACAACCGTAATTGAAGTCGGTGTGAATGTTCCTAACGCCAGTGTAATGATTATTGAAAGTGCGGAACGTTTTGGATTATCGCAACTGCACCAACTTCGGGGTCGCGTGGGTCGTGGTGCGGAGCAAAGTTATTGCATCCTGATGACAAGCCATAAATTGAGTTCCGACAGTAAAACCCGAATGGAAACAATGGTGCAAACGAATGATGGTTTCGAAATTGCCGAAGTGGATTTGAAGCTTCGGGGTCCGGGAGATTTAATGGGAACGCAACAAAGCGGCGTGCTCAACCTTCAAATTGCTGATTTAGTAAGAGACAGAGATACTTTGGCATTAGCCAGAAATTATGCTTTAAAATTACTTAAGGAAGATTCGGGAATGCAAAAACCGGAACATGCTACTTTGAGAGCCGTTTTTATCGAAATGGCCAAAAAGAAAAACATCTGGAATTATATTAGTTAAATACTTAAAAATCAATTTATTGTGTTGTTTTTATTTTGTAAATTTGCTAATACTAACTGTAAAAATGTATTCCGATGTCTAGAAAGCCAAGTTTTACAAAATCTACAGAAGAGGACCAGCATTTTATTCTACTAAAAGAGGCGGTTAAGGAGCGCTTGGATTTAGAAGAAATAAATTATCAAAACCAATTTAAAGTCCTTTTGTTACCTTCTCTTTATTTTCTATTTTGGTTTGTAGCCATGCAATACCAGTCCTATTCTTTCTTATACTATCTTTTTTATGGACTAATGGGAGTTCTTGTAACTTTAATTTTTGTAAATCTTATCCATGAAGCTTGTCATTACTCCTTATTCAAAAAGAAATGGAAAAATAAAGTTATCATGTATCTTTTTGATTGTATTGGAGCAAATAGCTTTATTTGGATTAACCGACACATTAGAATGCACCATAACTATCCCAACACTATTGGTTGGGATACGGATATTGAACAAGGAGGACCACTTAAACTTTTTCCTTCAGAAAATAATTTATTTATTCAAAAATACCAACATTATTGGGTGTTTTTTCTGTATCCATTATTTCTTTTAAATTGGTTACTCGTACGGGATTTTAGAGATTTCTATTCGGCTAAGCGATACATCAGAAAGTTTGTCAAAATTCCTCTTGTGGAGTATTTTAAATTGTGGTTTTTTAAATTATTATTTATCTCTTACGCCATTATAATTCCTATTTTAGTTTTTAATGTTAGTATCGGTCAAGCCTTATTAGGCTTTTTAATACAAATGATTTGCGGCAGTTTAGTAGGACTGGTCATATTACTCCCGTCACATGCTAATGTTGGCAATGAATTCCCTATACCAAATGCAAATTACCGACTTCCTACTACTTGGCTGAGACATCAATTTATAACTACAAATGATGTTCATTGTGAAAATTTTGTATCAAAACACGTAATGAATAATTTTAATTATCATTTGGCACATCATTTATTTCCAAATGTCAGTTCTACACAAATTATTAAAGTAACTGAAATCATCAAAGAATTTGCCATGGAATATAACTTCCCCTATAAAAGCTATTCCTTATTAAAAGCTTTCCAACTTCATTATCAACTAGTAAAAAAGAATGCGATTAAACCCGAAAGTTTTTTTGAAGAAACAATGTAATTAAACATGAAAAACGAATTCAAATTTGCCGACTTGCATTGCCACCCAACATTAAAAACCTATGGACATTCGTTTGAAGACAGCAGTTATGGCTTGAAAAGAAGAAATATTTGGTATCAGCAAGAAAATAGTTTTGTTCGAAAACTAATCAGTAACTATCTTGGTTTGACTAAATTTTCACAAGCTGATTTTACCACGTTGAAAAATGGAAATGTCAAAATTGTTACCGCTTCACTTTATCCTTTTGAAAAAGGCTTTTTTATAAATTCATTGGGCGGTGGTTTTGTTTCTGCTTTTTTGGCAAATATCATAACCGGAATCAGTTATTACAGAATCAGAAACATTCAGCAACATATCAATTATTTTGAAGACCTCGAAAAAGAGTATTACTTTTTACTGGAATCCATTCATCAGAATAATAAAATGGGACTGTTTTTTCCTAAAAAATCAGAAGATTTTAAATTAATTAGCCATGCAAACAAAACGGCTGTAATCCTCGCAATTGAAGGAGCTCACGTATTTAATTCAGGATTAAAAAAATATGGGAGAGAAACCGTGGAAAAAGAAGTTCTTGAGAATATATATAAAGTTAAAAATTGGAAAATTGCTCCTATCACTATCACTTTTGCCCATAATTTCAGTAATAATTTTTGCGGTCATGCCAGAAGTTCAGATGCTTTAGGTCCATTAGTCAATCAAAATGAAATGCTAAACGATGGTTTTACGGACTTGGGATTGAAGGCCGTAAAGGCATTATTAGACAACAAAAACGGTAAAGTTATTTATCCCGATTTAAAACACATGTGTTTACAGTCCCGTAGAGAATATTATCACTATTTAGACACCAACTTTAAAGGAAAAAACATTCCCATTATTGTAAGTCATGGAGCTGTGACCGGAACCTCATGGAATAATCCAGAATCAATTTCTGATGAATCCATTTTCTGTAATACAGATATTAATTTCTATGATGAAGAACTAATTGCAATATCAAAAAGTAATGGCCTTTTTGCGATTCAACTTGATGGCAGGAGATTGGCTAAAAAAAATGTTTTGAAGAAATTAAATTCCAAAAAAAACAAGGCATTTGCCTCAGCAGAAATTATATGGAGACATTTAGAACATATTGCAATCCTTTTAGATAAAAATGATTTGAATTCATGGAATAGTACCTGTATCGGAAGTGATTTTGATGGTACCATAAATCCTTTACCTGGTATTTACAATGCTTCCGACTTACCTCTATTAGCAAATAATTTGTTGGAATTATCTACCCACTTTTTATCGCATTATGATTTCAAAAATGACTTTAATAAATTGACAAGTCCTGAAACAATAGTGAATCAATTTTGTTATGACAACTTGCATCATTTTTATTTAAATAAGTTCTAAAAAAATCAAAAATACTTTTGCTTGATCTGTTTTTTTAACACAATGCAGACATTTTTTTTGGACTACTAATAATTTCTAATAGCACTTTCTATAATTCATCCCGTATAATCAATGTTTTTTCGATTAACATTAGCTAATTTTTAACCTAAATATTAATATTTGTATGTACAAACGTTAAATAAAAATTAACGTGCCTTTTTTTTAAAATTGAATACCCTAACTTTGCTTATTGCGTCAAAACGACACTTTAACAATGCTTTTACCCAATAAAACATGAAAATAAAATACCTTGTTTACACCTTATTGCTTGTCGGAATAGGTGGTTTTATAGCTTATCGAATTTCATCAAACAGTGCCAAAAATGAAGATTCAAAAGATAAAGGAATGAATAAAGCCATGACATTGAGTGGTATTGTCGTGGAACCCCAAACTTTTGACAATAATTTATCTCTTTCCGGTTCTATCGAAGCAAACGAGCAAGTAGAAATTAGAAGCGAAGTTTCGGGTATTGTTGAAGGCATTTATTTCAATGAAGGAAGTAACGTAGCAAAAGGGCAAGTACTTTTTAAAGTAAATGATTTAGAATTAAGAGCACAATTGACTCAGGCCAAAACCAGAGAAGGTTTAGCCTCGGAAAACGAAAGAAGAGCGAAACTTTTGCTGCAAAAAGAAGCCATCAGCCAAGAAGAATATGATGTGGCAAGAGCTGATTTCAAATCGGCACAAGCACAAAGCCAATTGATAAAAGCACAAATCGCAAAAACATCGGTTAGAGCACCATTTTCAGGAAAAATTGGATTGCGTTCCATTTCTCCCGGAACCTATATCACTCCTACTGTTTTGGTAGCGAAACTGGTTAATATTGGCAAACTGAAAATCACTTTTTCGATTCCTGAAAAATATGCCAATCAAATTAAAACAAATTCTAATTTAAGTTTTAAAGTTGCCGGTTCCACCGAAAATTATACCGCAAAAATATATGCTATAGAACCTGAAGTGGAAATTGCCACAAGAACATTAAAAGTTCGTGCGATTGCCGAAAATAGAGACGGAAAATTATTACCGGGTACGTTTGCCAATGTTGAATTGCCTTTAGACATTATTAAAGATGCCATCGTAGTTCCCACTGAAGCCATAGTTCCTGTACAAAACGGCAAGAAGGTTTTTATTTCGAATAACGGAATGGCCAAAGAAATTATGGTAGAAACTGCTACCCGAACCGATGCTTCCATCTTGGTACTTTCCGGTTTGAAAGCGGGCGATACCGTTATTACAAGTGGTGTAATGTCATTGAAAAATGAAACTCCTGTGAAGGTGAAAGTAAAGTTATGAGTTATAAATGATGAGTTGTAAATTTTTGTCCCTAAAATCAAAATGATAATTCAGAACCAACAATTTCATAATTCATAACTACTAATTTATAATTCAAAAAAATGAGTTTATCTACTACAAGTATAAGAAGACCCGTATTAACCATTGTTATTAATTTAGCAATTGTATTGTTCGGTATTATTGGGTACAGTTTTCTGGGAGTACGAGAATTCCCTTCTATTGATCCTGCTCAAATTTCGATTCGGACCAATTATACGGGAGCCAATGCTGATATTATTGAATCCCAAATTACCGAACCACTTGAAAAAGCAATCAATTCTATTGATGGAATTCGAAATGTAACTTCTTCGAGTGCGCAAGGAAGCAGCAACATAACTATCGAGTTTAATTTAGATAAAGATCTGGAAGAAGCCGCTAATGATGTTCGTGACAAAGTTTCTCAAGCCGTAAGGAACTTGCCACAAGATATTGATGCGCCTCCCGTTGTTTCTAAGGCTGATGCCAATGGTGATGCCATTATTTCGATGACGGTGCAAAGTGATACCAGAAGCGCATTAGAGCTGAGTGATTATGCCGAAAATGTAATTTCCCAGCGATTGGAAACTATTCCGGGCGTAAGTGGTGTTCAAATTTGGGGCCAAAAAAGATACGCGATGCGTTTGTGGATTGATCCCGTGAAATTAGCTTCTTATGGGTGTACGGTTTCGGAAGTTAGAGAGGCGCTGAACAAACAAAATGTGGAATTGCCTTCGGGAAAACTGACAGGAAAAAACACAGAATTAACGGTTAAAACCGTTGGTAATCTTTCTACAGCAGAAGAATTCAATAATATCATTATTCGTTCAGACGGTGAAAAAGTTGTTCGCTTGAGTGATATTGGAACAGCGAGTTTGGGTCCTGAAAACACAGAAACTCAAATGACACAATCCGGAACTCCATTAGTTGGTGTGGCTATTGTACCGCTTCCTGGGGCCAATTATTTAAATATTTCGACAGCATTTTATAAAGAATTTGAAAAATTAAAAAAGGATTTACCCAAAGATATTCAATTAAATATAGCTATTGACACTACTGTTTTTGTAAAAAAATCAGTTATTGAAGTAGCCGAAACCCTAGGGATTTCAATTATTCTGGTAATTTTAATTATCTATTTGTTCTTTAGGGATTGGGCAATTGCTTTTAGACCGCTAATTGACATTCCGGTTTCGTTAATTGCTACTTTCTTTATCATGTGGCTTTTTGGATTTTCGATAAATGTATTGACTTTGTTGGCGATTGTTCTTGCCACAGGTCTTGTAGTCGATGATGGAATTGTAGTGACTGAGAATATTTTCAAAAAAGTAGAAGAAGGCATGTCGCCCATCGAAGCAGCAATAAAAGGCTCAAATGAAATCTTTTTTGCGGTAATTTCGATTTCGATAACTTTAGCAGCGGTATTTCTTCCTGTAATTTTCCTCGAAGGATTTGTCGGGCGATTGTTTAGGGAATTTGGCGTCGTCATTGGTGCTGCGGTATTGGTTTCTGCTTTTGTATCCTTGACATTAACACCTATGTTGAATGCCTATTTAATGAAAGGTGGCGAACAAAAAAAATCAAAATTCTACATTCGAACAGAACCTTATTTTCAAAAACTGAACAGCGGTTATGCCGATGCATTGAATAGTTTTATGAAAAGAAAATGGTTGAGTTTTCCTATTCTGATAGCTTGTTTTGGATTAATTTATTTGTTTTTCAATCTTTTGCAAAAAGAAACAGCACCTTACGATGATCGAAGTGGATTTGTAATGCGTATGTCTACACCCGAGGGTTCTTCTTATGAATATACCGATCGATTTATGCAGGAAGTTTCAAAACTGGTAGATGATTCTATTGCTGGAAAAAAAGTAAGTTTGGTTATCACTTCACCAGGTTTTGGGTCCTCTTCAGTGAATAGTGGTTTCATTCGTGTTTCCTTAGTTGAACCTAACGAAAGAAAGGATTCGCAAAAAGAAATTGCTCAGAAACTAACGAAATGGACCAAGCAATATCCTGATGCAAAAACTTCGGTTATTGAACAACCCACAATTGCTGTAAACAGACGCGGTGGTTTACCAATTCAATATATTATACAGGCCACAAATTTCAAAAAATTAGAAGAGAAGATTCCATTATTTATGGATGAAGTGTCTAAGAATCCAACTTTTGCTATAAGTGATGTGAATTTAAAATTCAATAAACCGGAAGTCAATGTAACTATCAACAGAGAGAAAGCAGAGAGTTTAGGAATATCAGTAATTGACATTGCGCAAACCTTACAACTTTCGTTAAGCGGTCAACGTTTTGGCTATTTTATGAGAAACGGAAAACAATATCAGGTGATTGGTCAATTTGATCAAAAAGACCGTTCAAAACCACTGGATTTGACCTCTATGTATGTGAAAAATAACAAAGGGGAATTGATTCAAATGGATAATGTGGTAACTATTGAAGAGAAAAGTAATCCTCCTCAATTGTATCATAATAACAGATATATGTCGGCAACAGTTTCTGCAGGTCTCGCTCCAGGCAAAAGTTTAAGTGATGGAATTGACGCGATGAATGAAATAAAAGCCAAAGTGCTTGACGATACGTTTACCACCGATTTAGGAGGAGAATCACGAGATTTTGTCGAAAGTAGTTCGAATACTTCATTCGCATTTGGACTGGCTTTGCTATTGATATTTTTAATTTTAGCTGCGCAATTTGAAAGCTTCATTGATCCGTTTATTATCATTTTAACGGTACCAATGGCAGTTGCCGGAGCATTATTCTCCTTATGGTTGTTTGACCAAACCTGGAATATCTTTAGCCAAATTGGTACGGTAATGCTTATTGGTTTAGTGACCAAGAACGGAATTCTGATAGTCGAATTTGCGAATCAACTGCGAGAACAGGGTAAATCGAAAATTGATGCCATATTAGAAGCTTCCGAAGCACGGCTTCGACCTATTTTAATGACCAGTTTAGCCATTTCATTGGGTGCATTGCCTATCGCAATGTCGCTTGGAGCAGCTTCAACGAGTAGAATCGGGATGGGAGTTGTGATTGTAGGAGGAACTATTTTCTCTTTGGTTTTAACCTTATTCGTTATTCCAGCGATATATTTAATGTGGTCGAAAGCCCGAAAACATTATCCTGAATTTGATCATATTGATGAATATGAAACCAGCATTAAAAAAGGCTTTTCTTCCAATGAAATAAAAAAGCTGGTTCCTGACGACCTTGGGCAAATAATAATTTCACCGGAAGAAAAAGAAAGTAAATAATTATGACACATTCTAAAATACTATTTCAAAGTCTAATACTACTATTATTTTGTATTGCAAAAACCAATGCACAAGAAGTTTTGACATTGGAAAGTGCTATAAAAATAGCATTGGAAAACAATTACGAAATAAAAATTGCGACAAACAATTTAGACATCGAAAAAACAAATGTGGCAATTGGAAATGCCGGTATGTTGCCAAAAGTCACTGCAACAATTGTGGACAATAATAGCGTTCAAAACAGTTCGCAAACGCGTCAAGACGGAACGGAAACAGAGCTAGACAATGCCAAGAACAACAGTTTGAGTTATGGTGTTGGCTTGGATTGGACTATTTTTGACGGACTGCGTATGTTTGCCAGACTAGACCAGCTAAAAGAATTACAAAAATTAGGAGAAGCACAATTAAAACTGACGGTAATCACTAAAATAAGTGATGTACATGCAGCCTATTACGATTTGGTACAACAACAACAGCAATTAGCTGCTTTAGATACCACGATTGTTATTTCGAATCAGCGATTGGCTTTGGCACAAAACAGGTTTACCATTGGAAAAGCGTCCAAATTAGAGGTTTTGAATGCCCAAGTAGATTTGAATACCGATCAGGTTGCGGTGCTGAGACAAAAAGAATTGTATGCCAATAGTAAGATTTTATTGAATCAAATATTGGCCAGAGATCTTAAATCTGATTTCAAAGTGATTGATTTTATTGCGGTTGACAACCAATTATTGCTTCCGGAACTTACCGCTTTAGCCGAAAAACAAAATCCGCAATTAGAAACGCAAATTATCAATAAAAAAGTAGCAGAATTAGAATTAAAACAAATCAAAGCGGGACGCTATCCTACCATAAGAGTAAATACAGGCTACAATTTTTCTGAAAGTCAATCCAGTCTTGGATTTGTATCACAATCCGCATCCAAAGGATTGAATTATGGTTTTAGTGCTTCTTTGAATGTATTTGATGGTTTTGCACAAAACCGAAACGAGAAAATCACCAAAATTCAGATTGAGAATTCTAAAATGACAATCGAGCAGCAAAATTTGACATTGCATTCCCAGTTAGCGACTTCGTATCAAACGTATTTGACCAATTTGGAATTAATTGCTTTAGAAGAAAAAAACGAATCTATCGCCAAACAAAATCTAAATATTACGCTGGATAAATTTCGTATTGGAACCATAACGACCTTAGAATTCAGAACCGCACAATTGAATTATGTCAATGCAAAAGTGCGTTACAGCAACGCCCAGTTTCTTGGTAAATTATCCGAAATTGCACTTAGGGAATTAGCTGGTAATCTAAATTTTTAATATATTTTTGCTGAAAAATTTAGCCTAAAATGATTTCATACAATACAAAAGACTGGTTTACTTTTATCTTTCGTTTTCATAAAGCGGATACATTCAGAACATTGTTTCCAATCATGCTTGCCATAGGCGCCTATTCCGGAATTATAGGCTATTTAGAAGTCGAATATTGGCAATTAGCAGACAATAGCTATGTGAAGAATATTACCATCATGCACGGAATGTTGGGTTTTGTGATTTCATTATTATTAGTTTTCAGAACCAATACTGCTTATGACCGTTGGTGGGAAGGGCGTAAAATGTGGGGTGCTTTAGTCAACAACAGCAGGAATTTTGCCCTCAAATTGTCAGTAATATTGCAGGATGAAAAAGACCGCAATTATTTCCGAAAAATGATTCCGTGTTATGCATCCATTTTACATAAACATTTGAATGATACCGATACCAGTAAACAATTATTTGATGATGTGGATTTAGAAATTGACCATCACAAGCACAAACCCAATCAAATAGCAAAAATGCTATTTCAAAAAATAAATGATTTATATACTTCAAAAAAAATAACAGGTGATCAATTGATTATTTTAAATGCCGAAGTATTATCCTTTACTGAAATTTGCGGTGCTTGTGAAAGAATTAAAAACACGCCTATTCCCTACTCTTACAGTGCTTTTTTGAAAAAATTTATTTTCTTTTATGTGATGACTTTACCTTTTGGCTATTCTTTCAGCTTGGGTTATTATGTGGCGCCGGTTGTAGTTTTTATTTTTTATGTTTTGGCTAGTTTAGAGTTAATTGCTGAGGAAATCGAAGATCCTTTTGGAACTGATGAAAATGATTTACCGATTCATAAAATTGCCGAAAACATAAAAAAACATGTGGAGGAATTGATTTAAAATGGCGCCGAAAAATAGAATAAGGTTTTAAAACTTTGTTCCCTACTAACTTTGAACCTCAAGAAACATTGATTATATTTGCAATCTTATTAAAATTGACAGATGAAAATATCTTACAACTGGTTAAAACAATTCATTAAAATAGACTGGAAATCCGAAGAAACAGCAGCATTGCTAACAGATTTAGGTCTGGAAGTAGAAATTGTTGAAAAATACCAATCGGTAAAAGGCGGATTAGAAGGCATTGTTGTGGGACATGTTCTTACCTGCATTCCGCATCCGGATGCTGACAGGCTCAAAATAACTACCGTAGATTTAGGCGATGGTGTTCCTGTGCAAATTGTTTGTGGCGCCAGTAATGTCGCTGCGGGACAAAAAGTTCCAGTTGCCACAATCGGTACTACATTATATGATAAAGAAGGTATAGCATTTTCGATAAAAAAAGGTAAAATACGAGGACAGGAAAGTCACGGAATGATTTGTGCTGAAGATGAGTTAGGTCTTGGCGAAAGCCACGATGGGATTATGATACTGGACGATGCTTTAGTAGCGGGAACTTCTGCTGCAACAGTTTTCAATATTGAGAACGACGAAGTTTTCGAAATTGGGTTGACACCTAATCGTGCCGATGCCATGAGTCATCTGGGAACAGCCCGTGATTTGAGAGCGGGAATGTTACAAAGTGGCATTAATGTTGAATTGATTACGCCTTCCGTAAGTAATTTTAGAGTCGATAAAAGAATACTGAAGATTGATATCGATGTCAAAGAGGCAAAACTTGCTCCTAGATATTGTGGAGTTACTATTTCTGGAATTACAGTAAAACCTTCACCAGCTTGGTTGCAAAACCGATTGAAAGCCATTGGAATAAATCCAAAAAACAATATTATCGATGTAACCAATTATGTTTTACATGAATTAGGTCAACCGCTTCATGCTTTTGATGCTTCAAAAATCAACGGAAAAATAATTGTAAAAACACTTGCTGCAGGAACCAAATTCACAACTCTTGATGACGTTGAAAGAACGCTACACGAGGAAGATTTAATGATTTGTGATGAAAAAGGTCCATTATGTATTGCAGGAGTTTTTGGCGGGAAAAAATCTGGAGTTTCAGAAAATACGAATTCAATTTTCTTAGAAAGTGCTTACTTTAATCCTGTAAGTATTCGTAAAACTGCCAAAAGACATCAATTGAACACCGATGCGTCTTTTAGATTTGAAAGAGGAATTGATCCAACTATTACTGAATACGCATTGAAGCGAGCCGCTTTATTGATTCAAGAAGTGGCAGGTGGGGAAATAACTTCGGATGTAATTAACGTATATCCAAAGAAAATTGAAGATTTCACGGTGTTTCTAAATTTTAGTAAAGTAGCCAAAATAATTGGTCAGGAATTACCAAAAGACACCATTAAGAAAATATTAGTTTCATTGGATATCAAAGTAAACAGCGTTTCGGATGCCGGATTGGGATTAACAATTCCTGCATACAGAGTTGATGTACAAAGAGAAATTGATGTTATTGAGGAAATTTTGAGAGTTTATGGATATAATAACATTAATTTCTCGAAAAAACTAAATGCAACGGTTTCCAATTCTCCCAGAAACGAAGATTATAAAATACAAAATACGATTGCCACACAATTAAATTCTCAAGGATTTCATGAAATGATGGCTAATTCATTGACTACGGCATCTTATGTACAACTTTCTGATGTATTGAATTCAGAACATAATGTTACAATGCTTAATCCATTGAGTGCTGATTTAGCAACGATGCGTCAATCATTATTATTTTCGGGATTAGAAGCTATCTCTTATAATATCAATCGTAAAAACGCCGATTTAAAATTATTCGAATTTGGAAAATCATATCATAATTTTCCTTCTGGTTATGAAGAACAAAAACATTTAACTTTATTTCTTTCCGGGAACAGAAATCAGGAAAGCTGGACTAGCGCACAAAAACCTTCGGATTTCTTTTTATTCAAAGGATATGTAACTGGAATACTTTCAAGATTAGGCATACAAAAAACACAAAATTTACCGGTAACTTCGGATGTGTTTTCTGAAGGAATTGCAATTGGTTTTGGTCAAGATACATTGGTTGAATTAGGAGTGGTTAAAAAATCAATATTGAAACATTTTGGAATAAAACAAGAAGTGTTTTTTGCTGATTTTAACTGGGCTTTGATTCTAAAATTGATTGCTACCAAAATAAAATATACTGAAATTCCTAAATATCCTGAAGTTCGCAGAGATTTAGCTTTACTAATTGACCAAAACGTAACTTACGATAGTATTTACAATATTGCACGTCAAACGGAGAAATCACTATTGAAAGATATTAATTTATTCGATGTTTACGAAGGCAAAAATCTTCCTGAAGACAAAAAATCATATGCCTTAAGCTTTACCATTCAAGACAATTCAAAAACATTGACTGATGCTCAAATTGACAAAATCATGGGTAAATTGCAAAATAATTTTGAAACAGAGCTTGGAGCCAGTTTAAGATAATCTCTTTTTATAAAATTAAAAATCCCAATTCTAGAATTCAGAATTGGGATTTTTTTACAAAAAAAGTCCTGTAATTAATTATGCAAGACTTTCTCAATTAACAAAATCAAACCTCTATCAAAAAATTATTGTTTAGGCAATACAACAGCATCAATCACGTGAATCACACCATTTGATTGATTAACATCAGCAATTGTTACTTTAGCTTTATTCATATTCTCATCTGTAATGTATAAATCTTTTCCTTGCATCCAAGCCATCAAAGTTCCACCACTAACCGTTTTCATTGTAGCTTTTCCATTACCCATTTTAATAGCTTTTACTATATCAGAAGTATTCATTTTTCCTGCTACAACATGATACGTAAGGATTGTTTGCAATGTTTTTAAGTTTTCTGGTTCTAATAATGTGGTTACAGTTCCAGCTGGCAATTTATCAAACGCTGCATTTGTTGGGGCAAAAACGGTGAATGGACCTTTACTTTGTAAAGTTTCTACTAATCCTGCCGCTTTAACAGCTGCAACTAGCGTAGTGTGATCTTTAGAATTTACTGCATTCTCAACAAATCTATTTTTTTAAGTTATATAAAAGCATTTACGCACTAAGATTACTTTTGGTTTAAAAAAAACGAAATTATTTTATAAACAACTAGTTTTCAAATGGATAAATTTAATTTTAAATAGAAGTTGATACCGCAGAAATTTTAATTAGCCCCGATGGCAGCAAGTATCCTTTTTATTGCGAGTATTAAAGATGTGTTTTTACAAGATAGCTCTCGCAATAAAAAGATACTGCGTACAGCGGGAGGATTGTGTATTGGAAACTAAATGTTGTGCTCCAAAAAAACTAAAGCAAATCCGTTCTGTTTTAAGCAAAAAAAGCCCCGAAAATTGCGGGGCTTTCTATATTCAAAAAATTAAAGAAATTATTTTTTCTCTGATTTTTCCATTTTAGCTTTCAATGCAGCTAACATATCATTGTTATCACCTAAAGTTGCAGCTGGTGCATTTGTAGATGCAGATGAAGTATTTTCAGAAACTGCTTTCGCATTTTTCTCTTCTTCTTCACGGAAGATAGCAGTATGAGAAGCAACTACTCTTTTGAATTCTTTGTTGAATTCGATTACTTTGAAATCAGCTGAATCACCTTTTTTCAATTTCTTTCCGTCTTCTTTTTCAAGGTGACGTGTAGGAATGAAAGCAACGATATCATCTCCGAATTCTACAGTAGCTCCTTTGTCAACGATTTCAGAAATTTCACCTGTGTGGATAGTTCCAACTGCGAAAGAATCTTCGTATTGATCCCAAGGATTAGCAGTAGTTTGTTTGTGACCTAAAGATAATTTACGTCCTTCAACATCTAATTCTAATACTACTACGTCAAGTTTTTCACCAACGTTTACAAATTCAGATGGGTGTTTGATTTTCTTAGTCCAAGATAAGTCAGAGATGTAAATCAATCCATCAATTCCTTCTTCTAATTCTACGAAAATTCCAAAGTTTGTAAAGTTTCTAACGATACCTGTATGTTTAGAACCTACTGGGTATTTAGCAGTGATATCAGTCCAAGGATCTTGAGACAATTGTTTGATACCTAATGACATTTTACGGTCATCTCTATCTAAAGTTAAGATAACAGCTTCAACAACATCACCTACTTTTACGAAATCTTGAGCAGAACGTAAATGAGTAGACCAAGACATTTCAGAAACGTGGATTAAACCTTCGACACCTTCAGCAACTTCGATGAAAGCACCGTAATCAGCGATTACAACTACTTTACCTTTTACTTTGTCTCCAATTGCTAATTTAGCATCTAGAGCATCCCAAGGGTGAGCGTTTAATTGTTTCAATCCTAATTGAATTCTTGTTTTCTCATCATCGAAATCAAGGATTACAACATTTAATTTTTGGTCTAATTCCAGCACTTCACTTGGGTGGTTAATTCTACTCCAAGAAAGGTCAGTAATGTGAATTAATCCATCAACACCACCTAAGTCAATAAACACACCATAAGAAGTAATGTTTTTAACAACACCTTCTAATACTTGTCCTTTTTGTAATTGACCGATGATTTCTTTTTTCTGGATTTCAATATCCGCTTCAATAAGCGCTTTATGAGAAACAACAACATTTTTGAATTCGTGGTTAATTTTTACCACTTTGAATTCCATCATTTTGTTTACATATACATCGTAGTCTCTAATTGGTTTAACATCAATTTGAGATCCTGGTAAGAAAGCTTCAATTCCGAAAACGTCAACGATCATACCACCTTTAGTTCTGCATTTTACAAAACCATTAACGATTTCTCCTGTTTCGTTAGCCGAAATAACTCTATCCCATGATTTGATAGTACGTGCTTTTCTGTGAGATAATACTAATTGACCTGTTTTATCCTCACGGATGTCAATTAATACTTCAACAGTATCACCTACTTTTAAGGCTGGGTTGTAACGGAATTCGTTCAATGAAATAACACCTTCCGATTTTGCGTTGATATCAACGATAACGTCTCTATCTGTAATTCTAACAACTACACCATCTACCACTTCTTCTTGATCAGTAGCGATAAATGTTTTTGAAACTAGTTCTTCGAATTCTAATAAGTTTTTCTCATCAACAGCATCAATACCTTCTTCGAAATTGTGCCAGTTAAAATTTGCTAAAAACTCTTCTTGTGATTTTACTTGTTCAGACATGCTGATTAAAAATTTGTATTCTGTATTCTCTCGAGTTTCTTAATGTGATAGAAAACAACAGAAGTTGTTTGTATAATTAGTTGAACCCTAAAGGAAACTCTTATTCACCAAAAGGATTGCAAAAATAACACATTTATCTTAAACTGCAAAATTTTACAAGCAAGATAATAGAGAACAGACAAAAAGATAATAGATTGAGAATCAGGAGCGAATTATTTGGCATTTTTGGAGACAAAGTTCCCGCTCTCGCCTTTATCTCTCCGCTACGCTGCGAGGATATCGGCTCCATCGGGGACTAAAGAGTATTAATTGTTTTTTTAACATAAAAAAAGTGACACATTTCTAAAAACGGATCGCGTCTAACTACAAAACATCTTTGTCAAAGTTTTGAACTTTGACAAAGAGTACTATCGTTTAATGACTGAATTTTTCTAATGCTTTTGCATCGTTTTTATATTTGAAAACAAAAGGAAAAATAATAGCCAGCACCAAAGCATAACTGGCAAAAGTTATCCAAATATTCTGCCATTCCTTACTTCCGTCTGCCAAAGTGAAATATTTTTGAATAATATAGCCACTGGTAAAACTTCCTATTAATGCTCCAAAACCATTCACCATCATCATAAATAATCCTTGAGCACTTCCTCTAATTTTTGAATCTGTTTGTGTTTCAACAAACAAAGAGCCTGAAATATTAAAGAAATCAAACGCCATTCCGTATACAATACAAGACATAATTATCATCCACAATCCATCAGATGGGTTTCCAAAGGCAAACAATCCGAAACGTAAAACCCAAGCCAGCATACTGAATAACATCACATATTTAATTCCAAATTTTCTAAGAAAAAATGGAATAGCTAATATAAACAGTGTTTCTGAAACTTGTGAAATCGACATGATTATAGCAGGATATTTCACTGCAATCGTATTTTTATAAGCGTCAACATTGGCAAAATCATGAATATAGGTATCGCCATACGCATTGGTTAATTGCAAAGCAGCACCCAATAACATCGAGAAAATAAAGAAAACGGCAAATTTTCGTTTCTTAAACAATTCAAATGCATTCAATCCCAAAGCTTGCGTAAAAGAAGTGCTTTTTTCGCCCTTACACATCGGAGGACATTTTGGAAGTGTGAATGCGTAAATCCCTAATAGAAACGAAACTACTCCAGCAATATAAAATTGATTGGCAGAAATCTCATTATGTGTTAAACTTACCACCCAAAGTGCAGCGATAAAGCCTATAGTTCCCCAGATTCTAATAGGAGGATAATCCTTTACGACATCCATTTCTTTTGCAATTAAAGCATTATAAGCAACCGTTATAGATAAGGAAATGGTTGGCATATAGAAAAACATATTCACTAGCATCACCCAAAAAAATGTAGTTGGATTATCTACTTGAGGCAAGTAAAATAAAGCAGCGGCTCCTAAAAAATGAAGCAATCCGTATAATTTTTCGGCATTGATAAATCGATCCGAAATAATTCCTGTTAAAGCCGGCATAAAAACAGAAGAAATACCCATTGTAGAAAATATGATTCCAAACTCGGTTCCAGACCAATGTTTGTTATTAAACCAATACGCTCCAATAGTTAGCAACCAAGAACCCCAAATGAAAAATTGAAGGAAGTTCATTAATACCAACCTGTTTTTAATTCCCATACAATGAATTGTTTTTTATTTTTAAAAATTAACAAGGCGTAAATCTAATATTAAAAAAGAGATCTACAAAAGATTAAAGTGTTTTAACAACTTCATCAACTAAATCTAAAACAACCTTAAATTGTTCTTCACGAGTAAGGTGAGAATTATCTATTTCAATAGCATCTTCAGCCATCACCAAAGGCGAATCTTTTCGGTGCGTATCAATATAATCGCGTTCTTCTACATTTTTTAATACTTCTTCATACGTAACTGAATCTCCTTTTTCCTGTAATTCATCAAAACGTCTTTGCGCTCGGGTATCTGCCCCTGCTGTCATGAATATTTTAAGTTCTGCATCCGGAAAAACCACGGTACCAATATCTCTTCCGTCCATGACAATCCCCTTGTCTTTTCCCATTTCTTTTTGCTGTTCCACTAATTTGGCGCGAACTTCGGATATTTCAGCCACTTTGCTCACAAAATTAGAAACTTCAATAGTTCTTATTTCGGTTTCAACATTAATATCATTCAAATACATTTCAGCAAAACCAAAATCAGCATTGAATTTGAATTGCAATTTTATACTTGGCAAACTGTTAATTAATGTTTCTTTATCAAAAGAATCAATATTTATATATCCATTTTGCATCGCAAAAAATGTAACAGCGCGATACATTGCTCCTGTATCGACATATACATAACCCAAGTGCTTTGCAAGTTGTTTTGCTAAAGTGCTTTTCCCTGTGGATGAAAACCCGTCAATTGCTATGGTAATTTTTTTATCCAAAATAATATTATTGTAAGTTAATAGTTAAACCAAATAAGCTCGTATTTCCCGCTAATGTATATCGGGAATACGAATAATTGAATTTTAATTTATTCATTTTTAATCCAAAACCTAAAGAGACTCCCGAAAAATTGCGTTGTTCCAAAAGTCGTAATTCTTCTGCTCTTCGAAAATTATAACCTAATCGAATATTAAACGATTTTTTAGGAAAAAGCTCTGCTCCCATAATTACATGGCGCAAGGCATTATTTATTACTGATACTTTTTCGTCAGTAGAACTTCCATCAATTGAAGATTGAGCTCTTTCAGGATTAGAAAAAGCAATATTCCATTGTTGTAAATTTTCCAGTGTTAGATGCCAACGAATCGGTACATTTTCTAATTCTTGTGAAACTCCTGCTATAATTTCAAGGGGTAGTTTTTCGTTTGTACCATTGTAGGTCGTAAATTGAGTTCCTATATTTCGTATTGCCAAGCCCCAATTCACATCGTTTCTTTCGTCTATAAAAAGAGCGCCTATGTCAATCGCTCCGCCAAAAGAACTATAACTTTCTAAGGTAGAAGAAATCAATTTAGCATTCGCACCTAAATGAATAGTGGTGTTAGGAATATTGTACGCATAACCTAAAGAAAGGGCAATTTCGCTTCCGGTGAATTCTGAAGTTGGCTGACCATTTTCGTCATAGCCTTCAAAATTACCATAGTTCACATAATTTACACCAGCCTGAAAAGTTTGCAAATGGCGGTCATAGGTGTAAGCATAAGAAGCCGTTCCATAAGTCACTTCTTTGAAATAACTTCCATAATTTAATGCCAGATGATTATCCATATCCGCATTTAATGTTGCTGGATTAAAATTGACCTGATTCACATCATCGTCATAAATTGTAACCGTTTTTCCTCCTAAAGCGGCTTGTCTTGGCGAAGTAACCAAGTTCAAAAACTGATAGGTATACTTTCCTCCTATTTGACTGTAAGACACAGCGCAAACTGAAAATAAAGAGAATAATAAAAGTTTTTTTAACATGCTTTAAATCGCTGTTTATCCATGGAAAACGCAAATGCGAAGATAAAATTATAATATAATATATTACTGGTTTCGCCTCGAAGTTTCGAGAAAAATACTAAATAAAATAAAAAAATCCATCTAGAAATTTCATAACGAAACTTAAACTAATAAGTATCATCTTGAAATTTCTAGATGGATGTTTTTGAATAAAAAATTATTCCTTACAATACCTTTGCGTTTTTTACTTTCTGATCAGTCAAAGCAAATTTAAGCACTTCGCTCATTTCTTTGACATAATGAAAGCTCAGACCTTCAAGATATTCCGGTTTTATTTCATCAATATCGCTTTTGTTTTCGTGACACAGAATAATTTCTTTAATATTAGCTCTCTTAGCAGCCAAAATCTTTTCTTTTATTCCGCCAACAGGTAAAACTTTTCCACGCAAAGTAATTTCTCCTGTCATCGCCAAGTTTTTCTTAACTCTCTTTTGCGTAAACAGAGAAACTAATGACGTCAACATTGCAATTCCGGCACTAGGACCATCTTTTGGAGTGGCTCCTTCCGGAACGTGTAAGTGGATATTGTATTTAGAAAGTATTTCAGAATCCAATCCTACAAGCTTCGCATTTGCCTTAATGTATTCTAAAGCAATTGTTGCAGATTCTTTCATTACTGTACCTAAGTTTCCAGTAATTGTCATCGTTCCTTTTCCTGGAGAAAGTAAAGATTCTATAAAAAGAATATCACCACCGACAGAAGTCCAAGCCAAACCAGTTACCACTCCGGCAACATCATTGTTCTCGTATTTATCTCTTTCTAATCTTGGAACACCAAGTGTTTTTATAATATCTTCGTCAGTGACTTTTTTGTTATACTCTTCTTCCATCGCAACAGATTTTGCTGCATTACGAATTACTTGAGCAATTTTAGCTTCTAAACCACGAACTCCAGATTCACGTGTATATCCTTCTACAATTTTTTCTAATTGTTTTTTTCCAATCGTTAAATTCTTGGTTGTTAGGCCATGTTCTTTCAATTGTCTTGGAAACAAATGCTGACGCGCAATTTCTACCTTTTCTTCAATCGTGTAACCAGACATTTTGATGATTTCCATTCTGTCTTTCAACGCAGGTTGAATCGCAGCCATATTATTAGACGTAGCGATAAACATTACTTTCGACAAATCATATCCCATTTCCAGGAAATTGTCATAAAATGAATTGTTTTGTTCCGGATCTAAAACTTCCAATAATGCCGAAGAGGGATCGCCTTGATTACTATTCGATAATTTATCGATTTCATCCAAAACAAATACAGGATTTGAAGTTCCTGCTTTTTTCAAACTTTGGATAATTCTTCCTGGCATAGCACCAATATAAGTTTTTCTGTGTCCACGAATCTCCGCTTCATCACGTAAACCACCTAATGAAATTCTAACATATTTTCTACCCAATGCTTCTGCGATAGATCTTCCAATGGAGGTTTTTCCAACTCCCGGAGGTCCTGTCAAACAAATTATGGGTGATTTCATATCATTTCGCAATTTTAAAACTGCCAAATGTTCTATCATTCTTTTCTTAACATCTTCAAGACCAAAGTGGTCTCTATCAAGGATTTTTTGTGCTCTTTTTAAATCAAAATTATCTTTAGAATATTCATTCCAAGGCAATTCTAAAAATAATTCCAGATAATTTCTTTGAATTCCAAAATCAGGCGCTTGTGGATTCATTCGGCGCATTTTGGATAATTCTTTTTCGAAGTGTTTCTTCGTTTTTTCGTCCCATTTTTTGGTCAAAGACTTCTGTAACATTTCGTCCATTTCCTCTTCCTGAGAAACACCACCCAATTCTTCTTGAATCGTTTTCATTTGTTGGTGAAGGAAATATTCTCGTTGTTGCTGGTCTAAATCGAAACGAACTTTTGATTGAATATCATTTTTCAATTCCAATTTTTGCAACTCAACATTCATATAACGCAAAGTCTCTAAAGCTCTTACTTTTAACTCATTAATAGCTAACAAGTCTTGCTTTTCTTTAACCGTTAAATTCATGTTAGACGTAACAAAATTGATTAAAAACGATTGGCTTTCAATATTTTTAATCGCAAATGTAGCTTCACTAGGAATGTTTGGGCTTTCTTTGATAATTTGAATCGCTAATTCTTTGATAGAATCCAGAATGGCTATAAATTCCGTATCATGTTTTCCTGGCCTTTTTTCAGGAACTTCTTTAATTTTTGCAGTTATGTATGGAGTTTCAGCAATTACAGAATCAATTTCAAATCGCTTTTTTCCTTGAAGTATCACTGTAACATTACCATCAGGCATTTTTAAAACCCGTAAAATTCTGGCTACAGTTCCTATTTTATGAATATCATCAGTGGTTGGATCTTCATCTTGCTCATTTTTTTGAGCTACAACACCAATAATTTTGCCCGCAGCATTGGCATCATTAATTAATTTTATTGATTTATCACGTCCGGCAGTAATTGGTATTACAACACCTGGAAATAAAACCATGTTACGCAATGGCAAAATAGCCAATGAATCAGGCAATGCTTCATTATTCATTTCCTCTTCGTCTTCAGGAGTCAATAGTGGTATTAAATCTGCTTCCGAATCAAATTCCTGAAGTGACAGATTGTCAATAGTAAGTATTTTATGATTTGACATATATTATTTAAGTCTTTTTGTCATTAAAAATTTTTATTCGTCTAGCAAATGTAAGGTATCATAGTATTAAATTTAAATAAAATCGATGTATGACATAGATAAGATGCTTAACGTTAAAATAGTCAATCATTATGCCAAAGTGAAAGTAAAATCGATTATATCTTCTTACAAATAAAGAAAAAATTCATAAATTATAATTAAGAAAATATCTGTTTTTCAAAGTGCAAAAAATAAAAAATCGGAAGTACTATTTTGCATTCTATTAATTTAAGACACCTCTTTTTGGAACTCTCCTAAGTAATAGAACACCAGCAATAAAAAACACTCCAAGAAATACGATTGCTAATCGCGGACTTCCAGTAATTTGGTCAATAATACCATAGATTAACATCCCAAAGACTATCCCAATTTTTTCGGAAACATCATAAAAACTAAAAAAGGAAGCGGTATCCTCCGTTTCGGGTAATAATTTAGAATACGTTGAACGTGATAAGGCCTGAATTCCGCCCATTACAAGCCCAGCTATCCCTGCCATAACATAAAAATGTATCGGTAAAGTAATAAAAAATGCAAGGGCACAAAATACTACCCAAATACAGTTAATCACAATTAAAGTTGGAATATTTCCGAACTTCTCTGACGCTTTTGAGGTGAATATCGCACCAATAATGGCTACTATCTGAATTAATAAAATACAAATAATCAAACCTGTTGTACCTTCACTTTTAGATTCCCAAGCAATTTCTTGCGCCCCAAAATAAGTGGCTACAAGCATCACCGTTTGTACGGCCATACTCGAAACAAAAAAACTTCCTAAATATCGTCTTAGTGCAATGTTTTCTTTCAACAAAATCCAAACTTTTTTTAACTCTTTAAAACCATTAAAGACTACATGGTGTGTCACTTTACGATTGGCATTTTTATTGCCTTTTGGCAAAAAATAATAAGTGTACTGACTGAATAATATCCACCAAACTCCAACCATAACAAATGAATATCGCATGGCTTTCATGGCTGCTTCTCCATCTGTTCCTGTAATTCCAAAAAGTTTTGGTTTCATGATCATCGCTAAATTGATAATCAATAAAATAACACTTCCAATATATCCAAATGAATATCCTTTGGCGCTAATTTTATCTTGTTGTTCTACATAAGCTATGTCCGGTAAATAGGAATTATAAAAAACTAAACTTCCCCAATATCCAATCAAGCCAAGAAAATAAAATGCCAATCCAATGTATATATTATCAAGATTAAACCAATATAATCCCATACAGGACAGCGCTCCCAAGTAACAAAAGAATTTCATAAATGATTTTTTATTTCCCACATAATCTGCAATACCAGATAATAAAGGCGAAATAAAAGCTATCAATAAAAATGCTAAAGCGGTAACAAAGCTTATTAAAGCTGAATTTTTGAGATGCAAACCAAAAACATCAATGTAATGATCTCGCTCAGAAAATAAAGCTTCATAAAAAATTGGAAATACTGCAGATGCAATGGTAAGCGTATAAACTGAATTTGCCCAATCATAAAAAGCCCAAGCGTTTAATAATTTTTTACTCCCTTTTTGTAAATCTGCCATGGTTCTTTTTTTTTTATGCTACGAATTTATTTATTTTTTGTTTAGAATTATCCAAAAAACAAATAATTTGATATTAATAAATCCTTAATAACTAATAATCAGATCTATAAAATTAAAAAAATAGGCTACTCTCTTTTGAGAATAGCCTATTAAAATCTTCCTTAAATGTTCCAATTAATAAACATTAAAAATTTAAAGTATTATCTGTAAATAATCCCAACTTTAGCAGCTAATGCTTTTGCTTCCGGGATTAATGCTTTTAAATTTGCAATTCTGGTAGCATCAGATGGATGCGTACTTAAAAATTCCGGTGGCGATTGTCCTGCAGATTGCGCAGCCATTCTTTGCCAAAAGATTACGGAATCATCCGCATTATATCCTGCAATTGCCATAAGTGTAAGTCCTATTTTATCTGCTTCAGTTTCGTGACTTCTGCTAAATGGAAGCATAACTCCCACTTGTGAACCTAATCCGTAATATTGTTGCCACATTTGTTGTTTTTCGGTACTTTGACTTCCAGTTGCGACTGCAACTCCTACAGCTCCCAATTGTTGCAATTGAGCAGCACTCATTCGTTGTGCTCCGTGATTTGCTAATGCATGAGAAACTTCATGTCCCAATACGGTAGCTAAACCCGCATCATCTTTAGTTATTGGTAATATCCCCGAGTAAACAACAATTTTTCCACCAGGCATACACCAAGCATTAACTTCTTTGCTGTCAATTAATTTATATTCCCAACGGTAATCATTTAAATATTGTGATTGTCCCAAATAGGTTAAATATTTTTCTGCCGCTGCTTTAATTCTCATCCCAACTGCTTCTACTCTTCTTGCATCAGCTGTTCCTACAATAACTTTATTTTCCTTTAAAAAAGTTCCGTATTGTTGAAAAGATGATGGGAACAACTCACTGTTAGAAACAAAATTCAAGCTTTTTTTTCCTGTAAGAGGATTGGTTGCACAAGAGTATAATAATCCTATCGCAAAAATCCCTAGTAATAAGTTCTTTTTCATCATTTTAAGTTTAATTTTTATACAAAAATACAACTATTATGAATTTTTTATTTACATAATTAAATTTAAATGTATCAACTTTATTGTTATTCACCGGTTATGTGCAATGCTGTAAAACCCTTATCGACAATCAAATAGGCTTCATTTTCTAAAGTTTTTTTATCAAATGAAACTTCTACATTGTCGATTTCAATCATTTTAACTTTAAATGGCAAGCCAACTAGATTTATTTTATACTTGGAATAATTAGTATCATATTTTCCTTCTTTATGCAACTGAATGATTAATTCTTTCTCTTTACCAGTCGTTTGAAATGACAAGAAGCTGTATCTTCCTTTTTTATAATCATAACCATCCTGAGCATCCTCATAAACTACTGATTTCTCTTTACCTTCTTTGTAATAGATGTCCAAGATTAACTCATCAAATTCAAGTTCGCCAACATATTGTTGAACAGGATATTTTGGAATTATGGCACCGGCTTTAACAAAAAGTGGAATTTGGTCAAATTTAGTATCAACCCAAATTTCTTTTCCTCCTTTAACTTCTTCATTGGTCCAATAGTTATACCACTGTCCACGAGGAACATACATTCTTCTTCCTAAAGAATTAGGTTCTAAAATAGGACAAACTAATATTTGGTTTCCAAAAACAAACTCATCATTTCTGTAATGCGTTTGAATATCTTCTTGGTCATAATAAACCAGTGGTTTCAACATAGGAATCCCTTCTTCAATGTATTGCCAAAACATAGTATACAAATAAGGCAATAATTGATAACGCAAGTTGACGAATTTTCTGGTGATATCAATCACTTCTCCATCAAACGCCCATGGTTCCTGATCGCCGTGATCACCAGAAGAGTGGGTTCTGCAAAAAGGATGAAAAACACCTAATTGAATCCAACGTGCATACAATTCCCCAGAAGGTTGTTCAGCAAATCCTCCAATATCTGATCCCGTGAAACCCATTCCGGAAATGGACATTCGTTGCACCTGAATGTTTGCAATCCACAAATGTTCCCATGTAGCAACATTATCACCTGTCCAAGAAGAGGTGTATCGTTGTGCTCCTGCATACGCTGATCTTGTAATAACAAAAGGCCTTTTTGGATAAGCAAACCTTTTTACACCATGATATGTAGCTCTTGCCATTTGTGTTCCATAGATGTTATGTGCTTTTCTATGACTGCATGGATTTCCATCATAATCATGTCTTACATCCATCGGGAATGTTTTATTAGGAACCTCCATAACAGCAGGTTCGTTCATATCATTCCAAACTCCTTTTACACCAATCTCCGAAACTAATTCTTTAAACAATCCAGCCCACCATTCTCTTACCGCAGGATTCGTATAATCAGGAAAGTTACATTCTCCCGGCCATACTTTTCCTTTCATGTAAGGGCCATCAGCTCTTTTACAGAAATAATCATTTTTTAGTGCTTCTTTATATATGGAGTACTCTTTGTCAATTTTTATTCCCGGATCAATGATTACAACGGTTTTGAAGCCATCTTCGGCTAATTCTGCCACCATTCTTTTTGGATCAGGAAAATATTCTTTGTTCCAGGTGAAACATCGAAAACCTTCCATATAATCAATATCCAAATAAAGGGCATCACATGGAATTTTCAATTCTCTAAATTTGGCTGCAACTTCTTTTAAATTACTTTCAGGATAATAACTCCATTTGCATTGGTGGTATCCTAATGCCCAAAGTGGCGGCAATTCGGGTTTACCGGTCAAATCAGTATAAGTGGTAACAACATCCTGCATTTGTGGCCCATAAATGAAATAGTAATTCATTTCTCCACCTTCGGCCCAATAACTGGTTACATTTCTTCTTTCGTGACAAAAATCAAAATAGGTTCTAAAAGTATTGTCAAAGAAAATTCCGTAAGATTGTTTGTTTTGCAATCCAATATAAAACGGAACAACTTTGTATAATGGCTCCTGGTCTTTTTGAAATGCGTATTGATCCGTAGCAAAATTCTCTAATCTTTTTCCTTTCAAATTTAATTGGGTTGCTTTATCTCCAAGTCCGTAAAAGCATTCCCCATCTTTTGAAGCCTTACTCATTTTCACGATATTGCCCCCGTATTCATAGCTTTCTTCCCAATGAAAACCTAATTCATCTTCTAAAATAACATTTTCATCCAAATCAAAAATAGACAATCTCATATCTATTTTTTGAATTCTACATTGTACTTTACTAGTTTTTATCTGATAATAATCTTCTACTTCAGAAACCTCAAGAAAGTTATATCCATGAGAATGACTTTTATCAATAGCATAGGAAAAATCGTTGCTAAAATATCCTTTTGTAGTAAATCTAAAACGTATTAAACTATCTCGTAATACTGTTACTTTTAATATTACACTATTATCTGTATGAAAACATACGGAATCTACTTCATGTTCAAAAGCAACTATTTTTGTAGGATATAAATCTCCTTTGTATTCTAATTCTGTATTTGTGATCATTTTCTATGGTATTAATTTTAATCTCTTTTGGAACTCAAACATACAAAAAATACTTTCTTTACTTTCCAAAATAATGATTTAAATGATGCGTTTTTTAACGAAAACGTTATTAATTTATTAAAAAAAGAGATTCTAACTACTTTTAAACATTGATAGTTTACGAACTATCCAAATTAACTTAACAACAAGTATGTTTGAATTTAAAAAAAATTAAATTATCATGAAATTTTAAAAACAGTTACACTCAATGGAGGCAAAAGCAATTCAGTTGAATAATCTCTTCCGTCATAAGGTAAGGCTTCAATTGTTAATTTTTTAGGGTTGGAAACCCCGCTTCCCCCATAATTTGCAGCATCACTATTAAAAATCTCTGTCAATTTACCTTTCCTTGGTAAACCAATACGATAATTCGGACGAACAACTTGAGTGAAATTGCAAACTACAATAACATCATCTTTTTGATTGTTTCCTTTTCGAATGAAAGACATCACCGCATTTTGATGATCCGAATAATTAATCCATTCAAATCCTTCTGGACTAAATTGTTTTTCATGCAAAGCAGGTTGCGTTTTGTACAATGCATTCAAATCAGTAATCAGTTTTTTCACCCCTTCATGGTATGGATATTGCAATAAATGCCAATCTAAACTTCCTTCAAAATTCCACTCACTACTTTGTCCAAATTCACTCCCCATAAACAACAATTTGGTTCCGGGATGTGTAAACATATAGCCGTACAACAATCTTAAATTTGCAAATTTTTGCCATTCATCGCCAGGCATCCTTCCTGCAATTGATTTTTTCCCATACACTACTTCATCATGGGAAAGCGGCAACATGAAATTTTCGGAAAAGGTATAGGTCATTGAAAAAGTCAAATCATTTTGATGGTATTTTCTATATACCGTATCTTTTTGAAAATATTCTAAAGTATCGTGCATCCAGCCCATCATCCATTTCATCCCAAACCCTAAACCACCAACAGATGTTGGTCTTGAAACCATAGGAAAAGAAGTACTTTCCTCTGCAATGGTTTGCACTCCTTCATAATTCAAATAGACCGCTTCATTAAATTCCTTTAAGAAACTTATGGTATCAAGATTTTCTCTGCCTCCGTAAATATTTGGCTCCCATTCCCCTTCATTTCTGGAATAATCCAAATACAACATGGAAGCAACGGCATCAACACGCAAAGCGTCAGCATGATAATGATGCAACCAAAATAAAGCATTACTTATTAAAAAGGAACGAACTTCATTTCGCCCATAATTAAAAACTAAACTTTTCCAATCCGGATGATATCCTTTTCTGCGATCAGGATGCTCAAAAAGGTTTGAACCATCAAAAAATCCTAAACCATGTGCGTCATCTGGAAAATGAGATGGAACCCAGTCCAGAATTACTCCAATTCCCGCTTCATGCAATTTATCAACCAAAATCATAAAATCTTGCGGTTTTCCAAAACGGGAAGTCGGTGCAAAATAGCCTACTAATTGATACCCCCAGGAAGGATCGTAAGGATACTCCATTATGGGCATAAACTCAACGTGGGTAAAGCCCGTTTCTTTCACATAATTCACTAAATCTTCGGCAAATTCTAGATAAGTCAAAAATCGATTTTCTTCGGCATGACGCTTCCATGAACCTAAATGCACTTCATAAACGGAATAGGGCTTGTCTAAACCATTATGATTTTGACGGGTTTCCATCCAGTTATTGTCTTTCCATTTATAATCTAAATCCCAGACTACTGAAGCAGTATATGGTGGTTTTTCACAGTAAAAAGCAAAAGGATCTGCTTTTTCAGTGATAATTCCACCGTTATTAGATTGTATTTTATATTTATAGGTAGCTCCTTTTTTAATATTTGGAATAAATCCTTCCCAAATACCTGATGAATCCCAACGTACTTTCAACAGATGTTCGCCTTGTGTCCAGAAATTGAAATCTCCAACCACAGAAACCGAATGCGCGGTTGGGGCCCAAACGGCAAAATAAACCCCATCTACTCCATCAACCGTTATAAGATGTGCACCTAGTTTTTCGTAGAGTCGGAAATGTTTCCCAGCTTTAAATAAATCAATATCAAAATCAGTAAAAAGGGAATGCGAGATAACTTTACTCATATAACAATTGTATAATTCTATTTTTATAAAAAGAACAGAATATTAGTTTAAGAAAAAACAGTTTTTAAATTTACTTAATGATATAATTGTCAGGTATAACTGCTCCTTTTTTGATAACAACAATTCCGTCTTTAATGGCATATAATTCATTAGAAAAATCTTCTAAATGACTGCCTCCATTGATGTAAACATCATTACCAATTCTGCAATTTTTATCTACAAGAGCATTCTTTATAAAACATCTTTCTCCAATGCCTATCAATTGTTTATTATTTTTAATGTCTTCATTCATATCATCAATATTCTGATAGAAATCATTCCCCATCACATAACAATTTTGAATTATGGTACCTTCACCAATTCTAGATCGAATACCAATCACGGAATGGTTTATTTCTTTGGCATTCAAAATACAACCTTCAGAAATTAATGATCTGTCAACCGTTGTTTTCTGGAATTTAGATGGTGGTAACAATCTTGGTCTAGTGTAAATTTTATTGTCGTTATCAAATAAATTAAACTTAGGCAAGTCTTCTGTTAATCCAATATTAGCTTCAAAAAAGGAATCTATATTACCAATGTCAGTCCAATACCCTTCATATTGGTAACTCAATATCTTTTTCTTCCCAACAGCTTGTGGAATAATTTCTTTACCAAAATCTTTAGTTTCCTTATTGGACATTATATCTACCAACAATTTTTTGTTGAATATGTAGATTCCCATCGAAGCCAAATAATGTTTTCCTTCACTCTTCATTTGCTCGCTCACATCAGATTCCCAATCTGGCAACAACTCTTTTGCAGGTTTCTCAATGAAAGATTCAATACAACTTTCGGAGTTTGTTTTTAATATTCCAAATTCAGGAGCATCTTTTGCATTTACCGGTAAGGTAGCAATCGTAATATCAGCTTCTTTTCTAATATGCTCCTCCAGCATATCGTTAAAATCCATTTGATACAACTGATCTCCCGAAAGTATTAATGCATAATCAAAATCATGGTTTAAGAAATGAGGCATACACTGTCTTACAGCATCTGCAGTTCCTTGAAACCAAGTCGGATTATCAGGAGTTTGTTCCGCAGCAAGAATATCAACAAATGCATGGCTAAAAATACTAAAGTTATACGTGTTTTTAATATGTGCATTTAAAGAAGCTGAGTTGAATTGCGTCAAAACAAACATTCTATAAATATCTGAATTCATACAATTTGAAATAGGAATATCGACCAATCTATATTTACCTCCTATCGGCACAGCTGGTTTAGATCTTGTTTCTGTCAATGGGTATAATCTGGATCCTTGTCCACCACCTAAAATAATTGCAATAACATTTTTCTTTTTAGCTTTCATTTCTTCTTAATTATTAAATTGTACATTTCTATATATTCCTGACAGACTCTTTCCCAGGAATGATCCGTGCTCATTCCTATTTTTCTGATTTTATTTAAATGTTTTTTATCGTCATATAAATCGACTGCTCTTTGAATCGAATAACAAACATCTCCTACTGTTGCCTGATCATGACAAATTCCATTTCCATCATCTCCAAAATCAATAACCGTATCTTTTAATCCTCCTGTCCTTCTTACAATAGGAATTGTTCCATATCGCAACGAATACATTTGATTTAAGCCACATGGTTCCACTCTAGAAGGCATTAATAGAAAATCAGAGCCCGCGTAAATTAAATGAGCTAATTCTTCATTATACCCTATAAAAGTATTGTAATTACCTTTATAATCCGCCAATAAACTATTCAGTTGATTTTCAATAATTGGATTTCCCGATCCTAGAATTAAAATATTAATTTGGTTATAATTTTCAGATAATGCCAGTGCTGCAGCATGCGGTAATAAATCGCCTCCTTTTTCTTCTAATAATCTTCCAATAAAACTAAAAAGTGGTTTTCTTGGATCTAAATTGAACAGATTACATAATTTTTCTTTGTTTTCCTGTTTTCCTTTTTCGAAATTTTTAATCGAATAGTTCTTTTCCAACATATTATCTTTGGCCGGATCCCAAACTTCGATATCAATTCCATTCAAAATTCCTCTGGATTTATATCGTACCAGATTAAACAAGGATTCTAATCCATTAGCCGAATAATTGATTTCATTCAAATAATTAGGAGAAACTGTCGTCACTGCCCAAGCGCACTTAATTCCTACAGCGAGCGAATTGATACTATTATCCCATTCTAAAACATTCACATGAGCCAAATCAAACTCCGGTAAATAATGTAATTTATCAAATCCAAACTGCCCTTGATACAAACCATTATGAATGGTAATCATAGAAGGTGTATTTTGCAATTTTTTGTATTTATGACAATACAACATCATAAAAGGGATTAAACCTGTATGATGATCATGACAATTGATAACATCCGGAACTTCGTTTCTTCCTATTATCCAATCTAAAGAAGCAATTTGGAAAGATAAAAATCGTTCAATATCATCCTGATAACCATAAACTTCTTTTCGATCAAATAATTCTGGAATTTCAATTAAATACAATTCAAATCCTAACTTATCCGTTTTTTCTTTGAGAACGTTAAAAGGGAAATGAAAACTTCCTAACTTTACATGACCCCAATGTACACATTCAAACTCATTTTCGTTTTTGAACTTTGAATCATAACAAGGAATCACAACTCTTACATGATGTCCTGCATTATTTTGATATTTTGGTAACGCCCCTACAACATCGGCTAAACCTCCTACTTTTGCTACGGGGTAACATTCTGCACTGATATGAAATATTTCCATTTATGAAATTTTGTTGTTTTTCCGTTAATTCTAATACTATTCAATTAATTTTTTAACAATTCTAAATATTTATTATTCCAGTATTTATGTTAATCCCAATAAAAACTTTGTAAAAAATATTACTTTTATGTTTTTCTAAATTTAGTAAAAAAACTATAACATAATAACTCGCTTGAAAATTTATTGAAATGACAAAAAAAACTTCTATTCATACACAATCATTGAAAATTCCTAAGATTATCTTATTAACAAGTAAATTAATCTCGTTTATTTCGCCAAAATTAATAACATTATTTATTGCTAAACTCTTTACTACGCCCATAAAACATAAAATTCCAAAAAGAGAATTAGAAATGGACCGTAATAGTGTCCAAAAATTAATCAAAATTCCGGCAATTGACAAAGAGGTCGTTTTATATCAATATGGTAAAAGTGAAAAGAAAATTTTATTAGTTCACGGCTGGTCAGGACGCGGAACACAGTTATTCAAAATAGCTGACGAATTACTAAAAACAGAATATTCCACCGTAAGTTTTGATGCACCCGCACACGGAAAATCACCCGGAAAAACGTCCATTATGTCCGACTTTATTGCTACAATTTTAGAAATTGACAAACAATTTGGTCCATTTGAAGCCGCAGTTGGCCACTCATTAGGTGGAATGTCCGTTTTGAATGCTATAAAAAAAGGATTAAAAGTAAATCATGCCGTAGTTATTGGCAGTGGCGATATCGTGCAAGATATCATGGATGATTTTGTGGCAAAATTAAAATTGAAACCAAGTATAAGCACGCGTTTGCGTTTGTATTTTGAAAAAAAATATAAAGAAGATATGAACAGTTATTCTGCTTATTTAGCCGCAAAAGAGACTACTATTCCTGTCTTAGTTATCCATGATAATAATGATCCCGAAGTTCCGGTAACAGCAGCAATGCACATTCATAAATACCTAAAAAATGGAGAGTTACTCCTAACCGATGGATTAGGGCATAGAAAAATTCTTGGTAACCATAAAGTAATTGAAAAAACAGTTCAATTTATTCAAAACAAATAACTGTTTTACAACGTTATGCAAAAAACTTAAAAACATGAAATATCCTATCGAAAAAACAGAACTAGAATGGAAAGAACAATTGGGTGAAGAGCGCTACCGAATTCTTCGTCAAAAAGGAACCGAATATCCTCATACCGGAACCTATAACCTACATTACGAAAAAGGAACGTATTGCTGTGGTGCCTGCGGAGAACCTTTATTCGAAAGCAACTCCAAATTTGATGCGCATTGTGGTTGGCCTTCTTTTGATGAATCGATTCCTGGAAAAGTACAATATATTTCGGATGTCACATATGGAATGAAACGTACTGAAATCCTTTGTGCCAATTGTGGCAGCCACCTCGGACATGTATTTGACGATGGACCTACCAAAACTGGACAACGCTATTGTGTGAATTCTTTATCAGTAGATTTTAAAGAGTAATAAACGACAATGGGTATCGTCTCTGCGACTTTGCGAGATATAAATGACAAATCATCAAAAGTGAGAAACAATAAGTCAGATAATTTTAAAGAAAAATAATGCCATGGATTTATTTGAAACCTCAAATGATTGGGCTAAAAAATTAGAACCAATTTTAACAAAGTATAAAGGACGAAAACATCCGTTAGATTACCACAATTTATACCAGCTTTTGGTTATGGTTGTTTTATCTGCACAAGATTCTGATGCTCATATCAATAAAATTGCTCCTGCTTTATTTGAAGTATACCCAAATATGAAAAGTTTGTCTGTTTCGAATGTAGATGCATTAATCCCTTATATCTCCAATGTCAGGAACTTTGGAACCAAAGCCAACTGGTTGTTGGAAATCGCTCAAACCATCAAAAAAGACGAGAATATTCCGCTTACTATGGAGGATTTAGTTGCCCTGAAAGGTATTGGACGAAAATCAGCGAATGTGATCATGCGGGAAGCAAAAGTTCCCGCAAAAGGAATTATTGCCGATTTACATGTTATTAGAGTAGCGCCCAGAATTGGATTAATTACCGAAGCCAAAGACGGAATTAAAGCCGAAAAACAACTCATGCAAGTACTCCCAAGAGAAATTTGGGGAGAAATCGGGATGGCAATTTCGTTTCTGGGAAGAGAAATTTGTCGTCCGACACCCCAATGCCCGGAATGTCCGATTAATGCGGTTTGTGAGTATTATAAAAAGTTATTGAAGGAAGGTTTGGATTTATAAAAAATGGTTTGACTTTAGAATTGAAAAGTCAAACCATTTTATATTTATATACTTTTAAGAAACAATAGCTGTTTGTTTTTACATATTAGGTTTTGACCCTTTTGACCCTAATTTATCCCTCCACATAAAACCGAAACACGGATCAATATACATCCACAAGTTTACTTCAACGAAGCAATAATCACCCTAAAACTATCCAGACTAGCCTCAATATTCTCCACGATTTCCAACGCCAAAACATCGGGATCGGGTAAATTATCCAAATCCGCCAAGGATTTGTCTTTTAACCAAGTGATGTCTAAACTCGTTTTATCTCTGGCAATGATTTCATCGTAAGAGAACTTTCTCCAACGTCCTTCGGGATTGGTTGCTGCATTGTAGGTTTCAGTACGTTTGTTTCTATTTTCAGGGTTGTAAAGAGCAATAAAATCTTTTAAATCTTTTAGTTTTAATGGATTCTTTTTTAGCGTATGATGAATATTGGTTCTGTAATCATACACCCAGGTTTCTTTTGTCCAAACGTCCTTACTTGACGGTTTTCCATCAAAAAACAATACGTTTGCTTTTACACCATTGGCATAGAAAATCCCTGTTGGCAAACGCAATATGGTGTGCAAATCGGTGGTTTCCAATAGTTTTTTACGTACCGTTTCACCCACTCCGCCTTCAAATAAAACATTATCAGGCAACACCACTGCTGCCATTCCTGTTGTTTTGAGCATCGTGCGAATGTGTTGCACAAAGTTCAACTGTTTGTTGCTCGTAGTTACCCAAAAATCCTGACGGTTATAAGTCAAATCTTCTTTCTCTTGTTCGCCGTCTTGATTGGTAAAGGTCATACTACTTTTTTTACCAAAAGGCGGATTGGCTAAAATATAATCATAGCGCGTACCTGAATCCGTAATCAAGGAATCATTGGGCGAAATAAAATTATCGGAATCAATATCGCCAATATTATGCAAGAACAAATTCATCAGTGCCAAACGTCTGGTACTGGCTACAATCTCGTTTCCGAAAAACGTTTCGTATTTCAGGAATTGTTTAGCTTCTTTGTCTAAATCACGATTGTCCACAATCCAATCGTACGCCGCCAAGAAAAATCCTCCTGTACCACAAGCCGGATCCGCTATGGTTTTTAACGGTTCAGGACGCAAGCATTCGACCATTGCTTTGATTAATGGACGTGGCGTGAAGTACTGACCTGCACCACTTTTAGTGTCTTCGGCATTTTTCTCCAATAAGCCTTCATAAATATCGCCTTTGTCTTTTACGCCCATCAAAATCCAATTCTCGGCATTAATGAGCGCAATCAATTTATATAACTTGGCTGGGTCTTGTATCTTGTTTTGGCTCTTGACAAAGATTTGCCCCAAGATGCCTTTTTCTTTGGCCAACTCACGCAACATGATGTTATAATGTGACTCTAACTCAGTACCACTTTTGGTAGTCAAGGTTTCCCAAGCATACTCCGCAGGAATTGGCATTTCTCTGTTGTGGGGAGGCTTGCTGTATTCGTCTGCCATTTTCAGGAAAAGCAAATAGGTCAATTGCTCCAAGTAGTCGCCATAGCCCACGCCATCGTCTCTAAGGGTTTGACAAAATGCCCATACTTTGGAAACTATACTTGAAGTGTTTGCTGAATTATCTTTGCTCATTTTTACTTTTTTCTTTCTTTATACACGCCGTCTCTTTCTTTATCAAAACTGCCTCCTTCATAACCACATTCTCCCATTCGAGGGGAATTCACCACATCCATACTGGCATAATCGTCAAAATCTTCACAGGTTTTAGCATGCTTTTTGGCACAGGTATTACAAAAATAGGAATCGCCCTCCCACAAGCATACCGAACATAATACAGTCGCTGCTTTTTTATTGCAGACAGAACACATAATCTTTAAGGGTTCATTTCTTGACAGCAAAACAATGTCATCATCATCAAAGTCTAAATCATATACTTTTACGCTTTTTATAAATGTTCTGGTAGTTGTACCGTAATCATAGTCGTGGGAGACTTTGGTTTTAGGTGTTAATACATTACCAACAATATCATCCATCTCGATTTCTTCTCCTCTTTTGATGTGAAAACCACTGTCATGACCACAACACTCTAACCAAATATCTCTTAGGAAATTGTCGATTTCTTCCATCTCACAAGTACTTCTCACCAGTAGCTGCAAAAACATAACATCTGCTTCAACCACTATGTGATTGAAGCCATTTGTTTTTTTTCCTTTATCTTCCTTTTCCTTTATTTTCAAATGAGTCGCCAAATGCTTGCCGATGTCTTTTTGAGAAAAGTATTCATTGCAAAAAATACAATGTCCTTCTGATTGTAATTCCATATTATAATCTGTTATTTTAAAATTCAATAATACGTGTCCTTCCTACGGAACTTTTTGCTCGTTTTGTTTTTAATATCAACGGATTAAAATCCGTTGCTACAACATTGGTCATCCCAACGGGATTTATTCATTACGTCTCAGAGCCATCGGCTCGACCCATTTTGTAAGGCTGGACTTCAGTCCAGTTGACACAACAAAACGCCACCGTCATAGAGAGCCGTAGGCTCGGTACATATTATACAAGTTTGCCCTCAAACGCCTTTTTCAATATACTCTGTCTCAATGCCTCGGCTTGGAATAAACTTTGACTGATGCTTTCCTCCATTTTATCGGCAACGCTCAAACGGCTTTCGATTTCTTGGACGATGCGGTGTTGTTCTTCGATTGATGGAAGCGGAATTTCAAATTCTCTCATTGATTTAAGAGAAACATTTTTTATTGTACTTCCAGTTGCAACTTTAATGGAATAATTTGTAAATCTTTGACTAGTAAAAATGTATCTAATATAGTGTTTATCAATATCTTCTTTTACATTAAAATAACAAGCACTTTTCCCAAGGATTACAGGTTCATTATTATAGAAAGCTGTATAACCTAGTGAACCATTTATAGAGACAAAAATGGTTTTATCATTTAATTGTTTTTTATATTTTTCAAATTCAATTTTGGAAACTTTTTTTGTATTCTCTTTAATTTCTATTTTGCCATCGGTTAAGTTATTACCATTAATAAAATAGTAATCACCATCAGGATCATATTTTGGAGTTCCGTGTAAACCATCACCCAAAAGAGTTGTTATATTTTTTACATTTGTCCATTTCCATCCCTTCGGTAATTCTCCTTCCTTAACCTTTTTATTTGTCAACTTCCCTTCAAAAGCATATTTCAACACGCTTTGTCTATAGGTTTTGAGTTGCAGTTGTGCGGTTTTTAAATCTTCAATGCCTTTGTCTAACTCGCTAAATAGTTCTTCTATTTTGGAGACAATTGCTTGTTGAATATTTGGTGGAGCCAAAGGAATACTAATAGTTTCAAAATTTCCTTTATTTACTATAGAAACGGTTGTTCCAGTAGCTAGTTTTCCTAATTGATTTCTAAAAGTTGGTGATTGTGCTTGGTAAAAGATATATTTTCCGTCAATCTTTTCATTTTCAAGTATTGCATTTATTTGCTGATTGAATGCAGCTTCTTTCATTACAAAACCTGTTCTTCCAAGATTACCAATACAAGTAACTAATACAGTGTTTCGAGGTACAATTCTAGCTTTAGTAGCTCCTTTTGAAGAAAGCATTTCTTCTGTTTCACCAATTAAACCATCCCATAAATGAGGTGGTTTAAAAAAGGGTATATCCTTTCCATAATTAGTCATATCAGATTTTGGGGGTGTTGTACCTGTAATAACTTCACAAACTTCTTTGAGTTTAACCCATTTCCAATCTTTTGGTAATTTATTCTTTTGTGTCATTAAAGGCAAATTATTAATAATTTTGAGTTGTAGTCAAATTAGATATTGCTGTAAAATAGCGTGTTTTTATATGATTTATTCTTATCAAATAAAAACTAATCCATTTTCTCAAATTTTGTTCTTGATGTTCCTCTGTAAGCAAAAGGCGTTTTGTTTTTTTTGATTATTTTCTTAATGTCTTCCCATTCCGAAATTAATTTTTTAACTAAATCCCAATAAGAAAATCCACCATTTGAAGGGGGATTAAGAAATAAAATACCAACGCCACTTTCTATATATAACTCGCGTTGGTGTTTTTGGGATTGTATTCTAAAATCTTGAGTGATTACAATACCGTTTTCAGCACCAACTATTGGTATCCAATCTTCATCTTGTGCTCCTTGTCCAAATACATCTTTGATAGAAAGTACTTCTATATCGAAACCATCTTTTGCGTTTTGAGGTTGTTGCAAAGTATGTAAACCATGAGCCAATTGGCTTGGCATATTTTCATCAATATAGATTTTGTATTTTTTTACCATTAAGCTGCATTTTTATGAAAAGCTATGGCATCTTTAACCGACTTTAATGGAATTTCATAAATAGAAGCAATAAAATTCATGGGTTCTTTGGCAAGATACATTCTGTAAATAGCTTCCGATTGAATACTTGTGCCATCTAATATAGGTTGTCCAAACTTTCTATGCGGATCACAAACTACTTTATGGCTTTTGCCCATTGGCCAAAAACGAGAAGCTAACATATCATTATCAAAATCTAAATTCTTAAAAAACATTTTGATAATGTCTAAATTGAATTGCTTGCTTCCATCAAGAGTTATATTTACATCATTTATTTTAAAATATACTTTTAAACCATCAGTTGAGATATGGTCTAATACTTCTTTTTTTGCAAAAGGGAAATTGGTCTTAAAATGCTCTCCTAGTTCTTTGTGTGCTTTTAAAACTGCTTTAGTTTTTACTCCGGCTAATGTAAATTGCATCATTACATAAAACTCAATGAGTGTATGAAAACCAACAGCACGAGTATTTCCAACAGACCAAGAATATTGTTGTTCATAACATTTTCCCAGTTCACCATCCCAATATTGAGTAATCCAGTTTCTAACTTTAGGGTATGGCACACGAAGAATCTGCGCAATTTCTTGCGTAGTAAAAACTCCATTGCCAAGTTGTAAATGATTTTCGAACATTTCTAAATTTAAAGTTGATACAAAATTATGCTTTTTTATGCAGCCAATACCTCATTTAATTCATTAATAATCGCATCGGTGTCTTCACCAAACAACTGCCACATTTTACTCAATCCGCCTTCGGCATTGAAAGGGCTTAAATCAAAATCGTCTCGATCTATATGAAAACTGTTGGCTACATAGTCTTTCATCATACGTAACCATTGCATTTGGGGTTCGGTAAACTTTAGAGTTCCTGCTTGTTTCTTGAATACCCAATCTTGGAAATTCTTGTCTACGGTTTTATCATAAGCCGTGAGCGTAGTATCAATGCCGCTTACTCTTCGAATCAATGAAACTAAGGCAATCAATTCATTTTTGGCAGAACCGTTTGTTTTTTCCAATTGCTCGTAGGCACGCCAAACGGCTAATGGAGCTAACAAAGGTTTTTCAGTTTTGAGTTTTTCACACAAATCTTTAATCATTTTGTACGAGAACTCCCTATGGCGATAATCTTGAGCATAGAAAATCTGCAAAGCAGTAATTTCGTCTTTATTGCTTTCTATCCAAGTTTTGAAATCCGTTGTTGTTGTATTGGCTGCTGCATCTTGGTCTTTTACCCAGCCTATGTTGGTAATCATATCAATGTTTACGACATCAATAATCTGGTCGTATTTCTTGCGAATGTCCACAATAAAATCACGTAAGTCAGGATTGTGAAAAACGGCAACAGCATCTTCAATTAACTGTTGTTTTCCTTTTTCGATTGCGGCTTCAATTTCAATAGGCGCTTGTCCTCTTAAATTAGATTTCACTCCTAATTCCACTTTTTCAATGGAATCCGGGTCGTGTGCATTCAACAATTGTTTCACTATATGATTGATGGTAAAACCATTGGCTTGTTCAGCAAATTTGAGTTTGTCTTTTTCCGAAAGTTGGCGTTCCAAACGAATCAAACGATTGGCAAGCGTAGTTAACATATCCTCCGAAGTATTTCCCATGGCAATGTTTTGCAACACGTCTTTTAGGGAAACTCCCGGTGCTTTTTCTAACGGTCGGCTATCGGTTTTTTGAGAATTCTCGACACCAATAGCATCAATAATCACAAAATGGTCTTTACTGTATTTAGCCGAAGGGGTTCCTTTGGCTTTCAATTCCTCCACGGAACAAGTTCGCGTGCCACGACCTTTCATTTGTTCGTAATAAGAACGGCTTTTTACATCGCGCATAAACAACAATACTTCGAGCGGACGAATATCAGTTCCTGTGGCAATCATGTCAACCGTTACAGCAATACGAGGGTAATAATCGTTTCGGAATTGTTGCAAAACCGATTTGGGATCTTCTAGACTTTTATAGGTTATCTTTTTACAGAATTTATTTTCTTCTCCAAATTCCTCACGCACGATTTCGATAATGTCTTCGGCATGGGAATCGGTTTTAGCAAATATGAGCATTTTCGGCACTTCAAATCCATCAGCATAAGCATCAACCAAAATTTCACTACTCCCAATTTCGGTTTCGTCTCCCTCTCCTTTGGAGATGGTCGGGGTGAAGAACCTATCCGGGAACATAGCCGGCAGGTTTTCTTTCACCGCTTTGATAATCGTTCGTATGGTACTTGGATTTACAATGTCTTTGTCTAATTGTTTACCGCTATAGACTTCATCTTCATCAATGGCTTCCCAAAATCTTTTTCGGGTAAGTCGTTCTCGCTTGTCCACTTTTTCACCTATGTTTATGACGCTTCCTTCTTTGGTGATTTTAGTTTCTACCGTAAATACATTATACGGAACCAAAACACCATCAATGACGGCTTTTTCATACCCATAATCGCAAACCAGATTTTGGTTAAAATAACCAAAGGTTCTATTATCTGGAGTAGCCGTCAACCCAATTTGAAACACATCAAAATAATCTAATACTTGTTTCCACAAGTTGTAAATACTGCGATGGCATTCGTCAATAACCACAAAATCAAAGAACTCAATCGGCACTTTTTAATTATACCCGACAGGAACAGGTTCTTTAGGTTCAAAGCGTAGTTCATTTGGGTTTTCCTCTTCAGCACTTTCGTCCAATTCCGTTTCTTTCAAAATGGAATACATTCGTTGGATGGTGCTAATATACACTTGACTGTCATTAGGAATAAACGAACTACTCAAACGAGTTACGCCATACAATTCGGTAAACAAACAGTTATCCTCACTGGCAGTATAGGAACGGAATTCACCTTCAGCTTGTTCTCCCAAGTTTTTCGTATCTACCAAAAAAAGAATCCGTTTGGCTTTGGAATATTTCAACAAACGATAAATAAAAGAAATCGCTGTGAAAGTTTTACCTGAACCAGTAGCCATTTGAATCAAGGCTTTCGGGCGTTGGTCTTTGAATGATTTTTCTAAATTGGTAATGGCTGTAATTTGGCAATCCCGTAAACCATCAACTGGCAGCATCGGGATGTCGTACAAGCGAGCACGCAAGGTTTTAGATTCTTTCGACCATTGCAAGAAAGTTTCTGGACGATGAAAAGTAAAAACGTTTCGAGAGCGGGGTTTTGGATCTCTGTAATCGGTAAAACGAGTGATTTCTCCCGTGCTTTCATATACAAAAGGCAATGGGTCGTTATTTAATAAACGGAGTTTGGCGTTAGCATATTGAGAAGATTGCTCTTCAACTGAAGTTAAATGAATCCCTTCTTCTTCGCGTTTGGCTTCAATGATACCAACGGCTTTTTTATCTACAAACAAAACGTAATCCGCTGGACCAATATCGGTTTGGTACTCCCTGATAGCAACTCCCAAACCAGCCGCAAGATTTGTTTTTTTCTTATCCTGAATAATCCACCCACAATCAACTAATTGTTTGTCAATGTTATCTCGCGAAATTTGTTCTGGGTTTTGGTTAAGCATGAACTAAGTCAGAATGTAATTATGTTAAAGGTATAAAAATTAGTGAACACACTATTACAAATTTTGAGAGCTAAAATACAATTAAAAAGTAATTCCTACAATTTATAAAACCTATTATAAAACAAAAAACCCTGATTCGCTAGAAACAGGGTTTTTCAAAAGAAAGGCGACGACATACTCTCCCACATAACTGCAGTACCATCTGCAGGGGCAATTACTTACAATTCTGAATCCGTAATCGCAATACTTTAATGATAGCTACATAATTATTCAACTTTTTCATAAAAAAAATAAAATCTTTAATTCTTCCTAAATTTTATAGATTTGTTATGAAAGTAATCTGAATTTCTTAAATCAAGTGTTTGTAAATTTTAGAAAGGATTTGATTGATTTAAAAATATAACGAAAACTAAAAACTATATTTATAAAGATTTTATTAATTCCAAAATAAATATCCAAATGAATAAACTTGAAATTATTGATTATATAAAACAGCATCCATCCGGCAAGGTAAAACTGGCTATCGTCGATATTGACGGTGTTTTGAGAGGGAAATATATTTCTGCCGAAAAATTCAGTACCATTTGCGAAAGCGATTTTGGTTACTGCGATGTCATTTTTGGTTGGGATATGGCCGATGTTGCTTATGACAACGGCACTTATACAGGATGGCATAGCGGTTATCCTGATGCTAAAGTAAGACTTGATTTCAACACTTTTAGGAAAATTCCTTGGGAAAATGATGTTCCTTTTTTAATGGGTGAATTTATCAAAAATGACGGAAGTCCACTTGAAATTTGCCCAAGACAATTATTAAAAAAAATAGAATCACAAGCTAATCAAGCGGGATTCACGCCTTTTGTTTCCCAAGAATTCGAATGGTTCAATTTTGCTGAAACACCTGAATCAGCTGCAGCCAAAAATTTCCAAAACCTTACTCCACTCACACCGGGAATGTTTGGTTATTCGATTTTGAGAACTTCATTAAAGAATGATTATTTCACGGATTTGTTCGATTTACTGACGAAATTTGATATTCCTGTAGAAGGACTTCATACCGAAACCGGTCCAGGAACTTATGAAGTTGCCATTCAATACGGAACAACGATTTTGTCAGGCGACAGAGCAACTTTGTTTAAAACTGCTGTAAAAGAAATTGCCTATAAACACGGAGTTATGGCAACTTTTATGGCAAAAATTTCAGAAAATTTGCCTGGTTGCGGAGGCCATATTCATCAAAGTATTTGGAATGCCGATGCTAGCAAAAATCTGTTTTTCGACGAAAAAGATCCAAACAAGATGAGTGATCTGATGCGCAGTTACATAGCAGGACAATTGCTTTGTTTACCAGAAATATTGCCAATGATTGCCCCAACAATAAACTCCTACAAACGATTAGTCGAAGGAGCTTGGGCGCCAACAACCCTTACTTGGGGAGTTGATAATCGCACCGTGGCGTTGAGATCATTGCCTGCAGGTTCAAAATCCTGCCGACTGGAAACCAGAATCGTTGGTGCCGACACCAATCCTCACTTGGCAATAGCCGCTTGTCTGGCTGCCGGTTTGTATGGTATAAAAAACAACTTACAATTGAAACAACCCCGAACTCTCGCAAACGGATACACCGACGAAAGCAACGGACGCCTTTCTAAAAATTTGATTGACAGCACCTTGAAAATGCGTGATTCAAAAATTGCCAATGAACTTTTTGGCGATACCTTTGTAAAACATTTTACGGAAACAAGAGAATGGGAATGGCGCCAATTTGCTAAAGTTGTTACTGACTGGGAAATGAAAAGATATTTCGAGATAATATAATGTCTTCTTAAAACTGGAGTAATGAAAATACAAAATCTTAAATTATAAAAGCATAACAATGATTTCACAATTTAATTTTCCAACGACGATACGTTTTGGAGCTGGAGTAATAAAAGAACTACCCGAATATTTGAAGAAAAATGGTTTCAAAAAACCATTATTGGTAACAGATCCAAATGTCTTTGCCTTGCCTTTCTTCAAGACAATAGTTGCAGATTTGCAAAATGCAGGTTTTGAACCGGAAGTATTTTATGACATTCATAAAAACCCTGTAAAATCAGACGTTTACAAAGGTGGCGATGGGTATGATAATGCCAAATGTGATTGCATTATTGGCATTGGTGGCGGTGCTGCCTTAGACGTGGCAAGAGCCATTGCCTTGCGAATCAATCACCGGGAAGACCTATTTAAATACGACGATTTAATAGGCGGAGATGTGTATATTACCAATGACGTGCCAACGCTTATCACCATTCCTACCACAGCCGGAACCGGAAGTGAAGTGGGTCGAAGCGCTATTATTTCGGACGATGAAACACACCAAAAAAAGATATTGTTTTCGCCAAAACTGTTGGCGGCAATCGTTTTTGCCGATCCAATGCTCACGATGGAATTGCCGGCATTTATAACGGCAGCCACCGGAATGGACGCTTTGACGCATAATATGGAAGCATTTTTGGCGAAAAATTACCATCCTATTTGTGATGGAATTGCACTTGAAGGAATACGATTAATCAGCGAATCCTTGGAAAAAGCCACCAACAATCCCGATATGGAATCTCGTTCTAAAATGTTGTTGGGCTCGATGATGGGCGCCATCGCTTTCCAGAAGGGGCTTGGTGTGGTGCACTCTTTGGCACACCCACTTTCTTCTTTGTTGGACACACACCACGGATTGGCAAATGCCGTGAATATTCCTTATGGAATGCGTTTCAATATTGCAGGAAACGAGGATAAGTTCAAAAGAATTGCCCAAACCTTGGAACTAAAAGAACATACCGGCGAAGCTGTTGTACAATATCTGTTTGACTTGAATACCAAAATAAATATTCCGCATAAATTAAGTGCTATCGGAGTGAAATTAGAACATATTGAAACTCTTGCTGATTTAGCAATTGAAGATTTTGCACACCCAAATAATCCAAAACCGGTAAGCAGGGAAGATTTCAAAAAACTGTATTTAGAAGCACTTTAAAAATGAAAATTGGAGTAACATTTTCCGAAACAAATTATCACAATTATCCTCGCTGGATAAAAGGAAATGATGAAAACATCGACATCGTTGAACTGTCGTATGAAAAAAATAATTTGCAAGATGTCGCCAATTGCGATGCGGTCGTGTTTACTGGCGGTATCGATATGGAACCCAACGAAAAGGTAGATTATGCAAATGCACCTGAAACATTCAATACAAAACGGGATACATTTGAAATGGAGGTTTTGGCAAAAGCCTTGAAATCACATAAACCAATCTTGGGAATTTGTAGAGGTTTGCAATTAATCAATGTTTACAAAGGTGGAACTTTGCATTTAGATAATGGCGAAAGCAAAAACGAAATTCATAAAAAAGGAACAGAAGACAAAAAACACCAAGTTCAAGTAGAGAAAAACTCCTTCTTTTATTCGATTGTGAAAGAGGAAACTGGGGAAGTTAACAGTTCACATCATCAATCCATTGAAAAATTGGGAACTGATTTAAAAGCAGTCGCGCATTCCGAAGATGGAGTTATAGAAGTTATAGAATCTACAAATCCAGAGGAACAATTTCTTTTGGCGGTGCAATGGCATCCAGAAAGAATGAGTGATTTAGAAAGTCCTTTCAGCAAAAACATACGAAAAGCTTTAATAGAAAAAATATGCAATTAGAAATAATAAATCCTGCAAACGGAAAGGAAATAGCAAAAATAAACCAAGATAATAAAGCAAGTTTGTCTGAAAAATTTAATGATTTAAAGAAAGGACAACTCGATTGGCAAGCCAAAACAGTAGAACAAAGACGGAAAATCATAATGATATTCCACGATTTGTTGGAAAAAAATATAGAAACCCTAGCTGAAATTTTAACGTCTGAAGTTGGCAAACCCACACAACAATCCAGAAACGAAATCAATGGCGCAAGAGCCAGAATTTCCTGGCTTTGCAGCAATGCGGGAAAATATTTGGCTGACGAATATATGGTGGAACAAGAAGGAATGGGAGAGAAAATTGCCTATGAACCTCTTGGAGTTATTTGCAATATATCGGCTTGGAATTATCCTTATTTAGTGGGAATCAACGTGATTGTACCTGCGCTACTTGCTGGAAATACAGTATTGTATAAACCATCGGAATTTTCCTCTTTAACGGGATTAGAAATCCAAAAACTGCTTTTGGAAGCTGGCGTTCCCGCTAATGTTTTCGAAATTGCCATTGGAAAAGGAAACATAGGAGCAGCATTATTGGAAATGGCTTTTGACGGCTATTTCTTTACCGGTTCTTATAAAACGGGACAATATATTTATAAAAAAGTGGCTCCGAAAATGGTTCCTTGCCAAATAGAACTTGGCGGAAAAGATCCTCTTTACGTAACCAACGATGTCGAAGATCTGAAAAATATTGCAATTGGCACTGCTGATGGCGCCTTTTACAACAACGGGCAAAGTTGTTGCTCGGTAGAACGCATTTATGTCCAAGAAAAAAATTATGATGCGTATGTACAGGCTTTTGTTGAAGAAGTAAAATCTTGGAAAGCGGGTTTACCAACAGAAGAAGGGGTATATTTAGGAGCATTAACAAGACCCGAACAAATTGAAATCTTGGAAAACCAAGTGAAAGATGCCTTGGAAAAAGGAGCAAAATTGGAATGTGGCGGAAAACGAATCAACAAACCCGGCAACTATTTTGAACCAACGGTTTTGTCTAATGTCACTAACGATATGCTCGTGATGCAGGAAGAATCTTTTGGACCAATTATCGGGATTATGAAAGTCCAAGATGATGAGCAAGCCATTCATTTGATGAATGACACTGATTATGGACTGACAGCTTCGGTGTATTCTGTATCACAAAAACGCGCCGAAGCAATTCTTTCAAAAGTAAATTCAGGAACGGGTTATTGGAATTGTTGTGATAGGGTTTCTGCAGCGTTGCCTTGGTCTGGACGAAAACATTCCGGTTTTGGCGCTACACTTTCACACGCGGGAATTCGGGCTTTTACCAAACCCAAAGCCTATCATTTAAGAGGAGACTGGAAGAAATAAATTTGATTTAGGATTGATCCCAGGTTTTGGGATTTATGCATAATTTTTATCGCTCCACAGGTTTTAGGATTGATCCATTGATCCCGAAAAATCCAAAATCAATTATAAAACAAAAAACCCCATTCCGATAGGAACAGGGTTTTTCAAAAGAAAGGCGACGACATACTCTCCCACATAACTGCAGTACCATCTGCGCAGGCGGGCTTAACTACTCTGTTCGGGATGGGAAGAGGTGAGCCCCGCCGCAATAACCACCTTAAGAGGTTATAATTGCTTTGGGCAATTATCCATAATTAACAATTCATAATTATAGTAATATCTTAACATACTGAGATAAAGAAAAAAGTATTATTAGAAAGTTTCTTCCCCCCACACTTGCGTGTAGTCACCCCCTGCTTCGCAGGGGGCTGGGGGGAGGATTGTACATAAGCTTACGGGTTATTAGTACTACTCGACTATGACATTACTGCCTTTACATCTATAGCCTATCAACGTAGT
>NZ_VJZP01000002.1:196741-215992 GCF_007097265.1 Flavobacterium gawalongense | reverse complement strand
ATGCTTTATAAATGTACAAACGACGAAAATTGTATTCGAAATGATTTTAGTCCGCATTACGGATAGTCATATTAAATTATAAAGATAAAATTAGTATCGGTTTCGGCTTGCTCTCTTTTGGATAGTCCTGGGGCTTCGGGAGCGGGAGGAAATTATAACTTTAAAAAATCGCCAATAACCGCCCTCAATTTCCACATCAATAAATGCAATACAAAACCTTTATAATAAGAACTTTTCATAGTATCTTTGCAATCTGAAATCAGTTTAAATAAAGATAATATTCTGACGGTAAAATGTCAATAGAAAACAATAAACTAAAAATGAAATTAGACAGGAAAGACATTCTTAAAGCTTTAGAAACGATTACTATAGCTGGAGAAGGAAAAAACATGGTTGAAAGTGGTGCAATAGCAAATGTAATTACTTTTGGCGATGAGGTTGTGGTAGATTTAGTATTGCACACACCGGCAATGCACATTAAAAAGCGTGCTGAAGACGATATCAAAAAAACAATTCTTGAATTAGTATCTCCGGATGCTAAAATCAAAATCAATAGTAAAGTTGAAGTTCCGGACAAACCAGAAGTGAAAGGAAAATCAATACCGGGAATAAAAAATATTATCGGAGTTGCCTCTGGTAAAGGTGGAGTAGGAAAATCTACCGTTACTGCAAATCTAGCAGTGTCATTGGCTAAAATGGGTTTCTCAGTAGGAATCCTTGATGCTGATATTTACGGACCGTCTATGCCAATCATGTTTGACGTAGAAAGCGAAAAGCCAGTCTCCGTAATAGTGGATGGAAAATCAAAAATGAAACCGGTTGAAAGTTACGAAGTAAAAATTCTTTCTATTGGATTTTTTACAGCACCAAGTCAAGCGGTAATTTGGAGAGGACCTATGGCTTCCAAAGCATTAAACCAAATGATTTTTGATGCGGACTGGGGAGAATTGGATTTCATGCTAGTCGATTTGCCACCGGGAACTGGAGATATTCACCTTTCAATCGTACAATCATTACCAATTACGGGTGTTGTAATAGTAAGTACTCCACAAGCCGTAGCTTTGGCCGATGCTAAAAAAGGTGTTTCTATGTTTATGTCTGAAGCAATAAATGTTCCTGTATTGGGAATTATTGAAAACATGGCCTATTTCACACCGGAAGAATTACCTGAAAATAAATATTATATCTTTGGAAAAGAAGGAGCCAGAAATCTTGCAGAAGATTTAGAAGTTCCATTCCTTGGAGAAGTTCCAATTGTACAATCAATCCGTGAAGCAGGAGATTACGGTCGTCCTGCAGCGATGCAAACAGGTTCAGTTATCGAAACTGTTTTCGAAGAAATTACTAGAAATGTAGTACGGGAAGTAATAAGTAGAAACGAAAGTTTACCCGCTACTGAAGCTGTTAAAATTACAACTATGGCAGGTTGTTCAGCAGTAAAAAAATAAGAAATTAGAATCTTTTGAAAATGATTTTTAATCTTTCAATTTTCTAATCTTTCAATCTTTAAATAAAGAAAATGACAACAGAAGAATTAACACTAGAAGTTCAAAAAGCACTCGAAGAAATCAGACCTTTTTTGAATTCTGATGGCGGTGACATTACCCTGATTTCCATCGAGGACGACAAACACGTAAAAGTGCGTCTCGAAGGAGCCTGTACCAGTTGCAGTGTAAACCAAATGACATTGAGAGCCGGCGTGGAAACCACCATCAAAAAGTTTGCTCCCCAAATAGAAACTGTTGTAAATATCCTATAATGTGCCATCTTGAGCGAAGTCGAAGGGAGGGCGTGCCCCTTTTAAGAAAAAAGGCTATCAAGATAACGAGTATTTGCCTTTTTTCTTAAAATGGTCGTTTTTTTGAGAGTTATGTGTAGATGGTAATTTTTGTAATATTAAAATACCTGACAGCCACTGGCTGTCCTCCTCTTAATCTCAAATCTCACGCAAAACAATCGGGATATCACTAAGATAATTCCAAAAAGATACAATTGATTAACCAACCAATTCCAAATAGTAAAAAATGGATGTATTAATAAAAATAAAAGATAGAGAAGGAGTAGTACATGAATTGCAAGCTCCCACAGATATGGCCATGAATATCATGGAATTATGTAAAGCGTATGAACTTCCTGTTGAAGGAACCTGTGGCGGAATGGCCATGTGTGCTTCTTGTCAGTGTTATGTTCTTAATGATGTTGCATTGCCAGAAATGGGGGATGATGAAGAAGCCATGCTATCAGAGGCGTTCTACGTGAAATCAAACAGTCGTTTGGGCTGTCAAATCCCAATCACCGAAAGCCTCGAAGGATTAGAACTAGAGTTGGCTCCAGAAAATTAAATTAAAAAAGCGTTTGCCTTGGTAAACGCTTTTTTTATGTTGTAGTCAAATGGTTTTCCATAATATGTTCTTCAATAGCATCCCAAAGTCCGATGCGCTTTTCCAGTGCCAGAACCGAAGTTTTTTCTACATCTGACCATTTTTGTGCGTCAGTTCCACAAAGTTCTGTAATCATTTTCATTGCCATAGGACCATGATCATCAGCGTCCAATTCGATATGTCTTTCAAAATAATAAATTAGTTTACTTAAATCGGTTTTTGGGAAATTTTCTTGAAAGTTTTTCAAAATCGCGGTAAACATACTTGGAATTAAATCTTCTCTTCCAAAAGTAAAAGCGGCCGCAATTTCATGTGATTTCCCTTCTTCAATAACCCTGAAAGTAAAATCTAAAAATGCTTTAATATTTGGATGTAAGTTGCTTTTTTTAATAGCAACAAATATATTTTTAAGAGAATTTAATTCGGATAAAAAATCTTCAATTCCCGTTGTATTTGCTCCGCAGGCTTCCATCGCTTCAATATACATTTCATAATGGCTTAGGCGACGCCCATCAATAGTTAAATCTGATTCTTCAGCAAGGACTATTTCGTTTATTAAATATCTGGTTTCTGGATTTTCGGTTGCAAACCAAGGGGTTGTTGTACAGGTTAATTTGGCTTGTAAAGCTTTTAATAAAGACATGAAATCCCAAACCGCATAAATATGATTTTCGAGAAAACATTGTAAGTCTTCAATAGTTTTTACTTTTCCGTATAAAGAATGTTGTAACAATAGTTTTTTTTGAGGTTCAATACTAATGTTGATTGTTTCGATATTCATAGGTGGTATTTTTTATGTAAATATAAAAAAGCTTCTTGTTTCCAAGAAGCTTTTGCTATCAATTTTATAAATACTTTAATAGTTGTTTATTACTATTTAAAAGCTGAAATTCCAGTAATGTCCATTCCTGTAATTAATAAGTGAATGTCGTGTGTTCCTTCATATGTAATTACTGATTCTAGATTCATCATGTGACGCATAATAGAATATTCTCCGGTAATTCCCATTCCGCCTAACATTTGTCTGGCTTCGCGTGCAATGTGAATCGCCATGTCTACATTATTTCTTTTGGCCATAGAGATTTGAGCTGTTGTTGCTCTACCTTCATTTCTTAAAACGCCTAATCTCCAGGTCAATAGTTGTGCTTTGGTGATTTCAGTAATCATTTCGGCCAGTTTCTTTTGTTGCAATTGAGTTCCTGCAATAGGTTTATCAAACTGAATTCTTTCTTTAGCATAACGCAAAGCAGTATCGTAACAGTCCATAGCGGCACCAATGGCTCCCCAGGCAATTCCATAACGTGCTGAATCAAGACAGCCGAGCGGCGCTCCTAATCCAGATTTATTTGGTAATAAGTTTTCTTTTGGCACTTTCACATTGTCAAAAATCAACTCTCCTGTAGAAGAGGCACGAAGGGACCATTTATTATGCGTTTCCGGAGTGGTAAAACCTTCCATTCCTCTTTCAACAATTAAACCGTGAATTCTTCCTTCTTCATTTTTTGCCCAAACAATAGCAATGTCAGCAAATGGTGCGTTTGAAATCCACATTTTGGCACCATTCAATACATAATGATCACCCATATCTTTAAAGTTCGTAATCATACTTCCCGGATCTGAACCGTAGTTAGGCTCAGTCAGTCCAAAGCAGCCCATAAATTCACCAGTAGCTAGTTTTGGTAAGTATTTCATACGTTGTTCTTCGTTTCCGTATTTCCATATTGGATACATTACTAAAGAAGATTGTACGGATGAAGTAGAACGAACGCCAGAATCTCCGCGCTCAATTTCTTGCATGATTAACCCATACGAAATTTGGTCTAAACCTGCGCCACCATACTCAACAGGAATATAGGGGCCAAAACCACCAATTTCTCCCAAACCTTTTATAATCTGTTTTGGGAATTCAGCTTTTTGTGCATATTCTTCTATAATAGGAGAGACTTCACGTTTTACCCATGCACGAGCGGAATCACGTACTAATTTGTGTTCTTCTGTTAGTAAATCGTCAAGATTGTAATAATCTGGAGCTTGAAATAAGTCTGGTTTCATGGTTTGGTAATTTTTATGCGACAAATTTACATAAAGAAATATAACAAAAGTATTAATAAATGTTATATTTTTTTAATTTTATTGAAAATAACGAATTTTGCAATCAAATAAGGTATTTTTAAAAGCATGATTTTGTTGAAAAAAATCATTGGCTACTAATTTACAATAAAATAGCTAATTGCCGTTTGAAATTTATTTTAAATAAGGAAATTGACATGTTTGAATAAAATTCCAAATTACATTTTCAAGTAAAAATCTTTTGTCAATTCTATATATTCTGGTGTGTATTGATGTCTTGAAGTTTCGATAATCAATTCATTAATAGTAATGATAGCATTTTTATTTCGGCTTATAGCCAATAAACTGCGCTTGATTTCGGTAATTGGAGTTCCTTTTACCCGGGTAATTTTTAATGGATGTAATTCGTATTCTTTGGCAAGAGCCAAAAAATGTTCTTCTTCATTAAAAGGAATTATGACGGAGAAAACACCATTTTCAGAAAGCAGTAAAGCAGCTGCTTCGATTAAATCTTCAAAAGGCATTGCGTCAGTAAAACGGGCTAAATCGCGTTGCTCGTTTTCGGATTTGTAATCTTCAGTATAAAAAGGAGGATTGGAAACAATTAAATCGTACTCGTCTTCCGGTTCTTCTACAAATTCATCCAAACCGGCATGAAAACAAAATAAGCGATCATTCCAAGGTGAGTTTTCAAAATTGTCTACGGATTGTTCGTACGCTTCTTCGTCGATTTCTAAAGCGTCAATTTGTTCTGCGTTGCTTCTTTGTGCAAGCATTAAAGCGATAACACCTGTTCCGGCTCCAATATCTAAAATGCTAAATGGATTGTTTTCAATTGGTGTCCAGGCGCCAAGTAAAACACCGTCTGTTCCAATTTTCATGGCACAACGATCTTGTTTTATTGAGAATTGCTTGAATGAAAACATAATGATTTAAGATTGAAGAGTAACGAATGTTGATTTCAGATTTTAAATAACCGAATCGACAAATGAATTTCTCTAAAGGTACATTTCAATAAGTCCTTCTGGTAAATCCATGATGACTTTTTTGTTTTCTCTGTCAATTTTTACAAGGAAATGGTCGATCATAGGGATAAGGATTTCTACATCACCGTTTAAAACTTCAAAAAGAGGTTGGGCAGTGGTGTCATTTATGGATTGAATTTTTCCAACAACACCCAGGCGTTTGTCTTCAACTTCAAAACCAATTACTTCATGGAAGTAGAATTTATTGCCGGTAAGTTTTGGCAACATATTTAAGGGAAGATATATTGCGTTGCCTATAATGGCATCGGCATCTTCTTCGGTATTCATATCTTCAAAACGAATTCTAAGGAAATCGTTTTTATGCAGTGAACTGCTTTCAATAAAAAATGGAACCAAGTGTTTGTTGCATTCAACAAACACTGATTCCAAGTTTTCGTATAACTCAGGTTCGTCCGTATCCAAATAGGCAAGAACTTCCCCTTTGAAACTAAATTTTTTAGCGATTTTACCTAAATAGAAACAGTCTTCTTTACGCATCTTCGCCTTCTAAAATTATGCTTCAGTTGTTTCGTTATTTTCTTCTGCAGCAGGAGCTTCTTCAGCTTCAACTTCAGTAACTTCTTCTTCAACAGCTGGAGTTGCAGCAGCGATAGCGTCAGCTTCTGCTTGAGCAGCTGCAGCTAAACGTTTAGCATTAACATCTTGTTCTGCTTTGAAAGCTTTGGCTTTAGCATCAGCTTGCGCTTTTGTTAAACCTTCTTTTTTAGCATCAACTTTTCCAGATTTTGCTTCTAACCAAGTAGCTAATTTTGCATCAGCTTGTTCTTGAGTTAAAGCTCCTTTACGGATACCACCATCAAGGTGATGTTTCAATAAAGCTCCTTTGTAAGAAAGAATAGCTTTTGCAGTATCAGTTGGTTGTGCACCATTGTGCAACCATTTTACTGCACTATCAAGGTTCAAGTCGATAGTTGCTGGGTTTGTGTTTGGATTGTAAGTACCGATTTTCTCTAAGTATTTACCATCTCTTTTTGAGCGAGCATCTGCTGCTACAACCCAGTAAAAAGGTTTTCCTTTTTTACCGTGTCTTTGTAATCTAATTTTTACTGACATAATCTTGTGATTAAATTTTGAGGTACTCGACCTCTGTTAATTAAGGGTGCAAAGATACATCTTTTATTGATAAATGCTAATGTGGATGGTATTTTAATGAATGGTAATGTATTAGGTGTAGTTTGATCTGTATTTTTTGCTTCTATTTTATTTTTTTTAGCTATAATATCATACTTTTGTTTGTTTAAAAGATGCATTCTATGAAAAAATATTTTCTTTTTATTGTAGTGATTTTTTCTTTAGTTTCTTGTGAGGAAGATGTTAGATTTAATAATCCTTCTTTGCAAGGGTTGAAAGACAATGTGTTTTGGAGGGCGGTTGAATCTAAAGCGACATTGGCTTCTGACGGATCTTTGCTCATTGAGGCGTATATTAAAAATGAAATTTTATCTTTAAAGATAACTTCTACACAGGCTCAAACCTATTTTTTAGGAACTAGTGAGTCTAAAAAAGTGACTTACGTTATCACCGATGCAACAGGTGATACAATTACTTTTTCTACAGGTTTTGGTATTGGAGATGGTCAAATTGTGGTAACAGAATATGACGACATAAACAAAACAATTAGTGGTACTTTTAAATTTAATGCAGAAAATACCTACAACAATCCATTAGCTGGTCCTCTTGTAAATTTTCAACAGGGTGTTTTTTATAAAGTTCCTGTGAGTTCACTTATTCAATAAAATAAGACAAATCACATTCTTAAAATACTTCGATTAGGTGTTTTAGTATGGTCTTTTTCTTTTTGCATTTAAAATAAAAAACATAAATAAGCTAATCTATAGTAGATTAGAAAAAAATAAGAGTACATTTGTTTTATTATTTAAATAAGTACATATGAATATTTTTGTTGGAAGTCTTCCATTCAGTATTGAGGAAGCAGATTTAAGAGAGTCTTTCGAGGCTTACGGAGCAGTTGATTCAGTTAAAATCATCACGGATAAATTTACTGGAAGAAGTAAAGGATTCGGTTTTGTTGAAATGACAAATGATGACGAAGCTCAAAAAGCAATTGATGAGTTGAACGGTGCTACTGTTCAAGGACGCGCAATTGTAGTAAACAAATCTGAGCCAAAACCAGAAGGTGAAAGAAGAAGTTTTAACAGTAACAGTCGTGGTGGAGATTCACGCGGTGGTTATGGTGGTGGAAACAGCCGTGGTGGAGATAACCGTGGTGGTGGAAACAGAGGAGGATATTAATATTTTTTTCTACAATATAAAAAAAGGTGTCAATTTATTGACACCTTTTTTGTTTCCTCACCCCCCTCCCTCTCCGAAGGAGAGGGAGCTGAAGAATGATTTTTTTATTCGATAATTTATAGATTAGCAACTAACCAGTCACCAACTTCACTAGTTTTATACGCTTTGGTATCTTTTCCAGCTAAATCCTCTGTTACAATTCCTTGTTCCAATGATTTATTGACTACTGCTCTAATGGCGCCTGCTTCTTCTTTTAATCCAAAAGCATCTTCAAACATCATTGCTGCAGATGAAGGAAGAAACTGTCAGGAGAATTGAGAAAGCAATTGAAACATTATAGAAAACAAGAAACCCAGCTAATAGCTGGGTTTCTTGTTTATTCACTTTTAAAATAATAGACCTTGTAATAAGTTTCATTATCAGATTCAATTAACCATGTCCCATCTACAGAAAACTGAACGTCAATGTTTACATTATCATTTAATTTATTTATAAAATTTTGAATTGAAACGTCATAATCCGCAACAATTAATCCATTTTTATTTGTAACTATTTTTTTATTTGAAGGTAATTTGTAAAATTCTGGAATAAAAGAATAAAACTTTGCCATGGTCACACCTTTTTCTGTGAAAACAACTTTGCCATATTTAAAAAGTTTACCATCATTCATATTAACAACTGCATAATGAAAAAATTCATTTACATGATCCGTTCCAACGGTAAAAATAACATTATTACCATTGATTGATAAAGAAGATTTTAGCCTAGATAATGGAAAGTCATCATTTAGATGTTTAGGGTCATCAATATTATTTTTAATATATTCCCAAATTTTATTTCCTTCTTTATCATACTTAAAAATATAAAATCCAGAAGTTTTGTTGTAATCATTGACTTCTTTTTCCTTCTTCCCTGTTAAACCGTAAATGTAGACATTGCCATCTTTATCAACTATAAAGTTGTTAATTGCTAAATCATTAGCAAACTCTAAGTAATTGCTATCACTTCCGACTGCTGGCCCCTTAGTAGCAGGAACATAATTGTTGCCAAACTTAATGTCATCTGGATTGGAATAACGTCCATTTAGCGTAGTATAAGTGGCGTCACTATTAGAATAAATCAAATAATCCTCTTTTACACTAACTTGATACGAAATGTCTTTAATCAATTTACCCTCGAAATTATAAATTGTTCTGTATAAAACAGTAGATTTATAATCTTTAGAAATAGATTTAGTAATGATTTCAAAATAATCATTATCAATTATTTTTAAAGAAAAACCCAATTCCTCACTATATTTAATATTATCGGGTTTTAACAAACGTTCCTTATTAAAATTATCAATCTTAATTCTTTTCTTTTTATCAGTAAAAATTTCGTAAATCTCTAAATAAACGTCATTTTCAAGAAGATTTAGTCTGGCTTTACCTTTTTCATTAGAAAGATAAATTAAATATTTATCATTAAAATTTTTACCTATTATTTGATCAGAACTAAATGAGTTAAAAGTTTTTGCATCATATAAAGAAGAAACATTGTTCTCTTGATAAAATTTAAATTGATATTTACCTCTTAATTTGGAATATTCAGCAGCGTTGAAAGTGTTTTCAGTATCTGAATAGATAGGAGACATTAAATTAATATTTTCTAAAATAGTTTTTTTATCACCTTTACTATCATATTCATAAACACTATTAATATTGTCAGCAGTAGAGAGGCTATAGTTTTGACCTCTATTAATTATTAATTTATTTGATTTAGGTAAGAAATTGAAACCAACAGGATAGTCATTTTTTTCATATTTTTCATCTAAAATAAGTTTTTGAGAATGACCAATTTGCATACTTAACAAAAGTAGAAAAAGAATATTTTTTTTCATAAAATAAAATTGAAGTTAAAAGAATAAATGTAAGATATTTATCGTTATAATGAAATATTTATTTGATAAACTGCAATTAAAAAGTAATCATTCCACTTAGAATACCATAATTAGCTTTAAACTTCTTATAACCATTCATTTTATTAAACACGTGAAAAGAAGTACAAACGTTAATTATAGCCCCGATAGGAACGGAAATCCTTGTGGGGGCTGGCATTATGCCACCACAAGATTGTAGTGGATAGCGGGAACTATCTGTATTGAAAAGACAATCTTTCTGCTCCAAATAGATACAAAAAAAAGCTGTCAATCTATAATTGACAGCTTTTTTGATATAATAAAATTGTATTTACAAATTAGCAACTAACCAGTCACCAACTTCGCTAGTTTTATACGCTTTGGCATCTTTTCCAGCTAAATCCTCTGTTACAATTCTTTGTTCCAATGATTTGTTTACTACTGCTCTAATCGCTTCTGCTTCTTCTTTTAATCCAAAAGCATCTTCAAACATCATTGCAGCAGATAATACTGTCGCTAATGGATTGGCAATATTTAAACCTGTCGCTTGTGGGTAAGAACCATGAATCGGTTCGTACAATGAAGTATGTTCTCCTACTGATGCTGATGGCATTAATCCCATAGAACCAGAAATTACAGAAGCTTCATCCGTTAATATATCTCCAAATAAGTTTTCGGTAATCAATACGTCATAAGAATTTGGCCATTGAACTAAACGCATCGCTACGGCATCAACGAATTCATAACTCACCGTTACTTCAGGATATTCTTTTTCCATAGCTTGTACTGTTTCTCTCCATAAACGAGAAGTTTCCAATACGTTTGCTTTATCAACACAACACAATTTTTTTGAACGTGTCATGGCAAGTTCAAAACCTTTTTTAGCTAAACGTTTTACTTCAGCTCTTGTGTACGTACAAGTGTCAAAAGCAGTTTCGCCATCGTCTTTTCTTCCTTTTTCCCCAAAATAAATTCCTCCGGTAAGTTCTCTAAGGAAAATTAAGTCAGTTCCTTCGATACGTTCTCTTTTCAAAGGAGAGTTGTCAATCAAAGAAGGGAAAGTAAATGTAGGACGTACATTAGCAAATAAGCCTAATTTTTTGCGCATCAACAATAAACCTTGTTCTGGTCTAACAGGGGCACTTGGGTCATTGTCGTATTTTGGGTGTCCGATAGCTCCGAATAGAACGGCATCAGCAGCCATACAAATTTCATGCGTTTCATCAGGATAAGGAACTCCAACAGCATCAATAGCACAAGCTCCTGTAAGAGCTGGAGTCCAATTGATTTCGTGGTTAAATTTTTTTGCAATAGCATCAGAAACTTTTACGGCTTCATTGATTACTTCTGGTCCAATTCCGTCTCCGGCTAAAAGAGCTATGTTAAATTTCATTAGGTAAGTTTTATATTAATATTGTTTTTTATTTGTTATTGGGCTGTAACCACATTCAACATCTTTTGCGTAGCAATGATTGCGGCAACTGTTTGGTCTGAATCTAATCCTCTTGTTTTAAATTCTTTTCCATGATTAGTCCATGTAATTATGGTTTCACATAATGCATCAGAGCTACTTCCTGGTGGAATTCGGACTGCATAGTCAATTAATTTAGGCAATTCCATTTTTTTACTCTTGTATATTTTTGCTAATGCATTCATAAAAGCATCAAATTGTCCATCACCTTGAGCATTCTCTTCAATGATTTCACCATCTATTTTTAAACAGAGCGTAGTCGAAGGGCGCATTCCTTTGGCATGAACCAATACATATGACTCAACCACAATTTTCTCTTCATAAGTCTGGCTGTCTAAAACATCAGAAATAATATAAGGTAAGTCTTCTTTGGTAACGGTCTCTTTTTTGTCGCCTAACTCAATGATGCGTTGGGTAACTAATTTTAGATCATCAGGATTTAATTTTAAACCTAATTCCTGAAGGTTTTTTTCGATATTGGCTTTGCCAGATGTTTTTCCTAAAGCATATTTTCGTTTTCTTCCAAAACGTTCCGGAAGCAAATCATTAAAATATAAATTATTTTTGTTGTCTCCGTCAGCATGAATACCTGCTGTTTGGGTGAACACATTGTCTCCAACAATAGGTTTGTTGGCAGGAATTCTATATCCTGTGAAAGTTTCTACCAATTTACTCACGGAGTACAATGAAGATTCTTTCACCCCGATTTTTATTTCCGGTAAAAAGTCATTAATTACTGCAACGGTGCTTTCAAGTGGTGCATTTCCAGCACGTTCTCCCATTCCGTTTACGGTTACGTGAAGTCCTTGAATACCCGCTTTTACTGCCGCCATTACATTAGCAATGCTTAAATCGTAGTCGTTATGAGCATGGAAATCAAAATGGGTATTTGGATATCGCGCTATAATTTTCGAAATAAATTCAAAAGTTTCAGAAGGGATTAAAACGCCTAAAGTGTCCGGTAGTAAGACTCTTTTAATCGGTTGTTTGGTCAAAAAATCTAAATATTGAAACACATATTCAGGTGAATTACGCATTCCGTTACTCCAGTCTTCTAAATACACATTGGTCTCAATATTGTTTTCTTGGGCCAAAGCTATGGTTTGAGCAATCTCGGTAAAATGTTGTTCTGGTGTTTTTTTTAATTGATGGGTTAAATGGTTGAGGGATCCTTTGGTTAGTAAATTCTGGATTTTAGCTCCAGTCTTTTTCATCCAATCAATTGAAAGTCCACCATCGACAAATGTTAAAACTTCTATTCGGTTAGAATATCCTTTTTCATTAGCCCAGGTCATTATCCCTTTTACACCTTGAAACTCGCCTTCGCTTACGCGTGCCGAAGCAATTTCGATTCTATCAATATTTAATTCTTCCAGTAATAATTGTGCAATGGTTAATTTTTCTGCAGCAGAAAATGATACGCCTGATGTTTGTTCACCATCACGGAGCGTCGTATCCATTATTTCAATTTTTCTTTTTGTCATATCGATTAAAATAAGTTGTAACAGTTTAAACTGTTGGTATTATTAAAAAAACAAATTGCCAATAGTAACTCAGGTATTGGAAATGTTTTATTTTTACTATTTGTAAATGTCTGTACGGGAAGGAATGTGATTATATTTTTCCTCGTACTTCATTTAATTTCATTGTCATAGAAATTGCTAAAGTTCCAATCCAATTATCATATTCCTCAATTGCTTTTAATCGCAATTCGTTATTTAAATAACCTTCCTCTACCATTTGTTTTGAACCGGCAACTTTTGACCAAATTCCTATTTTAGATTTATAATCAGGTATTTCTCGATTATAATGTTCATCTGAATTTATTTTTTCAATAGAATGAAATCCTACTTCTTCTAATAAATTAGGTAAATCCTCTGCAATTTCATTATTCATTCCAGCATCTTGTCTCCACTTCAAAAAGGTTTTGTAAAACTCTTGCATGCTTTCTGGTGGTAACGGATTCCAATTCAGATTGGTATGATTGTAATCCAGAATTGAAATTTGACCATCAGGTTTCAACATTGATTTCATTTTAATCAAAGCCTCTTTTGGATTACTCAACCATTGTAAAGTTCTTGCTGAAACAATTAAATCATATTTTTCTTCTGAATTATATTCGAATAAATCAACTGAAATTAGTTCTAAATTGACAACGGATCGATACGTTTCTTGACCACTTAAAATAAAATTTTCGGTATTGTCAATTCCGGTAACTTTTCCTTTTTCTCCAACAATATTGGCAATATCTTTCGAGATAGAACCAGTTCCACAACCAACATCCAAAACGTTCATACCGGGCTTCAAAATTTGAGTTAGATGTCTGTAGTCATTTGCCAGACTTCTATTGTCAAATATTTTTGTGGCTTGCTGTCCGTCTCTTTGAATGTGTTTGTTAATTGTCATTATATAAATAAATTGTGTTACTTGGAAATTATTGTTTTTTATTTTCCAATATAGTCTCAAAATGCTCTACAACCGGGAAAGGGTCATAATAATGGTGAAGTAATTTTTTCCATTCTAAATACTGCTCAGATTCTCTAAAACCAATTGTATGATCTTCGATTTTTTCCCAATCAACAAGCAAGATGTATTTGTTTTTCTGCTCGATGCACTTTCTTAAACTATGTCCAATATATCCGTTTATTGAGCTAATATATTGTCCTGCAATTTCAAAATCTTTCTCAAACAGTAATTCTTCTCCTTTTTTTACATAAAGAATGGCAACTTCTAAAATCATACCTTATTTTTATTTATAGACCCGACAGGTTTTTAAAAATCTGTCGGGTCTCTTAACTAAATGGGATTTGATTTCTAGTAAGGAAGCTTATTGGCAAACCCAACAATTTCTTCTTTGATGTTTTGTAAATAATCAATATCATCAAAACCGTTGATCATATTGTCTTTTTTGTATCCGGAGATATCAAAAGATTCTTTTTGACCAGTTGCTTTTAAGGTAATGGTTTGTTCCGGAAGATTTATTTCCAATTCTGTTTTTGGATCAGCTTCAATAGCATTAAAGATCGTTTCAGCAAATTCTGGACTAACTTGTACTGGTAAAACACCAATGTTTAAGCAATTTCCTTTGAAGATGTCTGCAAAGAAACTTGAAACAACGGCACGAAATCCGTAATCGTAAACTGCCCAAGCTGCATGCTCTCTTGAAGAACCCGAACCAAAGTTTTTCCCACCTACTAATATTTTCCCACTGTAAGTTGCATCATTCAATACGAAATCTGCTTTTGGAGTATTATCTCCGTTGTATCTCCAGTCTCTGAAAAGATTGTCTCCAAAAGCTTCACGTTTGGTAGCTTTCAAGAAACGTGCTGGGATAATTTGATCGGTATCCACATTTTCTATTGGTAGTGGCACTGCACTACTCGTAAGGATATTAAATTTATCGTATGCCATTGTGATTTTTGATTTTTGATTAACGATTTCTGATTTTTCCGTGAGGTAAATAAAATCTTCAACGCTAATGTTATTTTGTTTAATCTATGTTGTATAATATAAACGGAATGTTGTAAAAGAAATTTGTGGATTAACTAAATCTGACTCGAGCGATAGCGAACAGGCAAAGCAAATCAAAAATAGTTAATCTACATTCTGAAATCTTTTAAAACAAATCTCTAGGGTCTGTTAGTTTTCCAGTAACTGCTGCTGCTGCTGCCATAATTGGACTTGCCAATAATGTTCTTGAACCTGGACCTTGACGACCTTCGAAGTTTCTGTTTGAAGTACTCACTGCATATTTTCCTGCAGGTACTTTATCATCATTCATCGCTAAACAAGCGGAACAACCTGGCTGACGCAATACAAAACCAGCTTCAGTTAGAATGTCCAAAAGACCTTCTTCTTTAATCTGAGCTTCCACTACGTGAGAACCTGGAACTAACCAAGCCGTAACATTGTCTGCTTTTTTTCGGCCTTTTACAATTGCTGTAAAAGCTCTGAAATCTTCAATTCTACCATTGGTGCAACTTCCCAAGAAAACAAAATCAATTGGTTTCCCAATCATTACATCGTCTTCGTGGAAGCCCATATAGGCCAAAGATTTTTTATACGTTTCCTCACCACCTTCTACTTGGTTGGCATTTGGAATATGTTTAGAGATACCAATTCCCATTCCAGGATTAGTTCCATAAGTAATCATTGGTTCGATATCTGCAGCATTGAAGTTTAATTCAGTATCAAAAACTGCATCATCATCGGTTTTCAAGGTTTTCCAGTAAGCAACCGCTTTATCCCAAGCCTCACCTTTTGGAGCATATAATCTTCCTTCTAGGAAATCAAATGTTTTTTGATCCGGAGCAATCATACCACCACGAGCACCCATTTCGATACTCAAGTTACAAACAGTCATACGGCCTTCCATTGACATGTTTTCAAAAACATCTCCGGCATATTCTGCAAAATATCCTGTACCTCCAGAAGTAGTTAATTGAGAAATAATATAAAGTGCTACGTCTTTTGGACCAACACCTTTACTCAATTCACCATTCACGTTGATACGCATTCTCTTTGGTTTCGGTTGCATGATACATTGTGTAGCCATCACCATTTCTACCTCAGAAGTTCCGATACCAAAAGCAATAGCGCCAAAAGCACCATGTGTAGAAGTATGTGAATCCCCACAAACAATAGTTGCACCCGGTAAAGTAATTCCGTTTTCAGGACCTACCACGTGTACAATTCCGTTTTTTGAGTGACCTAATCCCCAGTGAGAAATACCATATTCTGCTGCGTTATCTTCCAATGCTTTCAATTGATTGGCAGATAAAAAATCAGCAACAGGTAAGTGTTGATTTATTGTTGGTGTATTGTGATCGGCAGTAGCAAAAGTGCGTTCTGGGTATAAAACAGAAATCCCTCTTTCTTTTAAACCTAAAAAAGCTACAGGACTAGTAACTTCATGGATGAAATGACGGTCAATAAAAAACACATCTGGTCCATCTTCAATTTTACGCACAACATGCGAATCCCATACTTTGTCAAATAATGTAGTACTCATTTTAAATATTTTTTAAGTGTATTTCTTTTTTTACAACCAACATTATTTACGTGTAGTTGCAACAATGGGAACAAATTTATAAAAAAGAAATAAAGTGTCAATTTTAATATTTCATTATATACGATACCCAAACTGTTTTTACAACACCTTACCTCTTCTGTTATAGGTTTGTAGTTTGGATGGCTTCTTTTTATTTTACTATTAAATTTCTTTTTAAAGCCTTTTTTATTTTAAATAGGTCCAATTTGATAATTTGCAAATTTATCGCTATTTTGGTGTAAATGAGGGTTTTTTAATTCAAAAAATATAACAAAACGAATTAAAATAGTAATAATCAACAAAATTAGCATCGTGTTTTATTTTCTATAGCATGCCTTTTTTGGGCTTTTTACATAACTAAAGCAGTATTTTTTTGGGGCTTTTATTTCAATTTGTTTTGGTGAAATACTACGACATCCAAAAAAACACACAGTACGTTTATTTTTCTTTTTGATGGGGCATTATTGGATAATTTTATGCTAAAAGAGGGGGCAATTCGTAGGGTGATTCTTAACGATTATTTTGAATTTTTTTGTTCTGATTTAGGTGTTATTCTATCTAAAAAAACCGGATCGCTCCTATTTACAGACATTCGTTAGGCTGATGATTTGCTAGGTGTTTTTTAACAGCTTACCACAGAAAAAGGGGACAATTATTTGTTAAAAACAGCCATGAAATTCATCCGCACAAGATCGTTTATTTTTTGAGTTGGATTTTTTCTGAACTTCCCTTTTCATTGATAAAAAAAAACTAAATTTGGAGTTCATTTTTACGAAAGCCTATTAATTTTAATGTGTTTAAAACCAGTTAAATAAACAGCCTTAATTTTTTTAGTTTCGGCTTCCTGCTATTGCAGGACTGGAATGAGGCTTATAATTAACCATTAAAGATAGTGATTATCAAACAACATTTACAAGGAATAGATTACACTTTCTATTTGCCAACAGAGCCACTCTCAAAATTTGTGCGAATGTTTATAGAGGCCTCCGGCAGTTCTACGCTACCGATGATACGCAATTATCCGGTGCATAAATCTGAAATCGTATTCAACTTAAATAGCGAGCCAATCACAGCGGTTAGGGGAGATGGCATAGAAAACACCTTAACTCGTTCGGTGTTAAGAGGAAGTGTTTCTGTTTGGGAAGACATTCACCATCCCAAGCAGACAGATTGTATGATAATAAGTTTTCACCCTGAAGTTTTTCATTCGCTCTTTCAGATTCCAAGTTCAGAACTGACCGATCAATCTATCGATGGAAATTTACACAAGCGCGAATTCGATGAAATTTGGCACCAATTGATAGAAGCCAAAAGTTTTCAGGCACGGCTTCAAATTGCAGAAAAATGGATATTAAATAAAATAAAGCATAGTGCTTATAAACAAAATAACATTGGATTATCGGTAAAGGAAAAGTGCGACAACACGCCCAACATCACACTCAAACAACTTGAAAAAGAAATCGGCTATGGTCGCCAACATCTATTTGACGAGTTTAAAAAACATACCGGCATCAGCATAAAAAAATACCAAGAACTACTTCGCTTTCAAATGATGATGCAAACTTTGAAAACCAATGGTATTATTGATGGCATCACATTTGCCCATGAAAATGATTTTTACGACCAAGCACACATGATAAAAACATTCAAAAAATTTACCGGTAAAACCCCTACCGAAATGAAAGAATTCTTCATGCTCGATAAAAATAGTAATGAAAAGAACCTGAACCTGATTTTTGAAAATAGAACCTAAAATGTAACAACCCTTACGAATTACGGAATTAGTTGGTCGTAATTTTTAATTCGTAATTGAAAAAGCCCTACTTCCCGATAAATTTGGGATGTAGGGCTTTTTGTTTAAAAAATTCATTAACCATTTATCATTGCTTTTAAAGGCTTTTGTGTTTTTGGCTAGGCGACATTTTTACAATCATGGCATTTTTTTAATATCTACGTTTGCCCCGTTTTTAAGTTAATTTAAAAAAAAGAAAACATGATACATCAACCGTATCGCATAATAAATGATGCGAGATTTAACATTTTAAAGATTTTCACCCTTGCATTGCTCTTCTTTGCAAGTACAGGTGCATGGGCGCAAACCTTCAAACCACTCGGTCCCGATGATTTTAATGCGCCAAGTAATAGTACTGTCAACTATACTTAAAAGATTGTTACAACAATCAAAAACAACTTTTTAAAAAATTAATTTTAATTATTATTTTATGAACATACATTTACTCCAAAAACCAAAGCTCTCCTTTATAAAAGGGAAATTTTGGACAAAAACAATACTAATGCTCTTGTTTTTTATGCTGCTAAGTATTACAAAAGTACAAGCCCAAAGCCCCAATCTAGCTTGGGCAAAACAAATGGGTGGTACCGGTATTGATGTTTCAAAAAGTATTGCTGTAGATGCTGTTGGCAATGTATATACCACAGGTTATTTTCAAGGAACAGCCGATTTTGATCCTAGTGCAGGAGTTTACAACCTCACGTCTGCAGGTAGTACCGATGTTTTTGTTACAAAACTAGACGCGACAGGCAATCTGGTTTGGGCAAAAGCAATGGGGAGTACTGTTAGTGATATTGGACAAGGCATAAGTACTGATGCTGCTGGGAATGTATATATCAATGGTTATTTTCAAGGAACAGCCGATTTTGACCCCAATGCAGGGATTTTCAATCTAACGTCTGCTGGTGTTCAAGATATTTTTGTTACAAAACTAGATGTGGCAGGCAATCTGGTTTGGGCAAAAGCAATGGGAGGTACTGCTAGTGATTTTGGAAATGGCATAAGTACAGATGCGGCCGGAAATGTATATACCACAGGCTATTTTGCTGGAACAGTAGATTTTGACCCCAATGCAGGGGTTTCTAACCTCACGTCTGCTGGTGTTCAAGATATTTTTGTTTCAAAACTAGATACAACAGGCAATCTGGTTTGGGCAAAAGCAATGGGGGGTATTGCTAGTGATGCTGGGTACGGCATAACTACAGATGCTGCCGGCAATGTATATACCACAGGTTATTTTACTGGAACAGTAGATTTTGACCCCAATGCTGGGGTTTCCAGCCTCACGTCT
>NZ_VJZP01000002.1:166306-196732 GCF_007097265.1 Flavobacterium gawalongense | reverse complement strand
GGCAATGTATATACCACAGGTTATTTTACTGGAACAGTAGATTTTGACCCCAATGCTGGGGTTTCCAGCCTCACGTCTGCTGGTGGACAAGATATTTTTGTTTCAAAACTAGATGCAACAGGCAATCTGGTTTGGGCAAAAGCAATGGGGGGTATTAATACTGATATAGGGTATGGCATAAGTAGCGATGCTGCTGGCAATGTATATACCACAGGTTATTTTACTGGAACAGTAGATTTTGACCCCAATGCTGGGGTTTCCAGCCTCACGTCTGCTGGTGGACAAGATATTTTTGTTTCAAAACTAGATGCAACAGGCAATCTGGTTTGGGCAAAAGCAATGGGTGGTACTAGTTCTGATATTGGGTATGGCATAAGTACCGATGCTGTTGGAAATGTATATACCACAGGTTATTTTCAAGGAACAGTAGATTTTGACCCTAATGCAGGTGTTTCCAACCTCACGTCTGCTGGTTTTGCCGATGTTTTTGTTACAAAACTAGACGCGACAGGCAATCTGGTTTGGGCAAAAGCAATGGGGAGTACTGTTAGTGATATTGGGTTTGGCATAAGTACAGATGCTGTTGGCAATGTATATACCACAGGTTATTTTTCAGGAACAACAGATTTTGACCCTAACGTAGGGGTTTACTCACTCACGCCTGCAGGTAGTCAAGATATTTTTGTACATAAAATGGGTGCAATTCAAGGTGCCGCATTAAATTTTGATGGTGTAAATGATCAGGTAGTATTGCCATCATCACTACCGGCAACAGACGATTTAACTTATGAAGCTTGGATTTATCCCAAAAATTTGACAGGTTTTAGGTCTATTTTAAATCATACTGTATGGACTACCGGCAGTATTCATTTTCAATTACTAGAAGGGGTGTTGCATTTCGATTTTAACGGAAAAAACTATACTGCTGGATTTGATTTTGAAATAAATAATTGGTATCATGTTGCCGCAGTTTATTCGAAATCTAGTGCTTCTATAACTTTTTATGTGAATGGTAATTTAATAAACACAGTTGCTGTATCCAATCCTGTAACTATTCCTGCAGGAATGGCAATCGAAATGGGCGGATGGGCTAATAGCCGCTTTTTTGATGGACAAATAGACGAAGTTCGTATCTGGAATCGTGCTTTAACCCAGTGTGAAATTCAGAACAATATGGATGGTGAGCTATCAACAGGACAATCCGGTTTAGTGGCTTATTATAAATTCAATCAAGGTGCTGCTTCTGAAATTAATACGGATATAAATGAATTGACAGACTCAAGCGGAAATAGTAACACAGGTATGCTTATTAATTTTGAATTAAGTGGTACAACATCCAACTGGGTGTCTACTGGTGCCATTACAACTGGTTCGACAAGTTCAGCATTTAGTTTATTATCAGTAGTTACTCATCAAACTTTTTGTGAATCAGCAACAGTTGCTGGTTTGATTGCAACTGGAACAGGAATAAAATGGTACGATGTTTCAACTGATGGAATAGCATTGACAACTTCTACTTCACTAGCAACAGGTACTTATTATGTTACACAAACAACTAGTACTTGCGAAAGTCCAAGAACAGAAGTTGCCGTTACTGTAACTACAGCTCCCGTTATTAACAATTTGGTACCTGGTGGCAGAACTTTATGCGAAAAAACCAGTCCAACCCTTGCCACTATCAATGCTTTTGTAACTGGATCGGATTTGAAATGGTATGCCGACGCAACTGGAGGAACTCCCCTGGATTTGAGTGTTGCCATAGCACCCGTTAGTACAAATTTATCATATTATGTAAGTCAAACTGAAAACGGTTGCGAAAGTGCTAGGCTCAAATATGATGCTTTTGTTAATCCGTCACCATTGCCTATAGCTGTAGACCAAAGCTTTTGCGCTAGAACTACTCCAACAGTTGCCAATTTGGTAGCCACTGCTAATGGCGGAGGTAGCAATATCAAATGGTATCTTTCTGAAACTGACGTTGATCCTTTGCCTAGTGCAAGTGTATTAACAGAGCGTGATTACTATGTGGCTCAAACTGCTTATCCTTGTGGAGAAGGTCTCAGAAAAAAAATTACAGTTACGATCAAAGATACAGAAGAGACCAGTGTTAATGCCTGCAGAAGTTATACTTGGCCTTTGGATGGAAAAACTTACACGGAATCTTCCAATCCTAGTTTTGATGATGGGTGTATAACTCATTACTTAAATTTAAGTATTGTTCCTTTGCCTAAAGTGTTTTCTCAATTAAAACCCGATGGTTCAACAATTGCCGATATTGCAATTGTTCAAGGAGAATCAGTACAATGGTATGCCGATGCTATAGGTGGAGAACCTTTGTCAACTACCACTTTGCTCGAAACAAAAAACTATTATGTAAGCCAAACAAAAACCTTTACGGATACCAATAGTCAATGCGAAAGCGACAGGCTTGCTGTAAATATAATTGTAGGTGCTATGCCTGCAGGTTTTACTTTTATTCCAGACCCACGATTCGAACAAAAATTGATTGATTTGGGTTATGACGATGTAATTGATAACAAGGTTCTAACTGTGAATATTGCTAATGTTACCAGCTTATATCTTATAGGTGTTGGTATTCATGATTTAACAGGAATCAAAGGTTTTACAAGATTGGAAAGACTGACAATTGATAACAATCCTATTGCTGCATTAGACCTAAGTGGTAATGCTTCTTTAACGCAAATAAATGCTAACGGGAATCATATGACAACTTTGAACGTAACAGGATTGACGAGATTAGAGTTCTTAGATTGTAGTGATAATCCGATTACAGAATTGGATCTGAACGGCACTACAAATATGCAAGTGCTTATGTGCAGCGTAACCAAAATTTCCGCATTAAATGTATCAAAAATGCCTAATTTGTATAGTTTGACTTGTTTTCGAATACCAACATTATCTTGTATTACTGTTAATGACATCGATAAAGCCAATGATAATTCCAGAATTGGTAATTGGGATAAAGATAATTCGGCAGTTTATTCTTTGGGCACAACATCTACAACCACAGAATCTGCATGTGATAATTACACTTGGTCGGCAAACGGAAAAAATTATACATCAAGCGGGACTTATACATATGCAATCGGTTGCGATACACAAGTTTTAAATTTAACTATAAATAAAACACCCGTTTTAGATACTCCAGTAAATGTAGGCGCTTGTGGTTCTTATACTTTGCCAGCACTCACAGTCGGGAATTATTTCTCCGAGCCTAATGGTGGTGGTGTAGCTTTGTTTGCTGGAGAGGTATTTACCAGTGGATCTCGAACTATTTATGTATATGCGGAATCAAGTACTACCCCAAATTGTACTGCTGAAAATAGTTTTTCGGTTTCGATTATACCTCTTCCAATTGTTGATGCCCCGGCAGACGTAACCGCCTGTGGTTCTTATACATTGCCAACGCCTACAAATGGTGATTTTTATTCGGCACCAAACGGTATTGGTTATTTGGAACCAGGAACAGTAATAACGGAAACCCAAACAATATACGTGTGGGCAGAAACGAGACAAAACCCAAATTGTACCAATGAAAATAGTTTTGCGGTAACCATTAAACCTTTACCAGCTATAGTAATGCCGAGCAATTTGTATACCTATTGTACAGGATTAATAATTGAAAACATTTATGGTAGATCCGAAACTGTACATTATTACGATGCACAAAACGGAAACTCAGAAATAGATAAAACTGCCCCATTAATCGCTGGAACTTATTTTGTGTCTCAAACAATAAACGGTTGCGAAGGACCAAGAAGTGAGGTTCAAGTTGCCATAGCACAAAGACCTGCCGCACCAGTAATAAACCCAATAAGTTTATGTGGTAACACAACTATAGCAGATCTTGAAGCTGAATACCCAAATACCCAATGGATTACCGAATTGGGAGCTGATGCTCTTTCGTCTGACGTGGCTTTGTTGTTTGGTACAAACACTTATTATGTGAATACTTATGACAATAATTGCGAAAGTGATTATGTTCCTGTATCAATAACAATACATCCAGTTGCCGTTGCCGATGCTCCGGAAAACAATACTGTGTGTGGCTCTTATAGATTGCCTGCACTTACAGTCGGGAATTATTTTACAGGAGCAAATGGTGGCGGAACTGCCTTATTTGCTGGAGATGTAATAACTTCTTCACAGAAAATTTATGTTTATGCAGAATCAGGAACAATTCCAAATTGTACCAATGAAAATAGTTTTATTTTAACCGTTCTGCCAACTTCATCAAATACTACAACAATATCGGCTTGTGATAGTTATACTTGGCCTGTAAACGGAACGGCCTACACGGCAGGCGGAAACTATTCAGTTGTTACTGGTTGTCATACTGAAATTTTGGCATTGACAATTACGCCTAGCACAAGTAATACAACAACGGCTTCGGCCTGTGATAGTTATACTTGGTCAGTAAATGGAACAGCCTACACAGCAAGTGGGAACTATTCAGTTGTTACTGGTTGCCATACTGAAAATTTGGCATTGACAATTACACCAAGTACCGCCAATACGACAACAATTTCGGTTTGCGATAGTTATATTTGGTCAGTAAATGGAATAGCCTACACGGCAAGCGGAAACTATTCAGTTGTTACTGGTTGTCATACTGAAAATTTGGCATTGACAATTACACCAAGCACAAGCAATACAACAACAGCTTCGGCTTGCGATAGCTATACTTGGTCAGTAAACGGAACAGCCTACACGGCAAGTGGAAACTATTCAGTTGTTACTGGTTGTCATACTGAAAATTTGGCATTGACAATTACACCAAGTACCGCCAATACGACAACAATTTCGGTTTACGATAGTTATATTTGGTCAGTAAACGGAACAGCCTACACGGCAAGCGGAAACTATTCGGTTGTTACTGGTTGTCATACTGAAAATTTGGCATTGACAATTACACCTCAAATCCCAATTACTGTTACTGCAACAGCCTCTCAATCTAAAATATACGGAGAGAATAATCCTGTTTATACTTATACAGTTTCGCCAAGTTTGGTAAGTGGTGATTCATTTACTGGTGCTTTAACAAGAGTTGCTGGTGAAAATATTGGAAATTACACAATCAATGTAGGGACTCTTTCTGCCGGGAATAAGTATTTGATGACTTATGTATCGAAAGATTTTACCATCACGGCAAAACCGATAACAGTTACCGCTGATGCTTCGCAAACTAAAGTATATGGTGCTGTTGACCCAACTTTCACTTACGCCGTTTCTCCAAGTTTAGTAGGAAGCGATACATTTGCAGGAGCTTTAACAAGAGCGACTGGAGAGAATGCAGGAACTTATGCTATTACACAAGGAAGTTTGAGTGCTGGTTCTAATTATACGATTACTTATGTTAGTAAGGACTTTTCTATTGCAGCCAAGCCAATTACAGTTACGGCTACTGCTTCTCAGGCAAAAGTTTATGGTACTGTTGATCCTGTCTTTGCTTATACAGTTTCGCCAAGTTTAGTAGGAAGCGATACCTTTACAGGAGCTTTAACAAGAGTGACTGGAGAGAATATAGGGACTTATGCTATTACACAAGGAAGTTTGAGTGCAGGTTCAAATTATGCTATTACTTATGTTAGTAAAGACTTTGTTATTACAGCAAAACCTATTACAGTTACGGCTACTGCTTTGCAGACAAAAGTTTATGGTGCATCTAATCCTGTTTTTGCTTATACAGTTTCGCCAAGTTTAGTAAGTGGAGATTCATTTACTGGATCTTTAACAAGAGTGACTGGAGAGAATGTAGGAACTTATGCTATTACACAAGGAAGTTTGAGTGCAGGATCAAATTATACCATTACTTATGCTAGTAAAGACTTTACTATCACAGCCAAGTCAATTACAGTAACAGCTAATGCTTCACAGACAAAAGTATATGGTACTGTTAATCCTACTTTGACGTATTCATTTTTACCAAGTTTAGTAAGTGGAGATTCATTTACTGGATCTTTGACAAGAGTGACTGGAGAGAATGTAGGCACTTATGCTATTGCACAAGGCAGTTTAAGTGCGGGTTCAAATTACAGTATTACTTATATTGGTGATAACTTTATCATTACTAAGGCAGATCAGACAATTACTTGGGGCCAAACTTTGGGACAAGGTTGTGATGGAGAGACGACAGTTATTTTAACGGCTACTTCTAGTAGTGGTTTGCCTGTAAGTTATTCTTCTTCTAATAGTAATATTGCAACAATTTCAAATGGTTTATTAGTCGTCAAGAATTACGGTTCTGCAACTATTACTGCCTCACAAGGGGGCAATAATAATTATAATGCTGCTCCAGTAGTAGTGTTGCCAGTTGTAATCAGTCAACCAAATTTAATTAGAAAACACTTTGAAGATATTATCTTCTTTGACAATAGTTCTGAGAGTTTTAAATCCTATAGTTGGTATAAAAATGGAGTTTTAGTTCCAAGTCAAACTGCTCAATATTTTAAAGAAAGTGGAGCTTTAAATGGAACTTATTATGTAGTCGCAACAAAATTAGACGGAACATTAATTAATACTTGTCCATTAATTTTATCTCCAACAGTTGAAGAGGAATATATAAAAATTGTCCCTAATCCAGTTAAAACTAATTCAAGTTATGAACTTATTACAAATGTGTCTTCTTCAAGATTACAGAATGCGCATATTGAAGTATATAGCGTAGGTGGATTGTTAATCGAGAATAAAACTACTAGTGAAAACACGGTGACTTTAAAAGCTCCAATGGCTGAGGGTATTTATATTGTTAAAATGACTTTAGCAAATGGTAAATATTTTACAAAAAATCTTCTAGTTAAAAATTAAATAATTAAGAGTATGAAATCCTCATTTGGTATAAATGAGGATGGATTATTCTAATGCAAAAAAATATAAGTATGAAATTTAATATTAAAAACATAATAGGAACTTCAGTCTTTCTAATTTCTCAAGGAATGGCTGCTCAGTTTTATGTAGGTGTACAAACAGGAATAGGGAATATTCAAAGTGATGTTAAAGGAACAATAGCGGGTAATAGACTTGGTGGAGCATTAAAAGCGGGTTATGTCTATTCTTTAACAAATCATATCGGAATTGGGACTGGGGTGGAATTTTCTCAATATAAACAAGAAGTTTCTTTGAATAATTCGTCGGAAACTCTTACTAATTATGAGGTTGATCCTTCAAGTTCTGCATTTGTTTATAATGTTACGACAAGTAATTATAATGAAAAGCAAACACTTCATGCTATTCAAATTCCGCTTTTCTTGCAGTATAAAACGAATATTAATAAAGGAATTGATTTTAATTTTAGGGCAGGAGCTAAATACTTTTTGCCTGTAAATTATAAAATAAAAGCAACAGCAAATTATGTAAATGGTACTGCTTATTATCCAGATGTTAATTTGAATATTAATGATTTGCCAGAATATGGTTTTGGTGGTCATGATAATTATTCAGCTTCTGGTGAATATCAAACTAAGGGTACTGTGATGAGTATGTTTGAATTAGGTTTTACATTTGATATGGGAGTAAAGAATGCGTTATATGCAGCGATGTTTCTTGAAAATGGCTATGGTTCTATTCTCGACCAAGGAAAAGATGAATCTTATATAGGTTATAATCCAACCTCTATTGTAGATAGAAAAGCTAATGGATTGTATAGTACTGATAAAAACGCGAAAATTCGACCAGTAGCATTTGGTATAGCATTTGGATGGAATTTTAAATAAATCCGATTTTTTTTTAAAATTTATATTGAAGGTCTTGAGTAATAATCAAGACTTTTTTTTTGTTCATAACTTCCCTTTTCAGTCGCCTAAAAAAAACCTAAATTTGGAATTCATTTTTTGTGATTTATTATAAATTTAAAGTGTTTAAAACCAGTTAAATACACGGTCTGAATCTATAGGTTTAGGCCCCCTCTCCTTCAGGGAGGGCTGGGAGGGGATTTATGTACTTAATATTCGATACCGAAACCACAGGATTACCAAAGCGTTGGGGCGCTCCCATTTCAGATACGGATAACTGGCCGCGTTGTATTCAAATCGCCTGGCAGTTGCATGACGATATGGGAAAACTCGTGGAGCATCAGGATTATTTGGTCAAGCCCGAAGGTTTTAATATTCCTTATGATGCGGAACGAATTCACGGTATTTCTACGGAATTGGCTGAAGCCAATGGGATTTCGTTGGCAGAAGTTTTAGAAAAGTTCAATATGGCTTTAGGTAAAGCCAAATTTATTGTTGGTCAGAATTTAGGTTTTGATATCAATATCATGGGTTGCGAATTTTACAGGATGGGGGTTGAAAGCCAAATGAGTTCCATGCCTATTCTGGATACGTGTACTGAAGTTACCGCTTCCTTATTAAAATTGCCGGGTGGTCGAGGAGGGAAATTCAAATTACCTACGTTAACGGAATTACATAGTTATCTTTTTAATAAACCTTTTGCAGAAGCACATAACGCGACTGCCGATGTCGAGGCAACCACGCGTTGTTTTTTAGAATTAATTCGTCGCGATGTTTTTACAAAAGAAGAACTCGATGTAGAAATTGGCTATTTTAAAGACTTCCAAAATAAGAATCCAAGCGAGATTAAGCTTATTGGTTTAAAACATATCAATCTTAAGGAAGCTTCTGAAAAAATTCGGCAGCAGTTTGGAGAAAAACAAGCTCCGGCAGTTTCAAGAGAAGAGCTTTCTGAGAATAAAAAGGTGCTTATTGATACTGATTTCGTGCATTTGCACAATCATACGCAATTTTCGGTCTTGCAATCTACCATAAGTATTGCGGCATTAGTAAAAGCGGCGGCACAACAAAAAATGCCTGCGGTTGCCATGACGGATCATGCGAATTTGATGGGTGCTTTTCATTTTGTTCGCGATATTTTATACCATAATAAAGCCGCTGAAGCCAAGAATAAAACCGCTGTCGCAAATGGTGAAGAACCTACAGAAGTCCCGATGAAACCGATTGTAGGTTGCGAATTTTTTGTTTGTGAAGACCATAACAACAAGTCGGTAAAAGACAATGGGTACCAAATAGTGCTTTTGGCGAAGACCAAAAAAGGCTATCATAATTTGGCTAAAATGTCTTCCATCGCTTATACGGAAGGATTTTATTATGTTCCAAGAATCGACAGGAAAGTCATTCAGGAATTCAAAGAAGATATTATTGTTTTGTCTGGAAACTTGTATGGCGAAATCCCAAATAAGATTTTAAATATTGGTGAAAACCAAGCCGAAGATGCGTTGCTTTGGTGGAAAAATGAGTTCAAGGAAGATTTTTATATTGAGGTGATGCGTCACAATCAGGAAGATGAGAATCGGGTGAATGCGTCTTTGATTTCATTGGCAAGAAAGCATGATGTCAAGATTATAGCGACGAACAATACCTTTTATATAGACAAAGAAAATTCGAATGCACACGATATTTTGCTTTGTGTACGTGACGGTGAAAAACAAACTACGCCTATAGGTCGTGGTCGTGGGTATCGCTATGGATTGCCCAATCAGGAATACTATTTCAAGTCGGGAGACGAAATGAAACAGCTCTTCAATAATTTGCCTGAAGCGATTTCGAATATTTCGGAGATTGTGGATAAAATTGAAATTTTCGATTTGGCTCGTGAAGTTTTACTTCCAAAATTTGAGATTCCTGTTGAATTTAATAATCCCGAAGATGCAGTTGATGGCGGAGTACGAGGTGAAAATGCTTATTTAAGGCATTTGACTTTTGAAGGAGCTAATCGCCGTTACAAGGAAATTACACCTGAAATTCAAGAACGACTGGATTTTGAATTATTGACCATATCGAATTCCGGTTATCCGGGATATTTCCTGATTGTACAGGATTTAATTGCCGAAGCGAGAAGTATGGGAGTTTCAGTAGGTCCTGGTCGGGGATCCGCTGCGGGTTCAGTAGTGGCGTATTGTTTAAAAATCACCAACATTGACCCGTTAATGTACAACCTGCTTTTTGAGCGTTTCCTGAATCCGGATCGTGTGTCACTGCCCGATATTGATATCGATTTTGATGATGAGGGACGAAGCAGCGTAATGGATTATGTGATTCGAAAATACGGCTCGAAACAAGTGGCACAAATTATCACCTATGGTAAAATGGCAACGAAATCGGCGATTCGTGATACGGCTCGTGTTTTGGATTTACCTTTATTTGAAGCCGATAAAATTGCCAAATTGATTCCGGGCATGATGCCGTCTAAGTGGAATTTAGCACGTTTTTTGAATGAAAAAGAAGATATAATTAGGAAAGCGGTTCGTCCGGAAGAATACGATAAAATAAAAGAATTAATAGGTCTTGCTAATGAAAGCGATTTGGGTGGAGAAACCATTCAGCAAGCCAAAGTTTTAGAAGGAAATCTAAGAAATACTGGGATTCACGCTTGTGGAGTGATTATTACGCCAAGCGATATTACGAATTTTGTTCCTGTGGCTACTGCCAAAGATTCCGATTTGTATGTGACTCAATTTGACAACTCGGTAGTAGAAAGTGCCGGTTTGTTGAAGATGGACTTCTTGGGTTTGAAGACCCTAACCTTGATAAAAGATACCGTCAAATTAGTAAAATACAGAACGGGAATCGATCTCAATCCTGATGAATTCCCTATTGATGATTTAAAGACATACGAACTGTTTCAACGAGGAGAAACGGTGGGGATTTTTCAATATGAGAGTCCAGGAATGCAGAAATACATGAAGGAATTAAAGCCGACAGTATTTCCTGATTTGATTGCCATGAATGCATTGTATCGTCCGGGACCGATTGCCTATATCCCGAGTTTTATTAAACGGAAAAACGGGGAAGAGCCTATCGAATATGATTTGGATGACTGCGAAGAATTGCTGAAAGATACCTACGGAATTACCGTTTACCAAGAACAAGTAATGCTTTTGTCCCAAAAATTGGCAGATTTCTCCAAAGGGGATGCCGACGTTTTGCGTAAAGCGATGGGTAAGAAGATGATTGATGTTTTGGCAAAAATGGAACCAAAATTCATCTCGCAAGCTATGGCAAAAGGGCATGCTAAAGATAAATTAGAGAAAATTTGGAATGACTGGAAAGCTTTTGCGGAATACGCGTTTAATAAATCGCATTCCACTTGTTACGCTTGGATTGCGTATCAAACGGCCTATTTGAAAGCCAATTATCCTGCTGAATATATGGCTGCGGTTTTGTCTAATAACATGAGCGATATTAAACAGGTTTCTTTCTTTATGGAAGAGTGTAAGCGTATGGGATTACAGGTTTTGGGACCCGATGTGAATGAGTCGTTTTATAAATTCACTGTAAATGATGATTATGCGGTGCGTTTTGGGATGGGAGCAATTAAAGGAGTCGGCTCTGGTGCTGTGGCAACGATTGTAGAGAAAAGAAAAGACGGAAGATACAAGTCGATTTTCGATTTGACCAAGCGTATTGATTTGCGTGCAGCGAATAAAAAAGCATTGGAGAATCTGGCTTTAGCTGGGGGTTTTGATTCGTTTTTAGGAACAACAAGAGCACAATATTTTCATGATGATGGCGATGGAATTACCTTTTATGAAAAAGCGATTCGGTATGGATCGAAGTTTCAGGAGAATGAAAATTCATCGCAAGTAAGTTTGTTTGGCGATACCAGCGAAGTGCAAATCGCAGAACCTGTCGTGCCGCCTTGCGAGGATTGGAGTACGATGGAAAAACTCGCTAAAGAAAAAGAGGTTGTTGGGATTTACATCTCAGGACATCCGCTGGATGATTACAAATTTGAAATGAAATATTTTTGTAATGCCAAGCTGGAAGTGTTGAAAAACATGGAACTTCATGTCAGCAAAAGTCTGACTTTTGGAGGAATTATCAATAATGTGCAACACCGTGTGGCCAAGAATGGAAAAGGTTGGGGCATGTTTACATTAGAAGGGTATGACGAAAGTTATGAGTTTCGAATTTTTGGCGAAGAGTATTTAAAATTCCGCCATTTCTTTATTCAAAATAATTTTACCTTTATGAAAGTGATGGTAAAAGAAGGCTGGACAGACCGGGATACCGGTAAAAAAGGAGAGCCAAGATTGCAATTTGTGGAGGTAAAGCAATTGCAAGATGTGTTAGAAACCTTTGCTAAAAAATTAATTTTATTATTAAATATTAAGGATTTAGAAAATGATTTTATCCATAAATTAAGCCACCTTTTTCAAGAGAATAAAGGGGATAATACAGTGTCTTTTGAAATCATGGAATTGGAAAAAACGAAACGACTCGTTGCTGTTGCTCCTGTTGAAATAGAAAATGAAGAGGTAGCTTTTGTCGACGAAAATGAAGATTCTGAAATGGAAGCTCTCGAAATCCCAGAGACAAATTCCGAAGCAAAAGTAGAAGAAGTCGAAGAAATTAAGGTTGTAACCAAGTTGACTATGCCGAGCAGAAAATTGAAAATCAAAATCTCAAATGAATTGCTGGTGGAGTTAGAGAAAATGCAAATTAACTTTAAGTTGAATTAAGATTTAGCTAGTTTTTACCTTTGTCAAAGTTTGGAACTTTGACAAAGGTGTTCAAAGGTATTTGTGAAAAAGTTCCAAACTTTCACAAACTTTTTAAAGGTCAGAAAAATTAAAAAAATGGATATTAGAGTTCAAAATTTAGAACCCGATTGCTTTTATCACATTTATAATCGTGGAATTAACAGCAACAAAATTTTTGAAAATCAAGAAAACTATGTTTTTTTTCTAAAACAATTTTCAAAATATGTTTTAGGCATTTGTGATGTCTACGGATATTGTTTGATGCCGAATCATTTCCATTTTGTTTTAAAAATAAAATCTGAAAGTAAGATTAAAAGTTTTGCCAAAGTTCCAAACTTTGACAAAACTTTACAAAATCAAGGACTTCATTCTTTTAGTTCAATTGCAAGTAAGCAAATAAGTAAATTTATAAGTTCCTATAGTCAATCCTATAATAAAGTGAATAACCGTCACGGAGCATTATTAGAGTCGCCTTTTAAGCGTAAAAAAATTGAAACGGAAGAGTATTTAAGAAACCTGATGATTTATATTCATCAAAATCCAATCGAGCTAAAAATAGATTTCAAAACCTATAAATTTTCATCTTATGCTGCTATAGTTTCTAAAGCGGATACTAATATTATGAGAAGTGAAATTATTGAATTATTTGATGATTTAGATAATTTTATTTTTTGTCATGATAAGTTAAATGATTTTGAATTTTAATGACCTTTGTCAAAGTTTTGAACTTTGACAAAGGGTTCTGTTAGAATCAATTGGTTAAATTAGAGCACAAAGCCCTAGCCCAGATGGAAGCGGCATCCTTTCATTGCCTTCTTTAGGCAAGGAAAGATACAGCGTACAGCGGGAAATAGCTCCTGATTGCCACGTTCCTCGCAATGACTTAATGGCGAAAAATAGCAATTGACAATACACTTATAATCAAAACTAATTTATGAATGGTGTTTGATTAGTTTTTAATTTCTAAATTTGTACTCAGGTTTGAAACCTTAAACGTTTAAATAAAAAAATATGGCATTAGCAATAACAGACGCTACTTTTGATGAAGTGGTTTTGAAATCAGACAAACCGGTAATGGTGGATTTTTGGGCAGCATGGTGTGGGCCTTGTAGAATGGTTGGGCCAATCATTGACGAAATCAGCGAAGAATACGCTGGTAAAGTAGTAGTAGGAAAAGTTGATGTTGACGCAAATCAAGAATTTGCTGCAAAATACGGAGTGAGAAATATCCCAACAGTGTTGGTTTTTCATAACGGAGAAGTAGTAGGGAAACAAGTAGGAGTTGCTCCGAAACAAACCTACGCGGATAGTTTAGACGCTTTGTTGTAATCGGTAGATTAGATTTACATAGAATCTGTAAAGGATTCAGATGAAAGGTTTGGCGAAAGTCAAGCCTTTTTTTTATGGTGTTAAAATTGTATTTTCAAATCCCCCAAATTTCCAAATTTTCAAATTATCTTTGAGATATGAAGATCGAATCGCAAATAGAAAAAATTTCCAGTTTTCAGCATCTTGAGTTGCTGGCCAATCAGGTTGTGGAAGGTTTTATTTCGGGAATGCATAAAAGTCCGTTTCATGGATTTTCAGCTGAATTTGCAGAGCATAAAGTCTATAATGTAGGCGAAAGCACGAAACACATCGATTGGAAGTTGTTTGCCAAAACAGATCGTTTGTACACGAAACGATTTGAGGAAGAGACCAATTTGCGTTGCCACATCATCATTGATAATTCCTCATCGATGCATTATCCTAAATTAAAAGAGAATCGGCAGTTCTATGAAAACAAAATTGGATTTTCGGTTTTGGCTTCGGCGGTTTTGATGAATCTTTTAAAGAAGCAACGCGATGCTGTGGGACTAAGTGTCTTTTCGGATAAATATGAATACTACGCGCCCGAAAAAGGCAGTGATCGCCATCACAGAATGATTTTGAATGCACTTGAAGGGCTGTTGGAAAAACCTGTAGTCAAAAAAGGTACTGACACAATTACTTTTTTGCATCAAATAGCGGAGAAAATCCACCGCCGCTCGATGATTATTCTTTTTACGGATATGTTTCAATCCGGTCCCGAAGCATCGGGAGAAGAAGCGCTGTTTAATGCGCTGCAACATTTGAAACACAACAAGCATAAAGTGGTTTTATTTCATGTTGTTGACAACAAAACGGAGTTGAATTTTGACTTTGACAACGCGCCAAGGAAGTTTATTGATGTGGAATCGGGTGAAGAAGTAGCAGTTTTTGCAGATAATGTGAAAGAAGAATACGAAAAACAGGTAGAAAGTTACTTCAAGAAGCTGGCGTTAACCTGCGCGCAAAACCGAATAAAGTACATTCCGGTAGGCGTAGGTGAAAGTTTCGAAAAAATTTTAATGACATACTTAGTTGAAAAACAAAACTTTGGGTGATACGGCAAATTTTTATCAAATATTTTTTCAAAAAACGCTTGCGTAAACGGAAATCTATTGTATCTTTGCCACCGCAATAAAGCAGCAGGTTTGGTAGTTCAGTTGGTTAGAATACATGCCTGTCACGCATGGGGTCGCGGGTTCGAGTCCCGTCCAGACCGCTAATATTGGGGAAAGCCTTTCGTAACTGAAAGGCTTTTTTGCCCAATAAGGTATCTAAAGCTAGTTGTGTTGTTTGCTATGAATTTGTAACTCGTAGCGGGTTTAGTAGTTAGACCAATGAAAAGCTTTCCACTTTTGTGGATGGCTTTTTTGATTTAAAAATAAAGCAGGTTTGGTAGTTCAGTTGGTTAGAATACATGCCTGTCACGCATGGGGTCGCGGGTTCGAGTCCCGTCCAGACCGCTAATATTGGGGAAAGCCTTTCGTAACTGAAAGGCTTTTTTGATTTAAGGATATTTATAAATTAAAATAATTCTGATTTATACTGCCAGACAAGCGTTAGAAACAATCCCAAATACATCACGCAAACCACAAATTTCATAAAACTGGAAGCCAGTAAACCAATAAATGATCCGGTGGCTGCTTTCAAAGCCCGTTTGTGATCTTTAGAATCGAAAATAAGTTCTCCAATTAAAGCGCCAACAAAGGGGCCTATTAGAAAACCAAAAGGAATAGGAGTAATAATTCCGATGATCAAACCAATATTCGTTCCCCAAATACCATAGGAACTGCCGCCGAATTTTTTGGTTCCTCTGGAAGGAATAACATAATCCAAAACAGAAATAACGACAGTAATCAATAAAGCAATTCCAAGAATCCAATAATTAGCTGGTACAGCATCCGTGAAATAAAGTAACAGTAAACCAACCCAGCTGATACTTGGTCCAGGTAAAACGGGCAAAAAGCTTCCAAAAATGCCTGTAATCATGCACGAAAAACCAAGAATTAAAAGTAATATATCCATAGAATTATTTTAGTAATTTTGAAAAACCAAGAAGCAAGGTCTATTTTCTAAACGAATATGAGAAAAATAATTTTAGTATTTACCATTACGCTATTTTTCATGATTTCTCAGGAGTCCTTACAAGCCCAAGAGAAAACGGTGAATACTGGTGATGCTCTTTTGAAAGAAAATTTATATAATGCCAATAAAGTAAAAGTATCAAATTTTTCTTTGAAACAGTTTGACGCACTTTTTTTTGAATTTTTCGATAAAAAAGCCAATCCCAATTTAGTATTAACAAAGGAAGAATTCTATAAATACACGATTCAGATTGCTATTTTTTCAGATCGATTGGTCGCATTATATCCGGAACAAAAAGAAATTGCTGCCGAAAACAAAAAGAAATGGTTTGCTGAAACCTATGAAGATTATTTGCTTTCTAAAGCAACACAAAAAAAATAATTGTATTTTTATAAAATATTAGTTCAATTGAAAAACAAAACCTTGAAGCACTATTACCTTTTTTTAGTAATTATACTTTTTAATTCCTGCCAATATTTCGAAAAGCAAGTGCCTTCGGAAAAGGAATTGTTGCAAAAGGAACTGAAATCCATCAACTGGAAAGAAGTTGATGAATTTCCATCGGTTGTAGATTGTGAAAAAATTGAGAATAAAATACAACGCCAACAATGTTTTTTTGAAGTTTTAATACAACTGATTCAGCAAAAACTGAGCGTTGATACCCTTTCTGTTCTTTATCCGGAATTGGACACGATTGAAGTAAAAGTCACTATTTTTCCTAACGCCACGATGCGATTCGAACCGCAATTTCCAAAAGATTCCGTGGCTTACGACAGAATTAAAATTGACAGCATCCTAAAAGCGCGTTTGGTTGATTTTCCAAAAGTAAATCCAGCCATCAAACGCGGAATTCCTGTAAAAACACAATTTATTCTTCCCGTAATTCTAAAAGTAGAGTAGTTTTGTCATCCTGAGCAGTCGAAGGAGGAGCTATTTCCAGCTGTTCACTATATCTTTTTCTTTTTAAAGAAAAAAGAAAAAGGATGCCGTTTCCATCTGGGCTAGGGCTTTTGTCTAAAATCACAACTATTGTAGTTTAATATTCTGCAATCTGCAACCTGAGAGCTGCTATTTAAACTTTCTCCCTTTCCACTCATATTTTCCAAACAACGAATACAAAGCTACACTTACGCTAAAAAAAGGATATAACAAACTGCTCAAAATCAAATAGCGGATTTTGCTTTTATTCAAAAAACGATTCGCCTTGTAAATTAAAACAGCATCAACAGTAAACTTCGATAAAAACATTAAAAAGATATTTGGTAACGCAAACAAACCTAACACCCAAGACCCAACACCTAATATCCAGCACAAATTTCCCATAAAAACTAATACTCCCAATCCTTTCCCGAAACTGCTTTGATAGGAACTTGTTTTAGATGCCCAACGAACGTGTTGATAAAATAACGATTTCCAATCATTCAATGGTTTTGTGATGACAATGGTATTTTCAGATTTCAAATAATGGACTTTTTCAGGAAATTGGGCAATCGCTTTTTGCAACAGGAAAACATCATCGCCACTTGCAATCCCATCATTTCCATTAAAGCCATTTAGTTCTTGAAAAAACGATTTGGTGTAGGCAAAGTTGGCGCCATTACACATAAATTCTTTTTTAATTCCAAAACTCCCGATTGTAGCGCCTTGTAAACTAGCCAAATCCAATTGTTGGAAATGATGCAGAAATGAATCATTGCAATCATACGTTACCGCTCCGGCAATCATCGAAACAGCATGTAGCTGAATGTAATTATCCAGTGTCAATAACCAGTTTTTATTGGCTACGCAATCGGCATCAGTGGTGATAATCCAATTAGTATTTACGATTTGCATTGCAGTTACAATCGCATCTTTCTTGGGCGAGTTTGAAACCTGAATGATTTTTATGACCGAAACTTTAAACTTTAAATTTTGAATTTTAAAACCATCAGTTGATTCGTCATCGACCAAAATCACTTCAAACAATTCCATCGGATAATTCAACTTCGATAGACTGTCTAATAAAACAGGTAGATTCTCCGCTTCATTCCGAAAAGGGATTATAATCGAAAATTTTGTTTTTGGCTTTAAACCAATGTAATCAATAGTATTTATTTTGGTGAAACCATAAATTAAGAAGACAATCGCCGAGCAATAGAGGATTATAATGAAGTACAACACAAAAATCATATTGGATTTTTAGTTTTAAAATTCAACACATAATAACTGCCAATCACTACCGGTAAAACCACATTCAGGAACCACATGAGCGTGGTCACAAAAATCACTATCCATTCGTTTACGCCAAGAATTCCAAAGAAATAAACGGCTACACTTCCTTTCACGGCAAAGTCCAAAAACTGAAAAGTAGGTAAGGAGGAAGCCAAAAAATAAACACTTGTAATCGTGGCAATTACTATTAGATAAGGTAGATCAACATCAAAAGCGATAAATAAAAAATAATATTGATGTGAAAAAACCAAGAAACGACAAATCGCTAAAAAGATGTTTTTTTGATGAATGGGTTTTGGAATTTCATTAATCTTATGAATCAGTCTTTCGATGGAATAGCCTTTAATCGTGAATTTTTTCAAGAGAAAAGAAACAAGAAATACCAGTATTAGAAGTCCAAAAAGTAGCGCAACGGTTTTTGTGGTAATCACATTGTACTGTGCATTGAAATACAATAAGCCGAAAATCCCAAAAATAACGGTCAAAATCATTTGGATTCCGTTGCAAATCAGGTTTAAAAAAATGACGTTTTTAGTGTCTTTTTTTTCAAAAAACAATGCTTTTCCGGCATATTCGCCTACGCCGTTTGGAGTAAACAGTCCGGCAGTCAGTGCGCCAAGAACTTGTTTAGTTGCCTCGCCTAACGATATTTTATGGATAAATCCGACCAAATTCTGCCACTTCAAAATTTCAAAAAACCGATTAAAAACACTCAACAACAAAATAAAAGCGATTTCGCCAACCGACTGATTTTTCTTGAATAAAACAAGGAATTTTTGCCAATCCAGTTTGTCATTATTCGCCAATTGATTGTAAATAAAATAGAATGCGCCACCCACAATCAAAACTTTGATTATAAGAACGAGGAATTGCTTAGCTTTGTGAGGAATTGGAATCATTACTGCAAAGTAAAGGAAAAACAGTTCAAATTCCTTAAGGTTACAGAAATCATAAAGTTTTAAATAATAATTCAAATCTGTGAAATTCATTTTTTTTAGGAATTATAAATTCGTGAAAATTCGTGAAATTCGTGTTTAAATATAAAAATTGGCAAACGAACGCATCATATTAGGAATTGACCCAGGAACAACCATTATGGGTTTTGGACTGATAAAGGTTATCAATAAAAAAATGGAATTTTTGCAACTCAACGAATTGCAATTGTCCAAATACGACAACCATTATCAAAAACTGAAAATCATTTTTGAACGTACCATAGAGTTAATCGACACGCATAATCCTGACGAAATTGCGATTGAAGCGCCTTTCTTTGGTAAAAATGTGCAATCCATGTTGAAGTTAGGACGCGCACAGGGCGTGGCCATGGCGGCAGGACTTTCGAGAGATATTCCAATTACGGAATACGAACCTAAAAAAATAAAAATGGCGATAACCGGCAACGGAAACGCCAGTAAAGAGCAAGTTGCCAAAATGCTCCAACAATTATTAGGCTTGAAAGAACTACCAAGAAATCTCGATAGTACCGATGGATTGGCGGCAGCGGTTTGTCATTTTTTCAATTCGGGAAAAGTGGTTGGCGCTAAAAGTTATACCGGTTGGGATGCATTTGTAAAACAAAATGAAGATCGAATAAAAAAGTGATCAGTGTTCAGTATTTAAGTGTTCAGTTATGTTGGGCAGAAAATTAGTGATCAGTGTTCAGATTTTTAGTAATCAGTAGTTTTGATTAAATTAGTGTGATCAGTTTTTAAAATGTATATATGAGATTTCAAGATTTATTAGCCTATAAAAAATCATTTGCATTAGCAATGAAGATTTTTGAAATAACAAAATCATTTCCAAAGGAAGAAACCTATTCATTAACGGATCAAATTCGGCGTTCTTCAAGGAGTGTTCCTGCAACTATTGCTGAATCATATAGAAAGAGGATTTATCCAAAACATTTTTATAGTAAGTTGACCGATTCTGATGGAGAAAATTCAGAAACTCAAGTTTGGTTAGAGTTTGCGGTGTCTTGTAGATATATTTCCGAAGGTATTTATCAGGAATTTGTTTCTGAAAGTTTAGAAATTGGAAAACTTATTAATTATATGATATTGAACCCTGAGAAATTTGGAGTCAAAAAGGAATAAGTGTTCAGTGTTCAGAATTTTAGTGGTCAGTAATTATTTGACCACTTCCTCAAAACGGACCACTGACTACTTTTTTAAAACTGACCACTGACCACTTTTTTTTAAACTGAACACTAATAAATGAGCGGAATCTACATCCATATCCCTTTTTGCAAACAGGCGTGCCATTACTGCGATTTCCATTTTTCGACTTCGATGAAGAAGAAAGAAGAAATGGTTTTGGCTATTGCCAAAGAAATTCAAATGCGTAAAAGTGAGTTTGAGAATGACCCGAGCGAAAGCGAACAGGCGAAGCAAATTGTTGAAACCATTTATTTTGGCGGTGGAACACCTTCTGTTTTAACATCCGGAGAAATTGAATTTTTAATTGCGGCAGTTTATAGCAATTATAAAGTTTCAGAAAATCCTGAAATTACGCTTGAAGCCAATCCTGATGATTTGTCAAGTGAACGAATTATCGAATTGTCCAAAAGTCCCATTAATCGTTTAAGCATCGGGATTCAGTCGTTTTTTGAAGAAGATTTACAACTGATGAACCGAGCTCACAATTCAGCGGAAGCCCAAAAATGTTTGGAAGAAGCTACCAAGTATTTTGATAATATTTCAATCGACTTAATTTATGGAATTCCGGGAATGAGCAATGAGAAATGGAAACAAAATATTGAAACAGCTTTGTCCTTTGGTATTCCCCATATTTCGAGTTATGCCTTGACGGTGGAACCAAAAACGACATTGAACAAATTGATTCAAACGGGAAAAATTGCTGCTCCTAAAGATGAAGTCGCCCAAGAACATTTCGCTGTTTTGGTAGAAACACTCCAAGCCAATGATTTTATTCATTATGAATTATCGAATTTTGGAAAGGCCAATTATTTTTCTAAGAACAATTCGGCGTATTGGTTAGGAAAGAAATACATTGGAATTGGTCCTTCGGCGCACAGTTACAATGGTATTTCCCGAAGTTGGAATGTTTCAAATAATTCGATTTATTTAAAATCCATTCAAGAAAATAAATTGCCTAATGAAATAGAAATCCTTTCGACAGCTGATCGATACAACGAATACGTCATGACGGGTTTGCGAACGATTTGGGGTGTTTCTTTGGATAGAATCGAAACCGAATTTGGAAGTGAATATTTGGAGTATCTCAATAAACAAGCTCAGAAATTCCTTGATGATGATTTAGTTTATATCGAAAATAATATTTTGAAGCCTACCAAAAAAGGAAAGTTTTTGACAGATGGAATTGCATCGGATTTATTTTACTTAAATTTGGAATAGTTAAAATCCGCCACAAAGGCGCAAAGGCACAAAGAAATAAGTAAAGTTTGATTCGGAACTTTGCGCCTTAGCGCCTTCGCGGCATAAAAAAATAATTTGTGTTAGCAACAATCCAACATAACAACCAAACCTTTGAAGTAGATTTATCAAAACCCATTGATATTTCGATTCCGTTGACGAATACTGATGAAAATCCAATTGCTTGGTATATCGAGAAACCAGTTATTGAACCCGTTGTTTTTGGGGAATGGATTGGCAAAGTTTCGGAAGGAAAGTCATCTACCAATTTCAATAACATTTTTTTCAATCCACACGGACACGGAACCCACACCGAATGTCTGGGACATATTACACGGAAATTTTATAGTATTAATCAGTCGTTGAAACAGTTTTTCTTTTTGGCGGAATTGATTTCGGTTGTGCCGGAGAGACAAGGAGAAGATTTGGTCATTACTTTGGATAGCATCTCGACTGCGCTCGATGTGACATTGAAGTTAGGTGTTCCAAGAGAAGCGATTGTCATTCGAACAATTCCCAATTTAGAATCAAAAAAACATTTAAAATATTCGAATACGAATCCGCCTTATCTGGATGAAGATGCTGCGCGTTTCATTCGCGAAAGCGGGATTCAGCATTTATTAATTGATTTGCCAAGTGTCGATAAAGAGCATGATGAAGGGAAATTATTGGCGCACAAAGCTTTTTGGAATGTAACAAATGTCAATAATTTGAATGCGGATGCGCGATTGGATTGCACGATTACCGAGATGATTTTTGTTCCAAATGAAGTAAAAGACGGAAGTTATTTGTTGAATTTGCAAATTGCTTCTTTCGAAAATGATGCGAGTCCAAGTAAACCGATACTATATGATTTAAGATTTTTGAATGCGGATTAACGATTGCAGATTTCTAAACCTCATAAATCAAGAATCACTATTTCAATCAAAAATTATTTTATGAACTTAGAAACGTACTACGAATACTGCCTTTCTAAAAAAGGAGTGACCGAACATTTTCCTTTTGATAAAGATACTTTAGTCTTTAAAGTAGGCGGAAAAATGTTTGCTTTGTCTTCTTTAAGTCAATGGGAAAAAGGACAGCCATCGGTGAATTTGAAATGTGATCCGGAGCGCGCTCAGGAATTGCGCGCTGAATACGATGCTATTCAACCGGGATTTCACATGAATAAAATTCATTGGAACACGATTGCTGTAAATAGAGATGTCCAAGATGCTTTTTTCAAAGAACTAATAGATCATTCCTACGAATTGGTTTTCAAAAGTTTAACAAAGAAAATACAGAGTGAAATCCAAGAATTAGAAAATTAGGCATTACTTTTGCGAAGAAAATTAGAATAAAAATTATAAACACATACTGAATAAATTCAGCATAAAAATGAAATGAGCATAATAGTACTTCGATGTAAATGCCAATAGGTATCTGCGAATTACATATGACCATAAAAAGCAATAGAAATAAGCATATGAAAGAACAATTTAAGAAGTTTTTAAACGAAGAACAAGATCCAAAGGCCATCGAAAAAATCGCATCAAAACTAAGTGATTTATTGATGAAGAACGAAGAAATAGGTTATATCGCGGTACAGAAAAAACCAGCAATTACTGTTCTTCCGGATAGTATTGTTATGACTAATAAACGAATTATCATTTGTCAGCCAAAAAATCTGGGACTTTCTATGAATTTTATTGATTACACTTGGGATGAGATAGAAGGAACTTTTGTAAAAGAAAATATTCTGGGTTCCGAGTTTTCTTTTACAACGAGAACCAATATGGAGGTTTCCATTGATTATATTCCTAAAATCCAAGCTCGAAAGATTTTCACATATGCCAAAGAACAATTGGATATTTTGAAAGGTGGAGCTGTTTCAAATGCAACAATAATTGATGAAGTTGCAGTTGCTCCAATTGAAGAAGTGGAAATTATCGAAGAAATGGAAACGGAAGAAGTAACTAATTTTGCTGAAATAATGCCAGTTACGCCACCAGTTTATACTATGGAAAACGAGCAATTCAACACTTCAGCTGAGACTCCAAAGGAAAATGGATTAAGTGGATTGTCGCAGGATGAACTTTTTGAAAAACTGCAGAATTATAAAAAATTACTGGATAACGGATTGATTTTGCAAGGGGAATATGATGCTTTCAAAAAAGAGATTTTGAGTCATATGTAATTAGTCTTAAAGTCGAAAGTTATAAAGTCAAAAGGTAATACGATATCTTTTGACTTTATAACTTTCGACTTTCTAACATTTAGACTAAAGGGTTCTTTTCTGTTTTTCTACAAAATTATGGGCTTGTAATTCTAGTAATTCAGTCGCTTTTTTGCGCTGTAGGTCGTATAGATTTTTATCTTGGGCAATATCTTCATAGACTTTATCGTGCATAGAAGCACTGGTTTTTACCAGTAAATTTCGTTGGTATTTGTCTTGGTCCAATGTAGCTTTTAGAGCCGTTTCCAAATCTTCCAGTTTAAAATCATATTCTCCTTTTGGAGATAATAGTTTGGCGATAATTGGAGAAGTTTCTATAGCCAGAAACAACAACATAATAAAAAAGGAAGGCGGCCAAGGTAATTTATCCAACGCATTGATTCTAGCCATTAAACCATCGAAACCTTCAATGATAGGTTGGGTTTCGGTAACTTTTTTGTCTAAATTGGTTTGAAGCGTTTTGGATGTTTTTTCTAATGCAGCAATTTTGGCCAAGTTGTTTTTTCTAATGGTATCCAGTTCGGCTGAAGCCAAATTGTGTTTGGCAATTTTTTCTTTAAAAACTGGCCCTTTTCCCAGTTTCATTGTTCCTTTTGTCCCTTCAGCCTCTGTGATATAGGTCTCGTATAAGGTATTGACTTCTTTTTCTTTATTGGTAATTTCCGATTTTAAACCAGCAATTTCTGCCTTGTTTTTGTCTAAATCCGATTTGAAATAATTAGCCACTTCTTTTTTGTTATTCAAAGCCATGGCGTTTTTTTCTTTCAATAAAACAGTGTTAATTTCTTTTTCGAAAATTTTAATTTCCAATGGTTTCGAAATTACAATAGCAATAATAACCGCCAAAATAATTCGGGGTGTTGCTTGTAGAAATTCACTCCCAAAACGATCTCTTTTTTTGATAGTGGAAACAATAAAACGATCCAAATTGAAAATAAGTAAACTCCATACGAATCCAAAAAGTAATGCGGGATACACGCTATCGAAAACGGTAAAAAGAGCATAAGCACTGGCAATAAAAGCCATAACGGCGGTGAAGAAAACGGTGGCGCCAATACCAACATATTTGGTTTGTTCGCCCTCGGAACAGCCTTCAAGAAGATTTTTGTCGGCTCCCGAACAGAGAATGAAAAATTGTTTTAACATGATTGATTTTTTTGATTGATTGCTTCGCCAGTTCGCCTTTCAGGCTCGTGTGATGAATGCAAATTTAACGCCAAAAAACGAATATTGGTATAAATAGTTGATATGTTTTGAATTAGCTTTTGTTGTTATAAGAAAAGAGTTCTTTTAAGTAATGAATTACCAAGTATTTGTCTAGTCCTGAAAAAACCGATACAGGATTAATAAAAAAGAGCTGCTCATAACGAACAGCTCTTTTCCTTTTTTGAATTATAATTAACTTATACTAAAGGAGCTCCTGCCATAATTTCGGCATTAGCAAATTCTTCAAATTTGGCAAAATTAGCTTTAAATTTCTGTGCTAATTCAATCGCTTTTTTATCGTATAGTTCTGGATCTTCCCATGTGTTTCTTGGATTTAATATTTCACTTGGAACATTAGGGCAAGATTGTGGTTTTGCAATTCCGAATACTTTGTGATTCGCATACGCTACGTTGTCAAGTTCCCCGTTTAATGCGGCAGTAATCATTGCTCGCGTATATTTTAATTTCATTCGGCTTCCTATTCCGTAAGGGCCGCCTGTCCAACCTGTATTGATAAGCCAAACTTTTACATTGGCATCTTTCATTTTTTTGCTCAACATTTCAGCATATTTTGTTGGGTGTAATGGCATAAAAGGCGCACCAAAACAAGCAGAAAAATTAGGTTGAGGCTCAGTAATTCCAGCTTCAGTTCCGGCAACTTTTGCAGTATATCCAGAAATAAAGTGGTAAGCGGCCTGTCCCGGTGTTAATTTTGAAATTGGAGGTAAAATACCAAAAGAATCGGCAGTTAAGAAAAATATATTTTTAGGATTTTTCCCAATAGAGCCTGGCTGAATATTGTCAATATGATAGATTGGATAACTTACTCTTGTATTTGGTGTTATAGAAACATCTTGGAAATCTACTTCATTAGTTCCTTTTTTAAAAATTACATTTTCTAAAATGGCTCCTTTTTTAATGGCTCTAAAAATATCTGGCTCATTTTCTTCAGAAAGGTTTACTACTTTGGCATAGCAGCCTCCTTCAAAATTGAAAACAGTGTTTTCATTCGTCCAGCCATGCTCATCATCTCCAATAAGTTTTCTTTTTGGATCGGCTGATAAAGTAGTTTTGCCGGTTCCAGATAAACCAAAGAAAATAGCGGTATCTCCTTCATCACCAACATTAGCGCTGCAATGCATTGGCAATGTATTTTTAAAAACAGGCAAGATAAAATTCAAAGCAGAGAAAATCCCTTTTTTCATTTCACCAGTATATCCTGTTCCGCCTATTAGAGCTACTTTTCTTGTAAAGTCTAATATGGCGAAATTGCTTTGGCGTGTACCATCAACTGCTGGGTCTGCGAGGAAACTTGGTACGCATAGCAATGTCCATTCCGGAGAAAAGTGTGCAAGTTCTTCCATTTCTGGTCTCAAAAACATATTGTAGCAAAACAAATTTGCCCAGGCTGTTTCAGTGACAACTCTCACGTTTAATCTGTAATTAGGATCTGCACATACATAGGAGTCTCTAACAAAAACTTCTTTATTGGATAAATAAGTAGTTACTTTTTTATATAAAGCTTCAAAAGCATCTGATTCGAAAGGGATGTTTACTTTTCCCCACCAGACTTGTTTTTCAGTAATACTATCTTTTACAATGAATCGGTCTTGCGGAGAACGTCCGGTATATTCACCGGTATTAATAGCAAGTGCTCCAGTAGAACTTTCGATTCCTTGGCCTGATTGAATGGTTATTTCATGTAATTCATCAGGGGATAACTGGTAATGGATAGTTGCATTTTCAATTCCTAATTCTTTTAACGAAATCGATTGCGTGAAAAGGGTGTTATTGTCCATAAATTTAGTGTTGTGTGTGTTTCTTTTATAGACTGCAAAGGTAGAAATTATATTTCAGGTAACATTTTTATTGTCAAAAATTTATTTATTTTTTCTTTAATAAATTAAATAGTGAAACTCCCCAAGCCAGTATTAATAAGAGTCCGCCGATGGGAGTTACAAATCCGATTGCTTTAAAATCAAAAGAAGTGAGGTCGTTTGTTGCCAATAAATAAATCGATCCGGAAAATAAAAATACACCCCAAAGGACCAAATAATAAATAGTTTTTTTTGTTTTTTGGGATAGGCTATTTACAGTTCCAATAAACAATAAAAATAAGGCATGGTACATTTGATAGCGTACTCCAGTCTCAAAAGTGGAAAGTTGTTCTATAGATAGTACTTTTTTTAGGGCATGCGCGCCAAAAGCACCTAAAATTATTGCAATCATCCCAAACACTGCTCCTGTGGAAATTATTTTCTTGTCCATTTTTTTTGTTCTATTTTTTATTACAAAAGTATCTTATTATCTATTCAAATTAAAAGAATTTTATTAGATACTTTCCATGTCATTTTATTTCTTTATTGGTTTAAATTTGTGATTTATTTTTGCTTTTATTGAAAAATATTTAATGTTTCTGCAAATACTATTTGTTATAAATGCAACAAATTAATATATTTGTGTTATAATTTTTAAAAAAAAATGAGAACAATTCTAATCATTGGAGCAGGAAGATCAGCATCATCGCTGATACAATATCTTTTAAATAAATCAAATAAAGAGAATTTACATCTTATTATTGGTGATTTGTCGTTGGAATTAGCTCAGAAAAAGACTAATAATCATCCCAATGCAACTCCAATAGCCTTAGACATTTTTGACGAAAGTCAAAGAAAAGAGGCCATACAAAAAGCCAATATCGTTATTTCGATGTTGCCGGCTCATTTGCATATTGAAGTAGCCAAAGATTGTGTGGTTTATAAAAAGCATTTGGTTACGGCATCTTACGTAAGTGATGCGATGCAAGAATTGGATGCTTTAGCTAAAGAAAAAAATTTGGTTTTCATGAATGAAATTGGTCTTGATCCGGGGATTGACCATATGAGTGCCATGAAAGTTATTGACGAAATCAAAGATAAAGGGGGAAAAATGCTTTTGTTTGAATCTTTTTGTGGTGGACTTGTGGCTCCAGAATCAGATACAAACTTATGGAATTATAAATTTACCTGGGCACCTCGAAATGTTGTTCTTGCCGGGCAGGGAGGAGTAGCAAAATTTATTCAGGAAGGTGCTTATAAGTACATTCCGTATGTAAATTTATTTCGTAGAACTGAGTTTCTTGAAGTAGAAGGATATGGTAAATTTGAAGCCTATTCCAATAGAGATTCTCTAAAGTATAGAAGTGTTTACGGACTCGATAATGTGCTGACCTTATATAGAGGTACTATTCGTAAAGTAGGATTTTCCAAAGCATGGAATATGTTTGTACAATTAGGTATGACAGATGATAGTTATGTTATGGAAGATTCGGAAAACATGAGTTACCGACAATTTGTGAATTCCTTTTTACCCTATCATCCAACGGATTCTGTGGAAATCAAAATGCGTTTGATTCTTAAAATAGATCAGGATGATATTATGTGGGACAAGCTTTTGGAATTGGATTTATTCAATCGCAATAAAAAAGTAGGTTTAAAAAATGCTACACCTGCTCAAATTCTGGAGAAAATCCTGAGTGATAGTTGGACGCTTCAGCCTAAAGACAAAGACATGATTGTCATGTACCATAAATTTGGGTATGAACTAAACGGTCAAGAGCAACAAATAGATTCAAAAATGGTTTGTATAGGAGAAGATCAAACCTATACTGCTATGGCAAAAACGGTTGGTTTGCCTGTTGCTATGGCGACTTTGCTTATTCTCAACGGAAAAATTGCTACGCCAGGAGTACAACTTCCTATTCGTAAAGAAGTGTATCTGCCTATTTTGAAAGAATTAGAAGAATACGGTGTTGTTTTCAAAGAACAAGCAATGCCCTACTTGGGATATAACCCGAATAAAGTTTTTAGTTAGTAGTTTTTTAGATTTTTTAATTTGTTGAATCCGCAGCTCTTGATAAACGTCTACAGTTGCGGATTTTTTTATGCAGTTAAATAGCAGGAAAAGGGAAGTGCGTTTTATCTGAAAGGTATTAATTTGGGCGTGCCACCAGCCAGAAAAAAGGGCTAGCAACAGTCCGGTCAGGGCCCTTTTTCCTGTCTGCTGTCGGGCTATCCGCGCTACTTCGGTAGCTTGCTTCTATCTCTCACGCGAAGCGTAGTAACACAAGACCAATTTATCAAACCTGAAAATCAATTTTATAAGTTTTTTTTTATAAATTAGCAAAGGAAATACTAGCGGTATGGCACAAAGCCGACCTAATTTGGGTGGATTGTAGCCACTTTATGGCTGGTATATACAAGTTGTACGCCACTGTGAAAAACGAACCGTCTACGAAAATTTACAGTTTTTTGCTTGGTGGACTTTAGGTAAACATACTCGAAAATAAAAGATAAATAAAACATGAAAAAAATCGTGAAATTATTTGCTCTGTTCTTACTATCTGTTTTTTGCACTTCCTGTGGACAAAACCAAACAGAAGGAAAAAAAACTATTATCAACTCTGAAACCAAAGAGGTAATCACTTCCCACGGACCTGAAAGCATCTCCCGAAATATCATACAAGATAGCAAAGGCAACATTTGGATTGCGGCATTTGATGGTATTTTTCGGTACGATGGAAAGTCTTTTGCCAATATTACAAGTAAAGTGAGTTCGGCACGCTTTTTTTCTGTTTTAGAAGATAGAAAAGGCAACTTGTGGTTCGGTTCTATCGGCTCAGGCGTTTATTATTACGATGGGAAATCCTTTGAAAATTTCACAACTAGTGAGGGACTTCTAAATAATGAAGTTACAAGTATTTATGAAGATAAAAAAGGCAACATCTGGTTCGGTGTTTCTGGAGGAGCAAGCTGTTACGATGGGAAGTCCTTTCGAAATTATATCGTAGATGGGAATGTAATGAATGAGGATCGGACAGGGAAAACTTTTCCGAATAGACAATCTAATGGTGTTAATTCTATTATTGAAGATAACAAAGGTAAGTTTTGGTTTGCAACAGGAGGCAATACCTTCGTGTATGATGGAAAAACATTTACCGTTTTTACTCATACCGGCAAACCCTTTAAGAATGTTCGCTCTATAATCGAAGACAAAAAAGGGACTATTTGGTTGGGTGGACCTGATGGCCTTTGGCGCTATAACGGGAGTACATTTACCAATTTTACGCAGAGGTTTGTTGGTTATATAATCGAAGATAAAAAAGGTAATATTTGGATTAGTTCAGGAAAGGATGGTAACCTAGGTTGGACACTTTCCAAGTATGACGGAAAGTCCTTGTCAAATAAAAAGCCAACGGTAACTGAAATAACAAAAAAGAAAATGATTTTTGGGATTTTAGAAGCTAATGATGGTAATATTTGGTTCGGCGAATTTGATGGAGTGTATCGTTATGATGGAAAGACTATCACGGACTTTAAAAGTGAAAAATATCCGACCGCGCTGATATACCACAATCGTTAGCGCAGTTTTGCAAACTGTGCCCATAATAGTGAGCAAATAATACAAGTAAC
>NZ_VJZP01000002.1:0-166301 GCF_007097265.1 Flavobacterium gawalongense | reverse complement strand
CCCCGACCGCGCTGATATACCACAATCGTTAGCGCAGTTTTGCAAACTGTGCCCATAATAGTGAGCAAATAATACAAGTAACACAAAAAACTATGAGTAATTCATGGCTTTTTGTTATTTTTAAAACAAAAAATTGATTCTATTCACAACAATCCTAATAAAAGGCAAAATTGTAACCCCGGACCGCGCTGATATACCACAATCGTTAGCGCAGTTTTGCAAACTGTGCCCATAATAGTGAGCAAATAATACAAGTAACACAAAAAACTATGAGTAATTCATAGCTTTTTGTTGTTTTTAAAACAAAAAATTGATTCTATTCACAACAATCCTATAAAAGACAAAATTGTAATTCTGCCGGATTAGAAAATGAATTATACCATTTAAACTTTAAAAACACTGGAAAAGGCTCTTGTATAAAAATCATACCCTGTAATCGATTTTATCAAGTCTCCCTCTAGGTTATTTATTAGGTCATCCATTTTGCTTTCAAGAATTTCCAATGTATCAAACAGCTTCATCGCTATTTTGTCTTTCATCCATTGCCAAACCTTTTCTGCGGGGTTCAATTCAGGACAATAAGGCGGAATCGACATTAATACTATGTTTTCCGGCAAAATTATATCTTTCGTTGAGTGAAATCCCGCATTGTCTATCACTATAATTTTAAGTTCTTCAGGCTTATGCTTACTAAAGTCTTCCAAATATTTAATGAACAATTCTTTACAAACACCTGTTGTTGTCATACAAAAACTTTCTCCTGTAATAGGAGAAAAACTTCCCCATAGCCACTTGTATTTGTAGCTGTGCATATATTTCCCAATTGGTTTTATACCTCTTGCAGAAACTACTCGTTTCTGCTTAGTTATTAGACCAAAACGGCTTTCATCTTGAAAGTACAGATTAACAGAAGTGACGCTGTTTTTATTTAGACCTAATCTAATTTGTTTTAAGGAAAATCTAAGGTTTTTTAAAAAGCTCCTCAGCTTTTTCATCCTTTTTGTGATGTGATTTCCTAGCCACTTTTAGTTTAGACTTATATTTACGTTTACAATGAGAGTATAAAGCTCCATATGCTATTTTCTCACCTAACTCTTCCTCTATAATTAACTGAAGTTCAAGATAAGACGTTATAGTTGTCTCTACGTCTAGGATTTTTTTAGCGATAAGTTCTAAAGCTTTATCCGAAATTGTTCTGGTATTATTACCTCCGCTACTTACTTTAAGAAGAGATGAAAGTCCAGACTGACTATATTCCTGTATCCATTCTCGCACGGTTTTCTCAGTCCTACCTAATTTTTTAGCTATATCACTTTGGAAATGATATTTTCCCTCCTTAAATATAAATCAAAACTTTTAAGCGGTCTTTTTTAAGTTCCCCTTTTGCTTTGATGTGCTCATTGCTCAGAAATTCTAAGCTTTCAGTTATCTCTATTTTTATCTTTTTTGGCATATGCCAAATTTACAAATTATAACAGTAAATTCAAAGACAAAATGGTATTAGAGGCGATTTTATTACATTTATTTTAGTTGCTAATTGGAATGGGCACAGTTTGCAAAACTGCGCTAACGATTGGATGTAAATACGAGCGATCAGGTGATTTTTAAAAAATTTTACGTTACAACAACAAAAATGCTTTATCTTTACAGTAAATAAGTTGCGCTATGGGAAAGATAACACAGAGAACAAAACCTTTCGACACGAAAAGAAGTATTCAAAATGCGTCTGGGAAAGGGATAACCATTAGAAAATCTACTTTAAATTCTGATGGTAAAGAATATAATTGGAGTAATAAACTTGAACGCGTTGGTGTTATAAGAGCAGGCATTCCATATGATTCAATTGAAGTAATTAGTAGAAGACTTAATAATCCTGTAAAATCTGTTTTAGCAATTGTTGGAATTCCTCAAACTACTTACAACAAAAAGAAAAGCGAACATTTATTATTGGATAGCAGAGATAGTGAATTAGTAATTTTAATTAATGAATTAATTGATTACGGTTTGGAAGTCTTTAATAATGAAGAAGAAAAATTTCAACGTTGGTTAAAGAAATCTAATTTATCGATTGGTGGAAATTCACCAGAAAGTATGCTTGATACTATTACGGGAATTAATGAAGTTAAATTTAGTTTAAATCGATTAGAGTTCGGAAATTTAGCGTAATGATAGTATTTAGGATTGAAAGAGAAAAGTACTTAGAAACTACTTTAATGGGAATAGGAGCGTCAATGTCTGAAGGTTATCGTTGGAACAGTATCAACACAAAAATAGTCTATACTGCAGAAAGCAGAGCACTAGCAATACTTGAGGTTTCTGTTCATTTAGATATCAGTGAAGATTTACCCGATGATAGATATTACGTTGAAATTGAATTTCCAGATGAAATTACTATCCAAGAGGTGAATTTGGAAGATTTACCGGAAGATTGGGATTTTAAACCACCAACTTTAACAACTCAAACCATTGGTGACGACTTTGTGAATTATAATGAAGCAGCAATTCTAAAAGTCCCAAGTAGTATTGTGCCACAAGAATTCAATTATTTGATAAATCCAAATCATCAAGAGGCATCAAAAATTAAAGTTCTAAGCACTACAAAAATGATCTTCGACTCAAGATTAAAAAATAAAAAATAAAACTACCGCTAATAGCTAAGGTTTCATTGGGTGCGCAGCACGACAATGAAACCTGTATTGAACTGATTCCGACCGCGCTAACGATTGGCTGTAAATACGAGCGATTGGGTATTATTTTTTAGAAAGAAGATTACTTTGCTTGGATTGTTATTGGTAAGCTATATTTTACTCTAACAGGTTCTTTATTCTCTTTACCTGGAATCCATTTCGGACTTAATTTTAAAACTCGAATTGCTTCTTCTCCTGTTCCAAATCCCATATCGCGAAGAATCTCAAATTCCGAAAGACTTCCATCTTTTTCTATCATAAATGTTATATATACTTTTCCGTTTCCTTTTAATCCTGATGGGGTTTTAAAATTGGAACCTACAAATTTGTAGAATGCTAACATTCCGCCAGGAAATTCAGGTTGTGAGATTTCAGTAATAATCTTGCCTTCACTTGAAATTATATTTGGAGACTCTTGTGCCATAGTTTCTGGGCTAAAAGAAAATAATAGCAGACTAAAAATAACACCTACGCCTACCGTTTTTAATATAATTCTCGTTTTAGATTCTTTTTTTGTCATCATAATTAAACGTTTTTTGGTAATTAAATAGTTAATGGAACTTGCTAATGCGATTTTTCTTTGGTTTGACGCAATGTTTAAGAGCATTTTTTGATAGTAGAAAACAGAATTAAATTTGGCGTTTACGGTTTCATCGGCTAGAAACTCATGGTTTAGTTTGATTGCATGTTTGTAAAGCAGTATAAGTGGATTAAACCAAAACAGAATCTGTAAAACCTCAATGAAAAGAATATCTAAAGTGTGTTTTTGTTTGATATGTACCGCTTCATGAACTATTAGTTCAGGAGCGATATTGTTGTTTTTAAAATCTTGTTCATAGAAAAAGATAGAATTCAAAAATGAATGAGGCACCACTGGTTCTTGTATTAATACCACTTTATTGCCATTTAGAGTTTGTTGCTCATTGTTTTTAATTTTCTTGTAAAAAGAATATAAATTCAAAACAAATCGGATGATAAGAAGTAATGCAACAAGTAAATAAATAGTTACAGCGGTGTAGTTCATCATCTGATTATCTGTAATTGTACTTAAATTTTCGCTGGTTTTTTGAAGTAGAATTTCATTCAGTTGAAAGTGAGTTATCGTATCTGATATTTTTGTTTTAAATGAAAAAAGTTGTAACGGAATAGTTAAACTAAAAATTAAACTGCCAAGCAAATAAATTCTATTGAAATGGTGCATTTTCTCATTTTCTAAAAGGAGTTTGTAAACTGTAATTAGAATGAAAAGGAGTAAACTGGATTTTAAAATATAAAGTATCATTTTTTCTTTTTTTGAAGTTCACTGTCTATTATTTTTTTGAGTTCTTCCAGTTCTGATGCAGATAAATTAGTTTCAGTAGTAAAGAAAGAAGCGAATTGCGAAGCTGAATTGTTAAAGAAATTACTAATCAATCCGTTGACATGTTTGGAGAAATAATCGGTTTTTTTTACCAATGGATAATATTCCCGTGAGTTTCCAAATTCATTGTAGGCAACAAATTTTTTATCAATCATTCTTTTCAATAAAGTGGCCACAGTTGTGGTTGCAGGCTTTGGTTTTGGATAGGCTTGAAGGAGGTCTTTCATGAAGGCTTTTTCCAGTTTCCATAGGTGTTCCATTAATTGTTCTTCTGAATTTGATAATTGCATTTTTGTTTTATTTAGTTTCTGTTTCGGAAAGTGATTCTCCGTTATTGTATTTTTTTATATTTATAAGTTTCCCTTCTTCATCAAAGAAATTCCAATCGCCAAAATAAAACCAATGCATGTTCATGTCGCTTGTTTCTAGTTTTGTTTTTCCTTTGGATTGTATTTTTCCATTTTCATGATAGAAAGTAGTCACACATAGGTTGCGCTTGTATTTTTCTCTCTTGATGATTTTGTCATTCAAGTAATAACTCCATTTTTTTATGGGATCTCCTTTGCGATATTTTCCAACCGATTTATAGTTGGAGCTATCCTGTGAATAAAGCTCTATCCAAAGACCTTCTCTTTTTTTATCTTTTATTTGATTGGTTTTGCAACCAAAAAATAAAAAGACAGTGCCAATTAAAATAATAGTATAGCGCATAATAGAGTTTTGTTCTACGAAAATAGAGTTTGTTCTACGAATGTAGAATTAAAAATTTAATATGCAAATTTTTGAATAAAATATTTTGGTTACTAGGATGTTGCGTTAAGGATAGCAACGGAAATCCTTATTTGTTCTTTTTTAGAACAAATAAGATTGTAGAGAATAGCCTGACCCGCTTTTTTCGGCGGGGAACGCCCAAAAAAAAATCCGCTCATTGGGGAACGGATTTTAGTTTAAATTAATAGGTCAAATCGAGGGCAGTTGAGATTTATTCAGGAAAGAATCTCGGCTATAGCCTGTCCTGAGCTTTTGACGAAGGGCTCGATTTGACAGTTGTGTACTATAACAATAACCGCGCTCGATTTGTCAAAGCGTTTTTATTTACTCAACTCCACAAAATATTTATAAAACAACGGAATGGTTTCAATCCCTTTCAAATAATTGAATATCCCAAAATGTTCGTTTGGCGAGTGAATGGCATCGCTGTCCAGACCAAATCCCATCAAAATCGTTTTGCTTTTTAGTTCTTTCTCAAATAAGGCTACAATGGGAATACTTCCTCCGGAACGCACTGGAATTGCCGGAACACCAAAAGTCTCCGTATATGCCATGTTTGCGGCTTTGTATCCGATACTGTCTATTGGTGTCACATACCCTTGTCCGCCATGATGCGGTTTTACTTTTACGATAACGCCGGCTGGAGCAATCCTGATGAAATGTTTGGTGAAAAGCTCTGTGATTGCTGACCAATCCTGGTTAGGAACCAAACGCATCGAGATTTTGGCGAAAGCCTTGCTCGCAATAACCGTTTTGGCACCTTCTCCGGTGTAGCCGCCCCAGATTCCGTTGACATCCAGCGTAGGACGAATCGAATTTCTTTCATTGGTTACATATCCTTTTTCGCCATAAACATCAGTTAAGTCCAGTGCTTTTTTATAATCTTCTAAGTTGAAAGGCACTTTGGCCATTTCAGCTCTTTCTTCGAGAGATAATTCCTGAACTTTATCATAAAAGCCTGGAATGGTAATGTGATTGTCATCATCATGGAGCGAAGCAATCATTTTTGCCAAAACGTTAATGGGATTGGCTACCGCACCACCGTATAATCCGGAATGCAAATCACGATTAGGTCCTGTAACTTCAACCTCTACATAACTTAATCCACGTAGTCCTGTCGTGATGGAAGGTTGTTGATTTGAAATCATTCCCGTATCAGAAATTAAAATCACATCGTTTTTTAGTTTTTCCTGATTGCGTTCCACAAACCAACTCAAACTTTTGGAACCCACTTCTTCTTCGCCTTCAATCATAAATTTTACGTTGCAAGGTAAAGTGTTTGATTGCACCATGTATTCCAATGCTTTTACGTGCATGTACATTTGGCCTTTGTCATCACAAGATCCTCGGGCAAAAATGGCACCTTCAGGATGAATTTCGGTTTTTTTGATAACAGGTTCAAATGGGGGAGAAGTCCATAACTCCATTGGATCTGGTGGTTGCACATCATAATGACCATAAACCAAAACCGTTGGAAGCGATTTGTCAATAATTTTTTCACCGTATACAATTGGATAGCCAGGAGTGTCACAAATCTCTACAAAATCGCACCCTGCTTTTTCTAAACTGGCCTTAACGGCATTGGCGGTATCGATAACATCTTGACAATAAGCAGTATCAGCACTTACAGATGGAATTTTTAATAATTCGATTAATTCATTGATAAACCGATCCTTATGTTGCTGAACGTATGCTTTTATATTTTCCATATGGGACATTTTTTTATAGTTTCAAAAGTACAAAAAAGAGTATGAATATTTTTTGCATAAATTGCTTTGAAAGTTGGAAGTTATGTTTATCTTTGCACCCACAATTACGCGGATATGGTGAAATTGGTAGACATGCCAGACTTAGGATCTGGTGCCGCAAGGCGTGTAGGTTCGAGTCCTATTATCCGCACAAAAAAAGCTTCTCAATCGAGAAGCTTTTTTTATATCTGTATGATAGACATTATTGTAAAAAAGTGGATACGGATTTTTGAATCCATATCCACTTTTTTTAAGTCATTCGGGGTAAATCATATTCCAGCAAAAAAATCAATATTTTGACTTTTATCCATGATACACTCGGGAAGCAATTATTTTATCTTCTCTGATGTCTAATACTTCAGCAACCAGCATATCCTCTTCTCCATTTACCGTTCTCGTGTATTCCATAAAAACGCGATCCCCATTTGCGGTAAGCGATTTAACTTTGTAATTCAAACTTGGTAAACGCTCAAAAGCATCTTGCCACCATTCGCGCAATGCCTCCTTACCGGTAACAAAACCGTTGGTGTCAGGTTTGTAAATTTTTAATTTTGGACTAAAATGCACTGCATCTTCATCATACAAAGACAATAGTTTTTCTAACTCTTTATTATTAAAAGTTTCAAACCATTTAAAAGCAATAGATTGTAATTTTTCTGGTGTCATACTAATTAGGATTGAATTTTTAATTAAAAAAATCCCATTTCACTTTATGCGAAAGGGATTTCATTTTTATAATTTCAAAGAAATATTAAACGTTCTTCAAATTGATAATTTCTTGTTCTGTAAGCAGTCTCCAGTTGCCTCGTGGTAAATTCTTTTTGGTTAAACCAGCAAAAGAAACTCTGTCAATTCGCAATACATCATAACTGAAGTGTTCAAAAATAGAGCGAACCACTTTTACGTTAGACGATCTTAATTGCAAGCCGATTTCACTTTTCGCTTCGCCGTCAATGTAACTTACATCTTCCACAAAAACACGGTGACCATCAAGAACCAAACCTTTGTTTATTTTTTCTAAATCTTCAAATTTCAAATTTTTATCAAGTGAAACTTGGTATATTTTAGATGATTTTTGACTTGGTAAAGTAAACTTACGAATCATATCCGTATCGTTCGTGAACAATAGCAATCCAGTTGTGTTTTTATCCATTCTACCAACAGCGCCAATTTTTGCAGTCGTAGAGCCTTTAACCAATTCCAATACATTACGATACTCCTGACCTTCGTCCAAGGCAGTCGTAAAGTTTTTTGGTTTGTTTAGTAAGATGTATACTTTTTTCTCCGGTGTCAAAGTCGAACCGTCAAAATTCACTACATCTCCTGGTTTTACCATGTATCCCATTTCGGTAACAGGAATTCCGTTTACTTTCACGGTTCCGGATTGAATATAAATATCAGCATCACGACGCGAGCACGCACCAGAATTAGCGATGTATTTATTCAAACGAATTTCGTCTTTTACTTTCGGTCTCTTTGGTGCTTGATTTGGTTTTTTCTCTACTTTATCAGTAGCGATATCGGCAACTTTAGTATTTACTTTAACTTTTTTCGGCCCTTGAGCGCGCTTCTGCATGGCAGGTTTTGGCTTATTCGAACTTGGTCGTGAGCTATTCGCTCTTGGACTACTTTTCTTATTATTGCCTTCCTTGTTATTCATAATATTCCAATAATTTGTGCAAATATACTATTTATATAATTGACAATCAATAACTGCCAATTATAAAAACGCTAACTGTCTCGTTAATAAGCTAATTAATACCTTTTAGTTTAGTTTTTTGAAGCTATTTCCCGCTATCGTTTCAATCTTTTATTTTTTATGACAGTCCGCAATATGTTCCAAAGGATAAAATATGGCACACAGATAACACGGATTGAACGGATTTTGCACAGATTTAAATAACAGTTTGATTCACCAAGTAAAAAAATCCGTGTAAATCGGTATAATCTGTACAATCTGTGGGCTACTATTTATGCTTTATAAATGTACAAACGACGAAAATTGTATTCGAAATGATTTTAGTCCGCATTACGGATAGTCATATAATTTTTTAAAGAAAAAAGAAAAAGGATGCTGTTGCAAATGAAATTCATTGAACTCCTATTAAAATAAAAGTCAAGTGAAATAATCAGGGCTAAGCTAATGGAGAAATTTGGGAATTTTTGAGGAAATTGTTTTGCTCTTTTTATAATTCCGACGAAGTAATAATCTAAACCATCATCAACAATCTTTTTCCGTGCCATAAAACACTTGGATTGATAAGCACAATGCAAAATACACCAGCCACAATAAGGAATTTCAACACATTATGGAGTAAAAGGAATTGCGCTTTGGTAGTTGATCTCCACAAGTAAAGTAAGAAGAAAATTAAAATTATTAGACAGGAATAAAAATAGATATCCATATAACCGACATCGTAAATTTCGATTAAAACGTAAACTGGCAATACAGTCAGAATTGTCAAAACAGTAATGGTCTTTTTTGAAATTTCTTCACCATAAACAATCGGAATCGTTTTGTAATTATTAACTAAATCGCCTTTTAGGTTCTCCAAATCTTTGATCATTTCTCGAATCAACAGCAATAAAAACAGAAAGGATGCGTGCGCAAAGATTACTCCGAGCTGTCTTTTGTAATTTTCGATTTCTTCAAATGGAATCTTATTGTAGAAATACAACAGTATCGCAAAAAAAGGTAAAACAGCCAGTAAAGCCGCTGTCAAGTTTCCTATTATTGGATATTTTTTTATTTTATGGGAATAAAACCAAATGGAAAATATATACCCTGAAAAGAATAAAAACACACGCCAGGAGACGAACATAGCCATTAAAGCCACAATGAAATTGAGCGAGAAATACACAGTCAACTTTGTTTTTTGACTCACCAATCGGTCCAACATCGACTTATTGGGGCGATTGATTAAATCTTTTCGACTGTCATAAAAATTATTGATGATATAACCTGAAGCTATCGTAATTGATGAAGCAAAAACAAGTATAAATAAATTGAAATCCAGTAGGATATCCAATGCTCTTTTTTCGGGTGCCAGAATAAATATCGCCGAAAGGTATTGCGCCAAAATAATGATTGGAATGTTATACCCTCTAACTACAGAGAACAAACTTGCAATTTTCATTATAAGAAGTTTGTGCTGCCTGCTTAACATTATGGGAGTTTAAGGTTTAAAGTTTAAGGTTTAAGGTTTTTAAAACTGATAAACTACCTCTAGTTTATAATCTTTCAAGGAAACTCTGGCTTTTTCTAAATCTTCAGTAAAGCCCAAGATGTATCCGCCACCGCCAGAACCACATAATTTTAAGTAATAGTCATTGCTGTCAATTCCTTGTTGCCAGATTCCGTGAAATTGTTCCGGTATCATAGGTTTAAAGTTATTCAAAACTACTTTTGATAATTTTTTGGTATTCATAAACAATGATTTCATATCACCACCAAGGAAGTTTTCTACACAAGCATCGGTATGTTTTACGAATTGATTTTTAAGCATGGCACGGAAACCTTTGTCTTTCAGGTTTTCCATGAAAATATTCACCATAGGAGCCGTTTCGCCTACAATACCTGAGTCTAACAAGAATACAGCGCCTTTTCCGTCAAAACTTTGATTAGGAATTCCGGTTGCTTGAATATTATCTTTAGAATTGATAAGAATTGGAATACTCAAATAGCTGTTTAAAGGATCCAAACCAGAACTTTTTCCGTGGAAAAAACTCTCCATTTGAGAAAATATATTTTTTAATTGCAGTAATTTTTCACGAGTCAAATTCTCCAGAACCGTGATTTTATTTTGTGCATATTTATCATAAATAGCTGCTACAAGTGCGCCACTACTTCCTACGCCATAACCTTGTGGAATGCTGGAATCAAAATACATTCCTGTTTCAACATCATTTTTTAAAGTAGCTAAATCAAAAGTAACTAAGTTGGGTTGCTCATTTTGTAACGTTTCCAGATAGGTAACAAAACGTCTCAAATTTCCATTTGATTTTATGGCTTCTTCAGATGGATTTTCATCTCTTTTAAGTGCGCCATTATAAAAATTATAAGGAATAGACAACCCTTTTGAGTCACGAATAATTCCGTATTCTCCAAAGAGTAATATTTTTGAGTAAAATAAAGGTCCTTTCATATTAGATTGTAAATTAACAATTTGGGGTTGATAATTATATATTGTAACAAATGAATTTTTATAAATCAACTTTGTCTCCACGATTTGCCTCTTGAATTTCAAGATTAATTTCTTCTTGTTGTTCAGGAGATAATTCTTTCCAGACATCTTTTTTTTGTGACTTGAAAATGTTTTTTACAGCTTCAATTAGGGCCGTGTCGTCAGTTTCTAACAACAATTTTATCAATTCTAATTTCTCTGATTGAATGTCCATAATTTCAGCTCTTTAAAACTTAAAGATAGGAAAAAAACAAATTAACTCAACACAGCTCCTTTTCCAATTTCGTCACAAATGTACTGACCATTTTGACAATAGCCAACTAATTCGTCCTTAATAAATTGTAAAACGGTAACCGCTACATTTTCAGGATATAAAACGTGAACATTTGCCCCCGCATCCAGCGTGAAACAAACAGGAATTTTAGACTCATTTCTAAATTTCCAAATCGCATTAATGATTTCCAACGTATTTGGTTTCATCAATATAAAATAAGGCATTGAGGCCATCATCATTGCATGTAAAGTCAAGGCTTCGCTCTCCACAATTTTGATGAATTCTTCTAGATTCCCGTTTTCAAAAATAGTTATCAGTTGGTCTAAATTTTCATGCGCTTGCGCAAATCGCCTTTCGGCAAAAGGATGGTTGTGCATCAAATCGTGTCCAATAGTGCTGGAAACTTGTTTTTCGCCTTTGTCAACCAACAAAATGGTATCTTGAAAATTCTTGAAATTAGCATGAATAGCATTTGGAAATTCAACACCAAATAAATCAGAACTTCCGGAGATATTCGCATGATTTCCCCAAACTACAACACTTCCTTTTACACTTCTACAAGCACTTCCGGAACCTAAACGGGCTAAAAATGATGCTTTTTGAAAAAAGTATTCTTCAGTCATTTCTGGGTTTAATGTTTTTTCCAAACTCATTAAATTCATCGCCAAAGCTGCCATTCCTGATGCTGATGAGGCAATTCCTGAACTGTGCGGAAATGTATTTTGAGTGTCAATGGTAAAATGGTAGTCTTTCAAAAAAGGCAAATACACTTCGATTCGTTCCAGAAATTTTTGAATTTTTGGTTTGAAATCTTCTTTTGGTTTTCCTTCAAAAAGCAAATCAAATGAGAATGCACCATCATTTTGTTTTTTGGCGAAAGCCAATTTGGTATTGGTTTTACAATTATTCAATGTGAAACTAACCGAAGGATTCGCAGGGATTTGGTTGTCCTTTTTTCCCCAATATTTCACGAGTGCAATATTACTGGGCGCGCTCCATTGGAAATTTCCTTTTTCAACTGAATGTGTATATTTTGATGGAATAAAATCGTTTGCTGAAATCATGAACTTAAAAATTTACGCAAAGATACTTTTTTTGGTTTATTTGTTTATTTGTTTGTGCGGTTAATCGTTAGAAAGATTTAAGTAAATTTGGACGATAAAAAAATTACCATATAAGTTATATCAGTCCATTTAAGGGTTTGTTTAATAAAGGATTTATTAAACTTATATTTTCTTAAATCGCTTATATGGTTAAAAAAGATATATTGTTTAGAAATTTTTAAAAATATAAAAATGAACAAGATTACCCGAATATTAGCTGTTGTTGTTACCTGTCTTGCTATTGGTTATTTTTCTGGGGAGGTGACTCGTTCTGCAATTACCACTTGGTATCCTACTTTGGTCAAACCAAGTTTTAATCCACCCAATTGGATTTTTGCACCCGTTTGGAGCATGTTGTATGTAATGATGGGCGTTGCTGCAGGATTAGTTTGGGACCGAATAGAAGTTGAAAAAGAAGCCGTAAAAAAAGCATTGGTTTTCTTTGCAATACAGCTCGCACTGAATGCATTGTGGTCGTATTTGTTTTTTGGATTACACAACCCAATGTTAGCCGGATTAGAAATTATTATTTTGTGGTTGATGATTTATGAAACGTATATTAAGTTTGCTAAAATCAATAAAATAGCTGGGTATTTATTCATTCCGTATTTGGCTTGGGTAAGTTTTGCTGCCGTTTTGAATGTGAGTATTTGGTGGTTGAATAAATAGTTTTCATCCCTTTCAGGGTTCAAAAACCTGAAAGGGATAATTTACGATATGACATTCGCCACAATAAACCCACTCGTCCAAGCATTCTGGAAGTTAAATCCTCCCGTAATAGCATCAATATTGACAATTTCGCCGGCAAAATATAGATTTTCATGCAATTTGCTTTCCATGGTTTTGAAGTTAATTTCCTTTAAATCAATTCCTCCAGCAGTTACAAATTCTTCCTTAAACGTACTTTTTCCATTCACTTGAAAAGTGCCATTTGTCAACTGATTCGCTAAATTTTGCAATTGAATTTTTGATAAATCAGCCCATTTGGTTTCCGATTCAATTCCTGAAGCGAGTACCAAACTTTCCCATAATCGGTTAGTTAATTCGAAAGGGGATTTCTTAGAGACCGATTTTTTAGCATGTTCTTGTTTTAATTCTTTTAGGATTTTTTCGGCATCTGTTGCGTCTACATCATTTAACCAATTGACGAAAATAGTAAACTGATAATTTTTGTCATGCAAGATTCGGGCACCCCAAGCGGAGAGTTTTAAAATCGTCGGGCCGCTCATTCCCCAATGGGTAATCAATAAAGGTCCAGTTGACGTGAGCTTGGTGTCTTTTACCTTAACGGTAACTTGAGCTGTAACTCCGGGTAATTCTTTTATTCGGGCATCTTTGATGTTGAAAGTGAATAGAGAAGGAACCGGACTGACTACAGCGTGTCCAAAAGTTTGTAACATTTCCCAGATTTTTGGGTTGCTTCCAGTAGCTAAAATTAGTTTTTCGGTAAGATAATTTTCATTTTGGGTTTCGATTTTCCATAAATTATCCTTTTTGAAAATGGATTGTACACTTTGTCCAGTTAGAACAGCAATTCCCAGTTTTTGTGTTGCTTTTAGGAAACAATCAATAATGGTTTGTGATGAATTCGAAACCGGAAACATGCGTCCGTCAGCTTCAATTTTCAACTCTACGCCGTGTTTCTCGAACCACTCAATCGTATCGCCAGAACAAAACTGATGAAAAGGACCACGTAATTCTTTTTCGCCACGCGGATAAAACTTCACTAATTCATTAGGTTCAAAACAAGCGTGTGTCACGTTGCATCTTCCGCCACCGGAAATACGAACTTTATTCAGTACTTCTGTACCACGTTCCAGAATGGCTACTTTTAACTTCGGATTTTTTTCTGCAATATTAATCGCTGTAAAAAAACCTGCTGCGCCACCGCCTACTATTATTATATCGAAATTTTGGTTCATATTCTATTTGGAAAATCAGTGATGATTCCGTTTACGTTGAATGTTTTTATTTTTTGAATGTCTTCTGATTCATTGATGGTCCAAGGGAAAACTTGCAATCCTTTTTCCTGCATTTGCGCTGTATTTTCTTTTGTCAATAAATGAAAATGCGGGTGAATGGATTTAGCCTGAATAAATTTGGCGAAAGCCATCGCTAATTCTAAATCGGTTTCCGTTAAAACGCCAATTGGAATTTTATCATTCAAAAACGCCACTTGTTGCAATGCATTCCAATCAAAACTGGAAACTAAAAAACAGTCGTATTTCCAATTTTTTTTAGCAACATACTTCTCAATGAGTGAAACCACTTTCTCCGCTGTATCATAATTTTTTAGTTCAATATTGATAAAACAGTATTGGTTTACTAAATCAACTACTTCCTTCAGGGTTGGAATTTGATGTTTGCCATTAATTCGAAAAGCTTTCAATTCCTGCAAAGATAGTTTATTTACAAAACCTTTTCCATTGGTAGTTCTATCAACGGTTTCATCGTGAATGACCATTAATTCACCATCAGCACTCAGATGCACATCGAGTTCAATTCCATCCACTTGCATGTCTAATGCTTTTTGGAAGGAAATGAGTGTGTTCTCTGGTCCATAACCTTTAGCGCCACGGTGTCCGATTTTGAGCATTGCGGTTTATTTTTTGTAAAGGTAAACATAAAAAAACGCCTTCATTTCTAAAGGCGTTTTGATTATTACTTTTCTCTTAATAAATATACCTACACCGTTTTTAAAATGGTACAGGATAAATAGTATGCTCTAGTTTTTCGGTTTCGTCTCCCTCTCCTTCGGAGAGGGTTGGGGAGAGGATTCTAATAAAACAATGTCGAATTCTGAATCGATACTCACTTTTCCATTGGAAACGATCGTTTCTTTATCGGAATACCCATCTCTTACTTTTGCTCCATTTTTAAAAACGGAACCAACAGTAAGTTCTTTTTTACCAATCGGTAAATCCAATCCAACAACTACTTGATCTGAATAATCTCCTTTAGAAAAAGTTCTGGAAAAAGTATACGGTTGTGCTGAAATTTCCTTGTGAATTCCTGCTCCAACTGAAGGGTGATTCCTTCTAAATTGTCCTAATTTTTGCCAATGTAACAGTGTTTTTTGAGTTTCAGGATTGGATTTAATGTCGTCCCAATTCATAAACGAACGTAATGTAGCGTCGCCTTGGGTTCCCTCAACTACTAACAAACGCGCACTTTCATCGCCATAATATATTTGGGAAAGTCCGGGACTTAATAATAATTTTGTACCCGCTTCTTTGCTTTTTGTTCTTTTAGCATCAAAAGGTCCGCCATCATCATGAGATGATAAATAGTTTAAAACGCTATATCCTTTCAGCTCATTGTTTAGTTTATCGGAATATTTTGAGAATATAAATTCATAGTCTTTTTGCGCATCCCATTTGAATTCGAAATTGATCATGTTATTGAATCCGTTTTCGTAATAGTTTACTTTTCTATCACCAAAATCAAAAATTTGTCCACCACTGATGCCATAATTGTAGACTTCAGCAATGGTGTAAAATGAGTTGTTATCCAATACTTTTGATGGATTTTTTTTCTTCCAATTTTCAAAAGCATAATTACATTGGGATTTGAAATCAGCCCAAACGGTTTCGTCAGTGTGTTTTACGGTGTCTCCTCTGTAACCGTCAATTCCATAATCAGCGATATAATCCGTCAACCATTTTATAATGTAATATTTTGGTGCTCTTGGATATCCTGTTCGGGCAAAAAACGCATCTAATTCTTTAGTCTCTTGTTCATAACGCCCTTCTTTTTTCCATTTTTCGATTAAAAAAGGAGGTAAATCCACATTTTGATTGCTCTCTGTTTTTACATCCGGAAGATTGGCAACTAACGTACAAGCGGTTGTATTTGCGAAGGATTTATAATCGCAAGTTGGTCCCGTTCTCACCCAGTCATTTGGCCAAACCGTATCTTCGGCAGTTACAGGTCCTGTATGATTGATAACACCATCAAGGATGATTCTAATTCCGTGTGCATGCGCTTTTTGCACTAATGCAGCCAAATCTTCTTTTGTTCCAAAGTTAGGATCCAAGTTTGTCCAATCTCTGGCCCAATACCCATGAAATCCATAACTTAATCCCGTTCCTTCATCTACGCCATCGTGAATTTGTTCCACTATTGGTGTAAACCAAATGGCATTGATTCCTAGTTTATCAAAATAACCTTCGTCAATTTTATTCGAAATTCCTTTGATATCCCCACCTTCAAATCCACGGAGTTTTCCTGGTGTTTTGGTCCTGTTGAGTGTAATATCGTTTGAAGTGTCACCATTATTAAAACGGTCTGTCATGAGAAAGTATAAATTTGCTCCTTCCCATACAAATGGTGTTTTGTTATTGTTTTTATTGCTTTCTGTAAAGGTTTTTGTGCTCGAGCAACTCGTGAAAATTGTCATTACAGCTAGTAAAAGCGGAATTAAATAGTTCTTCATTTTTTATAATTTGAATGGTTATTTTTTTTGAGAAGGAAACGCAGCACTTTACAAAGATTTAAATCTTCGAGCTTCTTTATGAATCGAAATGAAATTATTTTTTCAATTCTAAAATTAAAACTGATTTAGGTTCAATTATTATTTCGTTTGTAATATCAAATGTTAATTCAGAAACCACATCCTTACCTGTTTTAAAATCTTTTATATTTTCTTTAAAACGATGGGTATTTATGGTTCGGGTTTCATTGCTATTATTCATTAAAACCATCACAGTATCGCTATTGTTGTATCTAAAATAAGCGTAGACATTATTTTCAGGAATATAATGTGTCATCTTTCCAAAATGTATAGCTGATTTTGTTTTTCTCCAATTGAATAATTTAGAAGTATAGTCAAAATATTCATTTTGCCCCGGAGTTCTTCCTTCTTTGATAAAAGCATTGTTTTCATCACCTTCCCAGCCACCCGGAAAATCTTTACGAATATCGGCATCGCCTAAATTTTGATCTCCTGCCATTCCAATTTCGGAGCCATAATACAACTGTGGAATGCCACGTACTGTTGCCAATATTGCCATTGCCATTTTGTATTTTCTTATGTCGTTACCGTAAATTTGATTAATGCGTTTTGTGTCGTGGTTTTCGGCAAAAATCAATAGATTGTTGACATTTGGATATAAAAAATCATTCGCAAAATTATCGTAAACTCTCATCATTCCTCTTTCCCAAGTACCTTCATCTTCATTAAAAATGGACTGAAGTGCATCAGTTAAAATAAAATCCATCACAGTTGGTAAACTGGAATTAAAATTTTGAATTTTGCCTATTGGACTATCCTTTTGCCAATAAGAAAGTTGTGCTTGATCCCGCATGGTGATTTCTCCAACAATATTGAACCTTGGATATTCATCAGTAATAGATTTAGTCCATTTGGCAATGCCTTTTGGATCAGAATAATTATAGGTGTCCACTCTTAATCCATCTAAGTTTGCATATTCAATCCACCAGATCGCATTTTGAATCAGGTATTTTAAGGCTAAAGGATTAGATAAGTTCAAATCAGGCATTGAGGGGACAAACCAACCTTTCAGACAAGTTTCAGTATCAATTTTAGAAGCATTTATGTCGTGTACAACTGTTCTTTTATGATTGGTTTGCGTGTAGTTTTCAAATTGATTGATCCATTCGCGAGTTGGTAAATCTTTAATCATCCAATGCTCAATTCCCCAGTGATTGGTGACGTAATCCATCACTAATTTCATGTCTTTTTTATGCATTTCGGATGCTAATCGTACATAATCTTCATTGGTTCCATAACGCGGATCTATTTTATACACATCAGATTGACCGTACGTATGATAGGAAAAAGCAGCGTCATTGTCTTCGCAAAGCGGTGTGCTCCAAATGGTTGTTGCTCCGAGTGACGAAATGTAATCCAAGTTTTTTATGATTCCTTCAATGTCGCCACCATGTCTTCCTCCGGGTAATTCGCGATTGTATTTTTCTGTAGTAATTTCACCACTGTCATTATTCCTGTTTCCATTTGCAAAACGATCCGGCATCAGTAAATACATCATGTCCGAGGAATCGAAACTTTTGCGTTGCGCTGAATTTTCTCTTCTTTTCTTTAAACTGTATTTTTGTGTGAATGCCTCTTTATTGTTGTTTTTAAAAGTAAAAAGAAGATCGGTTGATGAAACTTTTTTGGTGTCAATAGTAACAAAAATGTAATTAGGATTTTCTGTTCTCTTAACGTTGGTAATTTTTATGCCATTAGATACTGAAACTTGATATTGTGCAATGTCTTTTCCGTAAAACAATATTTGCAATTCGGGATTTTTCATACCTGCATACCAAAAAGGCGGTTCAATTCTGTCAATTTGAGCATTTAAAGTTAAAGACATAAAAAAAAGGAATAAGGTTGTTTTTTTTAGAAAGCTCCTATTTATGAACGGCAAAGAAATAATTTTATTCATTATGAAATACGTTTTATTAGCATTAAATTTTTTAGCAACATTAACATAGAGGCGATGTGCTTTAAAAGAAATTATTGATTTTAACAATTTTTGATAAAGTAGATCTAGATTTAAGAACTGTTATCAATTAAACAATCCCAATGTTTATTGGGATTGTTTGTAAGCCCAGCAAGGCTTCGGATCAAATGATAGAATTAACTACAAGTTCTAACCATTATTTTTTAAACAGTAACTAAATTTTCTGCTGTTACAATTATGTTTTTACCATTTACGACTATCGCTAATTCTTTGTCTCCATCTATCGAAAATGTTGTTTCCTTGTGATTGATGGCCACTTTCAGAATTTGATTTCTAAAATTGATTTTAAAGGAATAACCGTTCCATTCTTTTGGAATTTTTGGAGAAAAATGAAGTTTATCTTCTTTGATTCTCATTCCGCCAAAACCTTCTACGATACTCATCCAGGTTCCAGCCATCGAAGTAATATGACAGCCTTCTTCAACTTCTTTATTATAATCATCCAAGTCTAAACGAGAAGTTCTCAAATAGAACGTATAGGCCATATCCATTTTGTCTAACAAAGCAGCTTGAATGGAATGTACGCAAGGCGAAAGTGAACTTTCATGAACCGTAAAGGATTCGTAAAATTCAAAATTGTTTTTTAGTTCTTCTTTAGAAAAATGATCTTCAAAGAAATAAAAACATTGTAAAACATCGGCTTGTTTGATATAAGGAGAACGTAGAATTCTGTCCCAAGACCATTTTTGGTTGATTGGTCTTTGGCTTTTGTCTAAATCTGCTACTCTAACTAAATCTTTGTCTAAAAATCCATCTTGTTGCAAGTACACGTTATGTTCTTCTGAAAAAGGGAAGTACATATTATCCGAAACTTTTTTCCAGGATTGCAATTCGGAATCCGAGATTTTTACTTTTTCAGTAATTCTTTTATGATCCGAAGGATATTCTAAGGACACTTTTTGAATCTGTTCGGAGGTATATTCCAAACACCATTTTGCAATATAATTGGTGTAGAAATTATTGTTTACGTTGTTTTCATATTCGTTTGGACCGGTAACACCAAGAATTACATATTGGTTTAAATTAGTCGAAAAGTTGGCTCTTTGATGCCAAAAACGAGCAATACCTATTAATACTTCCAGTCCTTTTTCAGGAATATAGCTGTAATCACCTGTATATCTGTAAAAGTTATAAATGGCAAAGGCAATGGCTCCGTTTCTATGAATTTCTTCAAAAGTAATTTCCCATTCATTATGGCATTCTTCCCCATTCATTGTTACCATTGGATACAAAGCAGCACCGTTAGTAAATCCTAATTTGGCTGCATTTTCAATGGCTTTGTCCAATTGATTATAGCGGTACGTCAATAAATTTCGTGCCACTTCCTGATCTTTGGTCGCCATATAAAACGGAATGCAATACGCTTCAGTATCCCAATAAGTTGATCCCCCGTATTTTTCACCGGTAAATCCTTTTGGTCCAATATTCAATCGGCTGTCTTTCCCTAAATAGGTTTGATTTAATTGAAAAATATTGAAACGAATTCCTTGTTGTGCTTTTACATCGCCATCAATTGTAATATCTGACATTTCCCAAATTTTAGCCCAAGCGTCAATTTGATCTTGTAACATTTGATTGTATCCTTTTGCTAATGCTGATTGGATTACTTTTTCGGCAGCGGTAATTGTGTTTTCATGATTTAAGGAAACGGTATAACCTCCAATTTTTTGGATACTTGATTTTTCACCTTTAGCAATAATAACGCCATATGAAAATTGAATTTTATCGGAAAAAGCATCGATAGAAGAAGGAGAAACGTGGATGTTTTCGCCATTTGTCCAAATGCTATTTTGCATAAAAGTAGTCACCTTGAAGTGCGTTTTGAACGTTTGAGCCGTTACAAAAGCTTCGTTTCCTGATTTTTTAACATCAAGTGGTTCCCAGAATTTTTCTTCCCAGTTGGCATCTTCATTGGTTACACCAGCATCAATATAAGGTTTGTAAATTATTTTTGAATCTTTGTTTAAAGGTGTAATTTCGTAATTAATAACCCCAACTTCGTCTAAAATGATAGAAAGGAAACGACGGATATTCACCGAAACTTCTGTTCCGTTTTTCAAAGTGGCTTCAAAAGAACGATTATACCAGCCTTCTTTCATGTTCAATTCACGGCGAAAATTTTTAACAACTGTACAGGTATTCAAATCAAGTTTTTCCCCGTTTATTTCTATATCTATTCCAATCCAGTTTGGTGCATTCAAGACTTTGGCAAAATATTCCGGATACCCATTTTTCCACCAACCCACTTTGGTTTTGTCTGGATAATATATTCCGGCAATATAACTTCCCTGAAACGTTTCTCCAGTATAATTTTCTTCAAAATTAGCACGTTGTCCCATGGCACCGTTACCAATACTGAACAGACTTTCAGATGATTTTAGGCTCTCTACATCAAATCCTTCTTCTATGATACACCAATTGTCTGGTTTTATATAATCTTGGTTCATTCTTTTCTAATTTAAAAATTCAATGATTTAAAAATTTAAAGATTGTTCTGATTCGTATACAATCTTGTCCTTTTTTTACTTTTTTGAATCTTGTTTCTTTATTTTTTTGACTCTATTCTTTAATTAAATCTTCTATGAAGCTCGTGTCTATTGCTGTGAAATCTTTAAAGATGTATTTTGCTTCATGTAGAATGGCTGTTGAGCCAATTCCTATACTAGTCATTTTTCCAATATTGGCTGCTTGAACTCCTGCAACTGAATCTTCAAAAACAATGGCATCTTCTGGATTTATATTTAATAATTTAGCAGCAATCAGGAAAACTTCAGGATCCGGTTTTGCGTTTGTCACATCATTACCATCTACAATAGCATCAAAATAGGATAGTATTCCTGTTTTTTCTAAAATTGGTCTGGCATTTTTGCTGGCAGAACCCAAGGCTATTGATTGATTTTTGTCTTTCAAAAACTTCAAAATTGGAAAAACGCCTGGAAGAATTTCACTTTCATCCATGTCAACTAAATAGGATAAATAATCCTCATTTTTTTGAACTAACCATCTGTCCTTATCTTCTTGTGAAGCTTCCACTTTTCCTAATTCTAATATAATATCCAAAGAGCGCACACGGCTAACTCCTTTTAATAATTCATTATGTTCAAGTGTAAATCCAATATTTAATTCATTTGCGATTTTTTGCCAAGCTAAATAATGGTATTTAGCCGTGTCTACAATCACTCCGTCCAAGTCGAATATAAATGCTTTTTTATTCATTGATTATTGTTTTATTACGTCATCAACATCTTGTACTTTAACTACTAAAACAGCAGCAATCAAGAAGCTGATTCCACTAGTGACTAATGCAAATATGGCATTGTCATTGTATAAATATTTAACTAATGGTCCGCCAATTAAGGCATTGATAATTTGAGGGATAACGATAAAGAAGTTAAAAATACCCATATAAACTCCCATTTTCATTGGAGATATTGATCCGGCTAATATGGCATAAGGCATAGATAAAATACTCGCCCAAGCAATACCAACGCCTATCATGGATAGGACTAACCAGTTTTCATTGGGTACGAAATAGATAGAAATCAGTCCAATACCACCAATAATTAGTGAGATAGAATGCGTAAGTTTTCTTCCGAATTTTTTTGCGATATAGGGTAAAGCAAAAGCATAAAAAGCAGAAACCAAATTGTAAATACCAAATAGTACTCCAACCCAGTCTCCTGCATTTTGATACGCTTCACTTTTGCTATCGTTAATAGGTAAGCCATAAATGTGATGGGCTATGGCAGGAGTTGTAAAAACCCACATTCCAAAAAGACCAAACCAAGAGAAAAATTGTACCCAACTTAATTGTCTCATTGTTGTTGGCATTTTTCTAAAATCGTCAAAAATGTCTAATAAACTCGATTCTTTTTGATTGGTATCAGAAACTCTAGTCTCTTGATGTGCCATTTCATCTTCAAATTGTGCTAATTCTTCAGGAGCGTATTCTTTAGTAGTAAAAATGGAAACAAGAATAGAGCCCACAAGAATGATTGCTCCAATGACAAAAGATAAAATCAAATGCATAGGAACTCCACCATCTTCGTTTCTGTTAGAAACTCCAAACCAATTAGTCAGGACATACGGTAGCCAAGAGCCAATAACGGCACCAAAACCAATTAAAGCCGTTTGTACACTAAATCCTAGCGTTCTCTGATCTGTTCTTAAATTGTCGCCTACTAATGCCCTGAAGGGTTCCATCGCAATATTGAAAGAAGCATCCATAATCATTAACATTCCTGCACCAACCCATAAAGCAGGTAGAAACGCAATAAAAATTTCGGCTTGTGGCATTAATATTAAACCAATCGAGGCTAATAAAGCACCGACTAAAAAGAAAGGTTTTCTTCTCCCAAATTTACCCCAAGTTTTGTCACTGTAGTGTCCTATAATAGGTTGTACAATAAGTCCCATTAAAGGGGCAATTATCCAAAACCAGGATAATTCGTGGACATCGGCACCAAAAATTTGAAGAATTCTGCTGGCATTAGCATTTTGAAGGGCGAATCCCATCTGTATTCCCAAGAAACCGAAACTCATGTTCCAAATTTCCCAGAAACTTAATCTACGCTTTTCCATTATCGTAATTTAAAAATTAATACGATAAGCGCTATGCTTATCAAAACTTGTCTTATTTTCGAAGTAAAAGTAAAAGCTTTGAGGGGGTAAATATAAAAATTTATTTTAATCTTTTACTTTTTAGAATCAAATTATGGCAAACATTTTCAACTACAAGGTTGTAGTAATGAATAAATTACATAATAATGTTAATTCGTAGATTCTCTTTCTATTAAATGTGTTTCAATTACTTCAGTTTTATAATTTTCTGCTTCATCCTCCTCATGTTCGGCTTCTAATCTGTCAATGAGCATTTTTGCGGCTTTATTTCCCATTTTTATTCCGCTTTGGCTTACGGTTGTAATAGTTGGGGTGGAATACTTAGAAATAATTCCGTCTGTAAAAGCAATGACAGACAAGTCTTTAGGGACATTTAATCCTATTTTATTGGCGGTTTTAATTATGGTTACTGCAAAAAGTTCATTTACTGCAAAAACGGCATCAATGGCCTTGTCTTCAAGTAATTTGCCAATGGTAATTTCGCAGGTGTCTATATCTTCTATTTTAATAATTAAATTTTCATTAAAGGGGATGTCGTTGTCTAGTAAGGCTTTGATGTAGCCATCAGTTCTTAGTTTTCCTACGCTTACATAATCAACAGTCGTAACAAGGGCGATTTTTTTCTTTCCTTTGTCAATCAAACTTTGAACAGCTTCATAAGCGGCTAATTTATCGTCTATAATTACTTTGTCACACAATACTTCGTTAGTTACTCTGTCAAACATTACGACAGGCATTCCTTGGTCGATAACTTCCGTAATATGATGAAAATCACCCTTGAATTGGGTTTCTTTTGAAAGCGACATAATGAATCCATCGATGCTTCCGTTAGCAAGCATTTCCATGTTAAGTACTTCTTTATCAAAGGAATCGTCAGACAAACAAATAATGACACTATACCCATTTTCATTAGCCACCTGTTCTATTCCATTAATAACTGTTGAAAAGAAATGATGGACAATTTCCGGAATAATAATTCCAATAGTTTTTGTTTTTCTGTTTTTTAAACTAAGTGCAATATTGTTGGGTTTGTAGTTGTAAAATTTTGCAAATGCCTGCACTTTTAATCTGGTTTCTTCTCCAATTTCTAAACTATTTCTTAGGGATTTTGAAACGGTTGAAATCGATACATCAAGCTCTTTTGCAATTTGTTTAAGGGTGACCTTTCTTTTCATGATAATAGTATTGTAATATTCAATTCATAATAAAGATAAGATTATTTTTTATTTATTGTATTTTTTCTCATTAAAATCAATATAAAACACAAAGTTTTCAACACTATCACGTTTTCGTAACGTGATTTGAATTGGGCTTTGTCGGTGGTTTCAATATTTACCTAAATTTGAAATTCGAAGTAAAATTAAAACTTAAAAAAACAACCAAAACTAAAATTAATTTAAACAAAAAGTATGAAAACAATTTATAAAAAGTTGTTATTTTTATTACTGTTACTGCCTTTTAGTATTCTGGCTCAGAATACTCTTAATGGGATTGTTCTTGACAAAGTATCAGGACAACCAATTCCGGGAGTAAATGTAAATGTTCAAGGCGCCGCAAATGGTGTTTCAACAGATTTTGATGGTAAATATCAGTTATCAAATGTTAAGAAAGGCGATAAAGTCGTTTTTTCTTATATTGGATACAAAAATGCTGTAGTGAACTATGATTCTCAAAAATCATTAACTGTTTCTTTAGGAGAAGATGAAAATCAATTGAAAGAAGTCGTAATTCAAGTGGGTTACGGTACCGTTAAGAAGAAAGATGCGACGGGTGCAGTGACTGTATTGACAGCAAAAGATTTTAATAAAGGACCGGTAACTTCTGCGGATCAAATGATCCAAGGGAAAGTAGCTGGTTTGCAAATCATTAATGGTGGTGGTTCTCCAGGTGAGGGTGCAACTATCAGAATCAGAAGTGGTTCTTCATTGTCTGCTGGTAATGATCCTTTATATGTTATTGATGGTGTTCCGGTAAATAACGGTGGAGTAGAAGGTGGTAAAAATCCTTTATCTACAATCAATCAAAATAATATTGAGTCCATTACTGTATTGAAAGATGCTTCAGCAACTGCTATTTATGGATCTCGCGCTTCTAATGGGGTAATTATTATTACTACAAAAAAAGGAAAAGCGGGTGAAATTCAAGTAAGTTACAATGGGAATTTACAAGTTTCTGAAATTACTAACAGAGTTGATGCTTTATCAGCAACTCAATTTAAAGATTTCGTAGCTGCTAATGGTTCTGTGGCTCAACAAGCTTTAGTTGGGACTGCTAATACTAATTGGCAAGATGAAATATACAGAACTGCTATTGGTACGGATCATAACATTGCTTTAAGTGGTGGTGTGGATAATGTGGTTTACAGAGCGTCTGTTGGGTATACTAACTTGAATGGTATCTTAAAAAGAGATAACATGGAAAGAAGTACACTTGGTGTTGGTGTTACAGGAAATTTCTTGGACAATCATTTAAAAATTGAATTGAATAACAATACTTCTTTAATTAAAAGTAATTACAGTAATAAAGGAGCGATTGGTGCTGCTATTAGTTTTGACCCTACACAGGCGGTTAGAAATGCAGATGGTACTTATTTCCAATGGTATACTTCTCCAACAGAAATTAATCAGTTAGCAGGTAGAAATCCATTGTCATTGATTAACCAACAAAATAATTTTGGTAATTCATACAGAAGCATTGGAAACATCCAAACGGAATATAAAATGCATTTCTTACCAGCATTGAAAGCGGTTGCTAACTTTGGTTACGACCAATTAAGTGGTACTGGAAGTGGAGGAACTAATGCCGATTTCCTTAATGGGCTTAACGGCTCAGGATATAATAATACCTATAAGAATATTGAATCCAGAAATAATAAAGTAATGGATTTGTATTTAAACTACAACAAGAAAGTAGATGCAATCAATACACAAATTGATGTGACTGGTGGATATACATACCAAGATTTTAAAGATTCAAAGAACAAGTCTAATTATAACTTTCAAAATGATGTTACAACGATAGAGTCATTTACTCCTTCACGTATTAACTTGCAATCCTTTTTTGCCAGAACTAACATCACTATTGCTGATAAATATATCTTGACTGCTTCTTACAGACGTGATGGAACTTCTAGATTTACGGCAGATTACAGATGGAGTAATTTTCCTGCTGTTGCAATGGCTTGGAAATTGAATGAAGAAAGTTTCTTGAAAGATGTAACTAGTGTTTCTACGTTAAAACTTCGAGGAGGTTGGGGTATTACAGGACAACAGAATATTGGGATTTATCCTTCTATTCCTTTGTACTTAGCTTCAAATACTACAGCGCAATACCAATTAGGGAATACATTTTATACAACTTACAGACCACAACCGTATAACAGTAACTTGAAGTGGGAAGAAACAACTACTGTTAATGCAGGTCTTGATTATGGATTGTTCAACAACAGATTTACCGGTAGTGTTGACGTGTATAAAAGAACCACTAAAGATTTATTGTTGAATACGTATAATCCTTCTTTCTTTGGATTTTCAAATAAAGACAATTATAATATTGGAAATATTGACAATAAAGGGATTGAATTGTTAGCCGAAGTTATTCCGGTTCGCACAGCAGATTTAGAATGGAGAATTGGCGGGAACGTTACTTTTCAAGACTCTAAAATCACCAAGTTAACTACAACGCAACCGAATACTCCAGGTATTGATGTAGGAGGAATTGCTGGAGGAACAGGAAACACTATTCAAAATCACCAAGTAGGATATGCGCCAAATTCATTTTATGTATATGAGCAAGCTTATGGTGTTGACGGGAAGCCAATTGATGAGGTTTTTATTGACAGAAATAAAGATGGTATTATTACAGAACAAGATAAATACCGTTTTCACAAACCAACTGCTGATGTTTTTTACGGTTTCAATACAAGTGTTACTTATAAAAACTTTGATATGGGCATGAACTGGAGAGGATCTTGGGGGAATTACATGTACAATAATGTAGATTCTAATTTTGGAACTTATAATAATGTACTATTAAGACAAACGGATTTATCTAATGGTGTTGCTAATCTTTTGGAAACAGGTTTTACTAAATCAAATGACTTTCAATTACATTCTGATTATTACATCCAAGATGCTTCTTTTATCAAGTTAGATAATGTGAGTGTTGGGTATACTTTTAATCAAAAGCCAAATTCAACTTCATTAGTTAAATTGACATTATCAGCGCAAAACGTTCTAATTATTACTAAATATAATGGTTTAGATCCAGAGATTTCTGATGGTATAGATAATAATTTATATCCAAGACCAATTACTTTCACGTTAGGTTTAAACGTTAATTTCTAATACAAATAATAAGAAAAATGAAAAAGACACAAATAAAATTATTGGGTATTTCATTGTTATTGATGGTGTTTTTATTCCCATCATGTACCGATGATTTGATCCAATCGCCGGACTCTGGTGATGCAGTTTCTGGTGACCAATTTTTCAGCACACCGGAATCGTATAAACAAAATCTTGCTAAATTATATGCTGGATTTGCAACTTCAGGACAATCAGGTCCTTCTGGAACACCAGATATTTCTGGAATAGATGAAGGAGAAAGTCAGTACGTTAGAGGATATTGGTTATTACAGGAATTAACTACTGATGAAGCAGTTATTGCCTGGAATGACGGAACAATAAAGGACCTTCATTCACAAACATGGACTTCTTTGGATCGTTTTGTAACGGCTGTTTTCGCACGTTACTCTTTTCAGATTGTAAACTGCAATGAGTTTTTACGTCAAACTACGGATGAAAAATTAGCAGCTAGAGGAGTAGATGCTACTTTGAAAGCGGAGATTGCTACTTACAGAGCTGAAGCTCGTTTCTTAAGAGCGATGACGTATTGGCATTTAATTGACACTTTTGGTGGTGGTTCTTTAGTAACTGAAGATTCTCCAAGCACTTTCTTTTATCCTGAATATGCTACAAGAGCAGAATTATACAAATTTGTTGATGAGGAGTTAACAGCAATCACTCCATTAATGAAAGCGCCAAAATCTAATGAAGCGTATCGTGTGGATCAAGCTGCTGCTTGGATGTTGCAAGCTAAATTGTACATGAATGCAAAAGTATATACTGGTACAGATCATTATGCTGCCGCTCTTCCATTAATTACAAAAATTACTGGTTCAAGCTATAAATTACACACTAATTACAATCAATTGTTTTTTGCAGATAATGATAAAAATGGTTCTCAAAACGAATTTATTTTTGCAATAGCTTTTGACGGTCTTCATACACAAACGTATGGTGGAACTACTTTCTTAACGCACGCTCCTGTTGGAGGTAGTATGAATGCAGCTTCATTTGGTATCAACGGTGGTTGGGGTGGAATCAGAACGACAGCAGCATTTGTAGATAAGTTTAGTGTGAATACTATTGATGCAAGAGGACAATTCTATACAGATGGACAGACCAAAGAAATTAAAAATATTGGCTCTTTCACGGATGGTTATGCAATTCAAAAATTTAGAAATGTAGATGTGAATGGTAAACAAGGTTCAGATAAATCAGGTAATTTCTCGGATGCTGATTTTCCAATTTTCCGTTTGGCTGATGCTTATTTAATGTATGCAGAATGTGCTGTAAGAGGTGCTGGCGGAACTTTGCCAATTGCGACTACTTATGTTAATGATTTAAGAACAAGAGCAAAAGGTGCTACAGTAAATCAAGGAGATTTAACCCTAGATTTTATTCTTGACGAAAGAGCGAGAGAATTACACTGGGAAGGACACAGAAGAACGGATTTAATTCGTTTTGGAAAATTCTCTGGAGGTAGTTATTTATGGCCATGGAAAGGAAATGTTGCTGGAGGATCTCCAACACAATCGTACAGAGATTTATTCCCTATTCCCGCTACAGCTTTAGCATCAAATAATAAATTACAACAAAACCCTGGATACTAATAATTTAAAAAACAATAAAAATGAAAAATATAACTAAATCAATAATTGCTTTATTTGCGGTGGTTGCTTTGTCTTGTAGCGTAGAAGATGTTCAAGACAGACCTGTTATCGAAGGTGTTGACGCACCTGTTTTGACTGCTCCTACAGCTGGAGCGGCCTATGTATTAAAACCAGAAAATGCAGCTGCACAAGCAGAACGTTTTACATGGAAATCTGCAAATTACGGTGGTGACGTGCAAGTTACTTATGCAGTAGAAATGGATACAAAGGGGAATGAATTTAAAACACCTCAATCTGCCGGTTCTGTAATTTCTGAAAATCAGGTTTCTGTAACTGTAGAACAATTAAACAATGCTGCCTTATTATTGAAAGCAACTCCTTTTGCTCCAGCTGAATTTGAAGTGAGAGTAAAAGCAACTGCAGGTGCTGCTGCAGCGATGTATTCTAATGTAATTGGAATCGTAGTGACACCTTACACTACTGAAAATCCTAAATTATGGGTTCCGGGTGGTTATGCAGTAGCTTCTGGCTATCCTGCTGATTGGACTCCTGCTTCGTCTCCTCAGCTTTCTGCTTCTGGATATGGTAAAGTTGATTTTGAAGGATATGTCTATTTTAATGATGCAAATGCAGAATATAAATTTACAAGTTTCCCTGAATGGAAAGGTGAGTATGCTGCTGGAGCAACTCCAGGAACAATAGCTACATCTGGAGATAATCTAAAAATTCCTGCTGCAGGATACTATAAATTTAATGTTGATACTGAAAAATTAACGTATACTGCTACTGCAACTGCATGGGGAATTATAGGTGATGCAACTCCAGCTGGCTGGGGTGGTAGTACTGCAATGACTTACAATAAAGTTGCTAAACTATGGACAGTTACAGCAACACTTTCTCAGGCAGAAATGAAATTTAGAGCCAATGATGCTTGGGATATCAATTTCGGTGATGATGGTGCAAATGGTAGCTTGGAATATGGTGGAGCTAACATCAAAGTTCCTTCTGCTGGAACATATACGATAACTCTTGATTTAAGTTCTCCAAGAAATTACAAATACACGCTTACTAAAAACTAGTATTTTTTTAATAACTAGAAGGGGTTATCTTTGTGATAGCCCTTTTTTTATAAAATAAAAGCCATGAAAAAAACTATACTTTTATTGTTGTTTTTCCTTTCAATTGCTGCAGTTGCACAGCAACAAACGGTTACGCATAGTATTAGTCCAGCCACTTTTGAGGAAACGACGGCAATCACTATTACTATCAATGGGAATAGTATAAATGAAGCGACTTGGGGAGTAACAGGAAATGCATTGTATTTATGGGGATGGGCATTTGACATAAATGACACCACCCAAAAAGGGACTCCACTTAATGGTTCTTGGACGGCTTCTGACGAAGCAAGTAGATTTACCTATAATTTGGCTAATGATACTTATACAAAAACGATTACACCTACAACCTATTACAACACAACAGGAATAGGGAAAATAGGATTTTTGATAAAAGCCAAAGATGGAACTGGGGATAAAAAATCGCAGGATATCCTTGCAGAAGTTGGTGCTTTTCAAGTTAATTTAACAGCTCCTTTACAAAACAGTTCCTCTATTATTACCTCAGGAGGGAGTTTAAGTATTGCAGCTAATAATACCAATGGAGTAGCTGCTTACAATCTAAAATCGAATGGTGTAAGTATTAATACAAACGGAAGTTCATCCGGCTACTCTTTTACTCATACAAATATTACAGGCAATCAAAACTATGAATTGGAAGTTACTCAAGGAACTACAGTTATTACTAAAAAATTCAGTGCCATTGTAAATCCGGGAACTGTAAGTGCTACTATGCCTGCAGGTTTGTTGGACGGAATCAATTACAATACTGGTGATGCGACAAAAGCAACACTGGTGCTGGATGCCCCGCTAAAAGACTTTGTCTATGTAGCAGGAACTTTCAACAGTTGGCAGCCTACGGCTTCTTATTCGATGAAAAAAGACCCTGTGTCAGGTAAGTTTTGGTTGGAATTGACGGGTTTAGTTTCGGGTACAAATTACACCTATCAATATTGGGTGGTTGATGCAACGCCTATCGCTAATACACCTTCTTTGGTAAAGACGGCGGATCCTTATTCTACTTTGGTTTTGTCTCCTTATGATGATCCTTATATTCCGGCTTCTACATATCCGAATCTTCCGGTATATCCCGTTGGACAGGAAAGAGAAGTAACCGTTTTACAAACTGGACAAACGCCTTACGTATGGAGTAGTGCAACGACTAATTTTATTAAACCAGCCAAAGAAAAACTAGTAGTTTATGAACTTTTGGTTCGAGATTTTGATGCTAATAGAAGCTATCAAGACTTGATTAATAAAATCGATTATTTCAAAAACCTGAAAGTGAACGCCATTCATTTAATGCCTGTCATGGAATTTGAAGGCAACGAAAGTTGGGGGTATAACACCTCCTTTCATATGGCTTTGGATAAATTTTATGGGACTTCGGAAAAATTAAAAGAACTCATTGATTTATGCCATCAAAACGGGATTGCCGTGATTTTGGATGTCGCTTTGAATCATGCCTTCGGACGAAATCCTATGAACCGAATGTGGATGAATGACCCTGATGGCGATGGTTGGGGAAGCCCTTCATCTGAAAACCCTTATTTTAATACGGTTGCGAAACATTCCTATAGTGTCGGGGAGGATTTTAATCATCAACAACCCAGAACTCAATATTACGTTCATCGCGTAATCAAACATTGGATTGAAGAATATAAAATTGATGGATTTCGTTGGGATTTGACCAAAGGATTTACACAAAATTGCACTTCTGGGGATGATGCCTGTACGAATGCCTATCAGGCCGACCGGGTTGCCATTTTGAAAGACTATGCCGATTATTCCTGGGGTTTGGATCCGACACATTACACTATTTTCGAACATTTGGGAACAAATACCGAAGAACAGGAGTGGGCCAATTATAGAATCTTTGAAACGCCAAGCAAAGGGGTGATGATGTGGGGAAAAATGACGGATCAATACAATAATTTGACGATGGGTTATGCCAGCAATATTTATAATATGACTAGCACTAGCCGTGGATTTACCGCAAACAGATTGATGGGTTATGCCGAAAGTCATGATGAAGAACGATTGATGTACAAAAATTTACAATTTGGGAATAGTACGAATGCCTCCCATAACGTGAAAACATTGAATGTTGCCCTGTCGCGAATGTCTGCTTTAGGGGCTGTTTCATTGTTGGTTCCTGGGCCTAAGATGATTTGGCATTTTGGTGAATTAGGAATGGAGAACTCCATTTACAGCTGTAATAATGGAACCGTTAACGACAATTCTACCACAATATCGGGTGATTGCAAACTGGACACCAAACCACAGCCGCAATGGACAAACAACTGGCTTGGCGATGCCAATAGAAATAAAGTCTATACCGATTGGACAAAAATGATCGCTCTGAAAACAACAGATCCCGTGTTTTTAGGAACGGCAACCATAAACAACACCAGTTCGTTGTATCCAAATATTAAAATTGCCAATAGCGCTTTATTACCAACGCAGCTCAAAGATGTTTTGATACTGGCCAACTTTGATGTGACAACACAAAATGTGGCCACTGGTTTTCCGTACACCGGAATTTGGTATAATTTGATGGATGATACGTCCATTAATGTTACCAATGTTAGTGCAACGATTGCCATTCCGGCCGGGGGGTATAAAATATATGGAAATAAAAAATCCTTATTAGCCGATAAAGATTTTACCTTGCCGTCAAATAATTTTACTATTGAATCAAAAGGCGAATCTTGTATAAATGAAAATAATGGGGAAATAACTATCAATGCCACTATAACTCATCCCTATGTGGCCACTATAAATAATAAAACTTACGATTTTATCAATAATAGCTTGTCAGTCTCCAATTTAGCTCCTGGTATTTATAATGGATCTATTTCTGTTCTGGGAGAAACTTTTGAACAAGGCTTCACGATTGTTATTCCAAAAGGGAAAAACGTTACGGGAAAATCAAGTGTTGTTTCGAACAAGGTTGCTGTTGAAATAGTTGAAGGTACGGCCCCCTATAAAATTTTTGTAAATGGGAATATGCAATTTGAAACCCCTTCTCCCACTTTTTCAGTAGAGATTAAAAAAGGTGATTTGTTGGAAGTAAAAACAGCTAAACCATGTGAAGGAATTTATTCAAAAGGAATAGATGATTTAATAGGGTTCGTTTCATCCTATCCAAATCCTACAGTCGGAAGATTTGAAATCACATTGCCTATCTCCAGAAAAGAAGTTGTTATAGATTTGTACACCTTAACCTCTCAATTAATTTCAAAAGGTACCTATTCTGTTGTAAACGGAAAAGTTCAGCTAAACTTGGAAAACGAATCTGCAGGAATTTATATTGTAAAAGTATATTTGGACACTCCCGTATATCTGAAAATCATAAAAAAATAAAAATGAAAATGAAAAAGTTTATATATGTAGCTGTCATTGGGTTTTTGTTAATCTCTTGTGGAGGAGGTGATGATCCAGTGCCTACGCCTAAAAACGAAGCACCCACAGTACCAACATTAGTTGCTCCGGCAAATAATAAATTATGTGTAGATAATTTGGTTAGTTTTCAATGGAATGTGTCTACAGATTCTAATAATGATCCCATAACCTATCAAATACAAGTAGCAAAAGACAATCAATTTTTGCAAATTGTAAAGACATTAGAAGGCCCCGCTAACTCTCAAAATATCTTATTAGAAAAGGGTGTAGCTTACTATTGGAGAGTTAAAGCAACGGATAATAAAAGTTTGTCAAGTGATTATTCCTCTGTGTACAATTTTTATACACAAGGAGAAGCAGTGGTAAATCATTTGCCTTTTTCTCCAGAATTGGTGCAGCCTGTTTTAAACGCCGTATTAAATACAGCGACAGCAACATTGAAATGGAATGCAAGTGATGTAGATGTAAATGATATCCTTGTTTTTGATGTGTATTTTGGGACAGACAATCCACCTATATCAAAAGTAAGTGAAAACTTAGCAACCAATACTCTAGACGTACCTGTAGTTCCTTCAAAAGAATATTATTGGAAAGTCGTAGTTAAAGATGATAAAGGAGGAGAAACGATAGGTCAAACATGGAAGTTTAAAACAAATTGAGAATTTTTATTAGCTTTGACTTTGTTAAAAAAGCACTTAAAATGCAACTGTACGCCTTCAGATCTATCTCGTGAAAGTGCATAACGAAAACAATCCGGTAAAAGTGATGAAGTTTGTGAAAAAATAAAACATTTAGTAAGGGAAAAAGGCTGTTCGTAAAAAGACAGCCTTTTCTTTTAGTGCTGGATATCTGGAAAAGGATCTCATTGTGGTTGTGTTTTTTGGGTGGGATTCCTCCTTCGTCGGACACGAGGGCTATCTCGAACTCAATGTCATTAAGTTAAGGCTTCGTCGGTTCGAGGCTTATTTTTTTCAAAAAAATTAAGCCTCGAAGTGACGGTAGAAACGGGTTAACTTAATGACATTGTGTTCGAAATGGCGAAGCAATGACAAACGAGACGGAATGATGGTATTATATATCATCACCAATCACCAAAACTCTCATTCCGACGTTTCGATAGCTATCGGAAGAGGAATCTTCGCAACGTTAATACTTTAAATAGGATTTGTGGATCTATTGTGATCTAAAGGATAGGAGATATTGGGGATCAATCTGGATCAAGCCTAAAAGTTGTGGGGAAATACACTCAGTTGTACACTGTAAAAGCAAAAAATCCCTAAAACCTCATTGTATAAAGGATTAGGGAATTTTTTTGTGGTACCTCCAGGGATCGAACCAGGGACACATGGATTTTCAGTCCATTGCTCTACCATCTGAGCTAAGGTACCTCGCTATTGCGGGTGCAAATATAGGATGATTTTTAGTTTATCCAAAACAATTTTAAAAAAAAATCAATTCGTATCTTCGCAGCATCAAAAAATAAAATATGATTCTAGCTGTTGATGTCGGAAATACAAGAATTAAAGCTGCTGTCTTTGAGGGTAATATACTCGTGGAAAATTTTGTGTTTGTTAAAAATGAACTGCAAAAAAACATTCAAAATATTTTAAAAAATTTTCAAAAAGTAACTGATTTGGTCGTTTCGTCGGTTGGAGATGTCGAAAAACAATCGTTTTTGGAGTTTGAAAATGATTTAAAAGTTCATTTTATATCCCATGAAGATCCTTTTCCTTTTATTAATTACTATGCTACTCCTAAAACTTTAGGAATCGACAGAATGGTTCTTGCTGCAGGAGCAACGCTTCAGTTTCCTAATCAGAACCGACTGGTTATTGATGCAGGAACTTGTGTTACCTTTGATTTTATAGATGAAAACAATAATTATCTTGGAGGCGCCATAACACCGGGACTGCGACTGCGTTATGAGTCATTGCATAATTATACCGCAAAATTGCCTTTATTAACATTAGAAAATCCGAAAGATTTAATTGGTAAATCAACTTCGGAGTCGATTCATTCCGGTGTAGTCAATGGATTAGTCTATGAGATTGACGGTTTCATCGATGAATATAGCGCACGGTATTCAAATTTTATAATAATTTTAACGGGTGGAGACACAGATTTTTTGGCTAAACGATTAAAAAATACCATATTTGCCAATTCAAATTTTCTTTTAGAAAGTTTGAGTCAAACATTTCAATATAAAATCAAAAATGATTAAAAAACTTATAGTAAGCGCATGTTTGCTTTTGTCACTTGTATCCTTTGCACAGGAAGGAACTTCATCACCATACTCTTTCTATGGAATTGGTGATATAAGATTCAAAGGGGCGCTTGAGAATCGTTCTATGGCAGGTGTAGCAGTCGAACAAGACAGTATTCATATTAATTTAGAAAATCCAGCCAGTTATGCAAATCTAAAATTAACTACTTTTTCTTTGGGTGGGACTTATGGAACAAAAAACTTGAAAAGTAATACTGGATCAGCGAGTACGCGCAGAACAACTTTAGATTATTTGGCTGTTGGTTTGCCTTTAGGGAAATTTGGAGTAGGTTTTGGATTGATTCCTTATTCTTCCGTAGGGTATAAAATTGAGTCGTTGTCTGATCAAGATGGTGAAACAAGCAAACGTTTAGCCGGTACCGGTGGTTTGAATAAAGTTTTTTTCGGAGTTGGTTATAAAATAGCCCCTAATTTTAGTATTGGTGCAGATGCGCATTATAATTTTGGTAAAATTGAAACGAATAGTTTAGAGTTTATTACCAATGTTCCAATAGGTACTCGTGAATTGAATTCGGCAGATTTATCTGGTGTGAATTTTAATATTGGAGCAATGTATCAAACTAAAATAAGCAAAAAATTATCGTTATATTCTAGTTTAAATTATACTTTAGAAGGGACTTTGACATCTCAGAATATTAGAAATATAGCGACTGTAATTTATAGTTCAGGATTTGATGTGGTTACTGTAGATGCACTTCCTGATCAAAAAATAGAAAAGGACATAAAATTACCAAGTAGAATATCGTTTGGTGCTGGAATTGGAGAATCGAAAAAATGGCTTGTTGGTGGAAAGATTTCTTATCAAAAAAATTCAGGTCAGGGAAATACTTATAATCAGGCAGGTAACGTAGGTTATGGAAGATATGGCAGCGTTAGTTTAGGGGGATATTACATTCCTAATTATAATTCTTTTTCAAATTATGCTAAAAGAATTGTTTACAGAGGGGGTATTAAATATGAAAAAACAGGGTTGATGATTAATTCTGAATCTATAAATGATATGGGATTAACACTTGGTGTAGGACTTCCTATAACTGGTACTTTTTCAAATGTGAATTTCGGTTTCGAATTAGGAAAAAAAGGAACCACAAATGCAAATCTTATTCAAGAGAATTATGCTAATTTTAGTGTAAGTTTTTCTCTTAATGACAAATGGTTTGAAAAACGAAAATTCAACTAAAACTCGAAAAGAGTAAATATAATCAAATTGCTTTTGCAAGTACAGCGTATGCCTTTACTAAAAAAATATATAATTTTCCCAGTAGTCACAGCTTTTGCTGTGACTCTGTTTTTTGGGTGTGAAAGTAATTTTAAAGAGGTGCAAAAAATAAACTTTTCAGAGTTTGTTCCCAGTGGTGATGCTGATAATGTGAATTTGAAATATACGGATTCGGGATTGATTAAAGCTATTTTAGTGAGCCCTAAAATGTTGGATTTTTCTAGTGTAGATTTTTCGTTTACCGAATTTCCAAAAGGAATTGATGTTACGTTGTATGATAATAAAGCAAAAAAAACATTTATAACCTCAAATTATGCGGTTTCATACACAAAGACAAGTATTATTGATTTACAGGGGAAGGTGAAAATTAAATCGGAAAACGGTCAAACGCTGGAAACGGAACAATTGTATTACGACCAAAAAAACGAATGGTTTTTTACTGAAAAAAAGTTTAAATTTACGGATCTTAAAGGAGCATCAAACGGACAAGGAATCGATTTTAGTAAAGATTTCAAAGTGATTAATTCACAAAGAATAACTGGCGAAATTCAAACAGCCGACTAATTTTATAAAACTATAGCATGAATTACTTAAAATACACACCTTACATTTATCTTGTTTTTGGAGCTTACTTCATATATGATGGAGTTACAAAATTAAATGCAACTGAAGCAACACCTTGGTTGAGTTTTATAATAGCAGGATTAGCAATTTTTATGTTTTTCTTCAGATTGAAATTTGCTAAAAAATTTGAAGATCGAAATAAAAAATCCTAGCATATGGAAATTAGTATTATCATATTGTGTCTAATACTATGTGCCTTTTTTTCAGGAATGGAGATCGCTTTCATTTCCTCCAATAAAATTTATCTTGAAATAGAAAAAAAACAGGATAATTTCATTTCTAAAATACTTACAAAACTTACCGAAAAACCGTCTAAATTTATTGCTGCCATGCTTATTGGGAACAATATAGCATTAGTTGTTTATGGTTTTTTTATGGGTGAACTATTGATGGGCTGGATTGATGTCTTAGGATATCATTTTTCAAGTTTATTGAACTTTTTTATACAAATACTTATTGCTACACTGGTAGTTTTGATTACTGCAGAGTTTTTGCCTAAAGTATTCTTTCAAATCTATGCCAATACGTTAATAAAGGTTTTTGCCATTCCGGCATATGGTTTTTATATATTGTTTTATTTTGTCTCTACTTTTTTTATCTGGGTTTCAGATTTTGTTTTAAAAAAATTCTTCAAAACAGAAGGAGATCAAGTGCCGCTTTATTTCAGTAAAGTAGAACTTGGAAATTATATTACAGAACAGATGAGTACCGTTGAAGATAATGAAGAAGTCGATTCTGAAATATTAATGTTTCAAAATGCATTGGAGTTTTCAGGGGTAAAGGCAAGAGATGTTATGAGTCCAAGGACTGAAATCGCGGCAATTGATTTATATGATTCGATAGAAGAGCTGAATAAATTGTTTATCGAAACGGGTTATTCTAAAATTGTAGTGTATCAAAATTCACTGGATGATATTGTAGGTTATGTGCATTCATTCGATTTGTTTAAAAAACCGAATAGCATCAAAGAAATTGTAATTTCTGTCGAATTTGTTCCTGAAACAATTTACATTAAAGATGCAATGAATTTGCTTACTAAAAAGCGAAAAAGCGTGGCGGTTGTTCTGGATGAATATGGTGGAACTTCCGGAATTATTACGATTGAAGATATTGTAGAAGAGCTTTTTGGTGAAATAGAGGATGAGCATGATTCCGAAGAAGAACTAATCGAAAATGAACTGGGAGACGATACCTATATTTTTTCCACTCGACTTGATGTGGAGTATTTAAACCAAACGTATAAGCTTGATATTCCTGAAAGTGATTCTTACGGTACACTTGGGGGTTTTATTGTTGATTATACCAAAGACATTCCTCAAAAAGGGGACGTAATCACCATAGGAAACTTTCATTTTATCATAGAAGGGGCTACGAATAAGAAAATAGAATTAGTCAAAATGTCCCTAGGAGAGTGATTTTTTTTAGAAAATTAAAATTTCTTGTAAAATAAAACGCTACTACTATAATTATTAATTAGATAATTGTATTTTCGCAAACTGAATATAAAATTAACAACAATAAAAATGGCAGTTTTAGCAAAAATTAGACAACGTTCCGCCTTATTAATAGCAGCTATTGCAATCGCATTATTTGCTTTTATTATCCAAGATCTTATAGGTAAAGGTGGCCTTGGTCAAAATACAAAAGATGTAGGAAGCATCAACGGAAAAGATATCTCATTTGAAGATTTTAGAATAAAAGTGAGCAATGTTGAAAAAAGCGGTGAAGGAATTACTTCAACAGCTGCGGCTAACAGAGTTTGGGACCAAGAAGTTTCTATCGCTTTACTGACATCTGAATTTGATAAATTAGGATTGAGAGTAGGTGAAAAACATATTTTAGAAGTTTTAAAAGCAGATCAAAACATTGGTAAAAACCCATTGTTTTTGAATGCAGCAGGTATGTTTGACATTGCAAAATTCAAAGAATATTTCAAATCAAATCCAGCTCAAGCACAATACTTGAGAGACAGAGAGAAAGACGCTGAGTTGAATGCTAAATTTCAAATTTACAATACTTTGATAAAAGCAGCAGTTTATACTACTGAAAGCGAAGGAAAGTTTAAATATGAAATGGAAGCAAACAAAGTAAATTTTGCTTACGTTGCAGGTTTATATTCTACCATTAAAGACAGTGATGTAAAAGTTACTGATGCTGAGATTGTAGATTTCATGAAGAAAAATGAAAAAAAATACAAAGCAGACGAATCTCGTGAAGTAGAATATGTTTTAATCGAAGATAAAGCTTCAACAGAAGATGAAAATGAAGTTAAATCTAAAATTAACGGATTGTTATCCGGTAGCGTGGTTTATAATCAAGCTACGGGTAAAAATGATACTTTGCCAGGATTCAAATCGGCTGCAAACACGATCGAGTTTGTAAATTCAAATTCTGATGTTCCTTACGATTCTACTTATATTGCCAAAAAAGATTTGCCTGCAGTTGATGCCGATAGATTGTTTAATCTTGCTCCAGGCGAAGTGTATGGACCGTATATGTTTGGAAAATACTACTGTATTTCAAAATCTATGGGTAAAAAATTAGGTGTAAATGCTAAAGCAAGTCACATTTTAATTAGTTATGAAGGAACACAAGTCCCGAATCAAAAAGAAAAAAGAAACAAAGAGCAAGCTAAAGCTAAAGCAGAAGCAATATTGGCTCAGGTGAATGCAAATCCAGATAGTTTCCTGATGTTGGCATTCACAAATTCTGATGACTCATCAGCACAACAAGGTGGTGATTTAGGTTATTTTGGTCCAAACCAAATGGTAAAACCTTTTAACGATTTCGTTTTCAATAATTCAATTGGCAATGTAGGATTAGTTGAAACACCTTTCGGATTTCACATCATCAAAATTACAGATAAACAAGACGGAATCCGTCTGGCTACAGTAGCTCAAAAAATAGAAGCTTCAGAAGTAACTTCAGATAAAATATTTACACAGGCAACTAAATTTGAAATGGATGCTGCTGATACTGATTTTGCAAAAGTGGCGAAAAACATGAAACTTACAATAGCTGCACCGGTTACTGTAAAAGCAATGGACGAAACTTTTGGTCCTTTAGGAAACCAAAGAACAATAGTAAGATGGGCATTTGAAGATGATTCTAAAGTAGGTGCTGTAAAAAGATTTGAAGTGGCTAATCTGGGTCATGTTATTGCAAAGGTTAAAAGTATCGATAAATCTGGTTTAGTGTCAATCACTTTGGCTAGACCTTATGTAGAGCCAATTCTTAAAAACAAGAAAAAAGCAGAATTGATCAAAGCTAAAATGACAGGAACTTCTTTGGAAGCAATTGCAAAAGCTACAGGTTCAACTGTACAGCAAGCTACTGAAGTTACAATGGAAAACCCAATGTTAGTTGGTGCAGGTCAAGAGCCTAAAGTTGTTGGAAATGCATTTGCATTGTCAGCTAATAAATTGTCAGCGCCAATTGAAGGAAATACAGGCGTTTATGTTGTGAAAAACGTAAGCACAGTAAAAGCACCAGCTTTGAAAAGTCATGAAGCTTATGTAGCTAAATTGAAATCACAAAGCGCTTCAGATGTAAATCGAGTTATTCCTGCATTAAAAGGGAATGCTAAAATTGAAGACAACAGAAAACAATTCAATTACTAAATTCGAACTGTATTAAATATGAAAATCCCGATTTATTCGGGATTTTTTGTATTTTAGTCCAGACGTTCTTAATTTTAGTGACTATTATCCTTTTGGTCAGTTAGTTCCAAACCGCCACGGGTCAAGTAATTCCTACCGTTACGGCTTCCAGGGGCAGGAAATGGATAATGAAATCAAAGGCGAAGGGAACTCCTTGAATTACGAGTTTAGGATGCACGACCCGAGGGTAGGAAGATTTTTTGCAACTGACCCACTAACTAAAAAATATCCATTTTATAGTCCTTATGCATTTAGTGGGAATAGAGTTATTGATATGATTGAGTTGGAAGGATTGGAACCAACTGATGATATGCAAATGCAAGCTCGGATAGATGCTAAAAAATTAATTTCAGGAGAAATTACTACTTCACAACATATTGAAAACCAAAAAAGAGAGGCTGTTGGAGTATTACTTGGGGGTGCGATTTTAGTTGATATTTTTGTTACAAAAGGATGGATAAGTAAGACTTTAGCGGGTGGGGGGTTACTTGAATCAATTAATGAGACAGAAAGAGGTTATGAAGCACGAGCTAATGGTAATGAAGTAGAGGCGCAAAGAAGATTTGATAATGCAGGAGAAGCTACCAAATTGGCTATTTTTGAAGGTATAGGATGGGCAGCAGCAAATGGAGTAGGTAAACTTGTTGCCATTGCAAGTAAATTAAATAGAGGTGGCTCCAAATTAGTGTCATCCGCTATGTTGGAAAAATACCCTTCTTCAGCTACATTTGGTAACCCAAATGAAACATTTATGTCTTCAGCTAAAGATATTGATGCCCTTTTAGCAAAAGGATTATCTAGAGAAAAAATAGCAGTTGAGTTAGGAATTGAAGACCCTTTATTTCTTAAAGGAGACTTAATCCGAATAGATATAGATATTAAGCTTTCCAAAGAATTAAACATAAGAAATCCGACAGGTAATGAAGTTGGAGCTAATTCAAAATACATACCAGGAGCAGGAAAGACTCCAGGAGGTCAATCAGAAAAAGTTGTTGATGGAATACCCAAAAATAGTGCTAGGGTGTCCGTAAAAAAATTAAAGAACTAAAAGCTTAAATTATGAGTGAAATTGGGAGTAAATATTTATTTCAGTGTAAGAAAAACTATCTCGATAACATTAGGCCGTCAAGTAAAGATAGATTTGATAAATTAGGTTATCAAATATTAGTCGAGATTGCAAAAGATTATTTTCAAAAAGGAGAAATAGAAAAATTTTCAAGTTTTTTTCAAGAATCTCAATATACTGTTAATTTATGGACAGCTCATTTAATTTTGGAATATGGTAATCCAAGTGAGATAATAAAACGAGAGGCTATTGAAATTATAGAGCGTTATTCAACAACTCCATTAAATGCTAATTTAGCGAATGAAGAAAAAGAATGGTTAATCAAAAATCAAATAGCCCCCCCAGATGGTCCGAGCAGAAAATAAGTTCAACGGGTAGTGCGATGCCTCTGGCTCGTACCCACAAAGTTGAGCAGACAAAACAAGTCAATAAACAAAAAAAGCAACAAGTAAAATTGTTGCTTTTTTTGTTAAGTACTATACGCAACAAATGTGTACTATAAGATACAAATACGAGACAAGTTAAATTTTTGTTAAAATTACAATGAAGAGACATTTTTGGCGAAGAAGTCCTTGAATTTTTTAGAAGTTAACATTTTGTCAATCATTTTAAAAACAATGTTTTTATCTTCTTCGTCGAGTTCTTCCAGGAGTTGCATTTGCTCAATAATGGTTTTATCTTCAATCACAACTTCTTTGGGAATAAGGTTTTCGTCATAGTTTAAAATAGCATCCGTAGTAAGATTAAAGAGTTTGGTCAATTTTTGTAGCTCAGCTACGGTTACTTCTCTTCCTCCTTTTTCTATCTTACTATAAGTGGATTTATCCACTCCGATATGGTTGGCTACTTCTTTTTGAAGAAGACCTTGTTTTTCTCGTATAATCTTGATGTTATCTGCTAAACTCATAAAGCAAAAGTAGAATAAAAATACACTAAATACAAAATATAGAATTTTAATAAACTTAAAAATAGATTTAAAGTAAACTTTTGTTTAGATTTGCAGTAGAAAAATTAGAAACAAATAATTTCAAGCTATGCAAAGTCCATTAAACACCCAAAACCCCAACAACTACCTTTTCGACACCAAACACCTAAAAATCCAAGTTCTAGGCGGAATACGGTTTAATAATCTCGAAGCGATGCGGGTAACTTTAGGCATCCAAAAAGTTGGCAAAGAGCAGGTTTTACGGCAAAACATCGATTTATACAACGACACGAGCATAGAGAAACTAACGAGAAAAGTAGCCGAGCGACTGGAAATAGGTACAACAATCGTACGAAGAGATTTAGATCAACTCACAAACGAACTCGAAAATTACCGTTTGGAGGAAGTAGAAAACCAAAGTAAACAATACGAAAAGCAAGTAAAAGTTTTAACCGAGAAAGAAATAAAAGAAGCTAGAGAATTTCTACAAAGCCAAAATCTTATACCTAACACACAAGAAAACATAGGCAAATCGGGCGTAATCGGAGAAGAAATAAACCGACTAATGATGTATTTAATATTCACGTCAAGAAAAACCAATAATCCATTACAATGTATTTCTTTGGGCAGTTCAGGAGCAGGGAAAACCCATTTGCAAAGCAAAGTATCCGAACTCATACCCGAAGAAGACAAAATAGAAATGACGGTTTTAAGCCCCAACGCCTTTTATTATTTTAACCGAACAGAACTACGAAACAAACTCATATTAATCGAAGATTTGGACGGAGCAGAAAGTGTATTGTATCCGCTTCGGGAACTACAAAGCAAGAAGAAAATCACAAAAACCGTTGTTCACAAAGACCAAAAAGGCGTAACCAAAACAATGCACCTAACCGTAGAAGGACCAGTAAGCGTGGCAGGTTGCACGACACAAGAAAGCATTTACGAGGACAATTCTAACCGCAGTTTTTTACTCCATATTGATGAAAGCCAGGAACAAGACGAAAAAATAATGTTCTACCAACGGCAATTATCAGCAGGAAAAGTAAACCATACCGAAGAATTACAAGCAAAAATATTACTCCAAAATGCCCAACGATTACTCAGGATAATCACCATCAAAAATCCTTTTGCCGAGTTCCTCACACTTCCGGCATCAGTTTTTAAACCAAGGCGAACCAACGCCCACTATCTGCAATTTATTGAAGCGATAACTTTTTACAAACAACACCAAAAGTTCCATCATATCGATAAAGAAACAGGCGAAGAATATATAGAAACATCAATAGAAGACATACAAGAAGCCAACGAACTCATAAAAGAAGTATTACTTCGTAAAAGCGACAGCCTAACGGGAGCGTGCAGGAATCATCTCGAAAATCTAAAAGAATATCTTAAAAAGCAAAATCAAACCCAGTTTACCAATAGCGAAATCCGCAGGAATTTAAGAGTAAAAGAAACCACACTCAGACGCTACAACAACCAATTATTACTGGAAAACTACATCAGGAAAGTACAGAACAAAACCACTAAATCGTATGCTTATCAAATCACCAACCCCGAGGAATACCAAGACCTAAAAGTCTTAATAGACAAAGCTTTGCAGGACTGTATGACCCAAATACAACTCGCCACCCCGCCACCAACAAACCCAACCAAAAAGACGGCTGTAAAGCCAATAAAACCAAAGGATTAAGTATAAAAACCACTCAAAATGCAAAAAACAACGTACACCCCCATAAAAAATGAAAGTTATCTGGAAATTGTAAAAGACTTCGACAACTGGCTGGACATATTGGGTTATAGTGAAAGTACCATAAAAAGTTTACCCAGTCACCTGCGGGAGTTTTTTCATTACTTGGAAAATAACAACATCAATACAGTCAATCATATAAGCATACAAATCATAAAAGAGTATTACAACCATCTAAAAACAAGAGAGAATCAAGCCCGGGACGGAGGATTAAGCAAAGCATATTTAAACAAACATTTACAAGCCCTGTTCAAGTTCAATGATTATTTAAAAGCACACAATCACAAAGGCATCAATATCCATTTAAAACGAGAAGAACAAAACCAGCGGGATAGCTTACAAATACTCACGCAAGACGAAATCAAACAACTATTTAAAGCCACAGAATTTAGCAATAACCAACAAAGAATCTGCAAAAGAGATACCGTAATTTTAGTATTATTATACAGTTGCGGACTACGAAGAAACGAAGCAATCAATCTGGAAATCAAAGACATTTTATTTGACAAAGAACGAATTTATGTGAGAAAAGGCAAGAATTACAAAGAGCGATATGTACCAATAAACGATTACAATCTTAAAATTATTGAAGAATATATTTACGATTACAGACCACGATTTAAAGACTACAAAGACACCGAATATTTACTGATTAATTATCGGGGAACACCATTGCAAGGACAAAGTTTATGCAACAGACTAACCAAAATAGTCGAAGCCACACAAGATAAAACCATTATACAAAAGCAAATTACGCCTCATATTTTACGCCATTCCATTGCCACGCATTTACTGGAAAAAGGAGCAAATATTGAAACCATCAGCCAATTTTTAGGACACAGCAGTTTAGAAAGCACACAAATCTATACGCATTTATTAGAAGACAAATCAAAAACCAATAACGATGAAAAACTTCATAACCTACTTAGAGAAAAACGGTTACAGCAACAAGAGTTTTCCAGCATTCCAAAGGGCTATCGTTCGCCTAGATATATGGATGAATAATTTTGGCACAACGGCTGCAAGCATCGATTATAAAACATTTTTGAAATATGTAGAAAAATTAAAAAAGACAGGAATAAAAACCAATACACTACAAAGCTACATTGGGAACTTAAAAATATACTTCAAATACTTACAGGAAGAAAATTATCGTAACGATAATCCAATAGAAAACATCAATATAAAAGGCAAAGTAAAAACGGTGTTAGGCAATCTTTTAACGGCTGACGAATTAGAAGATTTATACTATTCTTACGAAACAAAAGATAATGATCTGGCAAGGAAACGAAACAAAATAATTATAGGGTTATTGGTCTATCAAGGTTTACACAGCAAAGAATTACAGTGTTTAAAAGAAGAACATATAGAACTTTACAAAGGCAAAATAACCATTCCACAAACCAAAAGAACTAACGGGCGAACACTCGAATTAAAACCGTGGCAGTTAATGGAAATGATGGAATACATACAACAAATACGCCCGAAAATAGTACCAAAAGGAGAAGAGAATTTATTTACATCAAGCTACGGAAATACCAACATTAACAACGTGATTAAAAAGATAAGCGAGGAATTAAAGCTAATCAATTACAGTTATCAAAATGCAATCCAAATCAGAAACAGCGTGATTGTAAACTGGCTTAAAATACACAATTTACGAAAAACACAATACCTTGCAGGACACCGATATATTAGTTCTACCGAGCGTTATAAACAAGACAATTTAGAATCTCTTCACGAAATGATTAATAATTTTCATCCGATAAATTAAAAAAAATAGAAATATGGAACAGAATTTGTACATTTGTAAAACACTTAAAAAGGTTAATATTATGGATTTAGCAGCTAGAAAATATAGTTTTATACAAGAGTTAACTACTGTTGATGAAAGTCTTTTAGGGAAGCTTGAAAAATTTTTAAAGGCTAATAAAAAAGATTGGTTTAGCGAATTATCAACTGAAGAACAGGCAGAAATAGAAATTGGCATAAAGCAAGCCGATAATAATGAATTTGTAAGTCACGAAACAGTAATGGGTAAATTTGCAAAATGGCATTAGAAATAAAATGGACGCCACAAGCAGACAAAGGATTAGAAAGAGTAATAAAATATTTAGAGGCAGAATGGACGGTAAGAGAGATTTTGCAACTGGAAAAGAAGATAAAACAAGTAACCAAACAAATTAGTCTTAATCCAGAACTATTCCCAAAATCAGAAACCTATAAAAAGCTGTACAAAGCAATTGTTGACAAGAATAATTATTTGGTTTACAGAGTAAATACCAAAAAAGGTTCTGTCGAAATAGTAAATTTTAGAGGAACAAAACAAAACCCGAAATATTAAAAATGACCGCTTCAAAAGAGCGGTTTTTTTATGTTTAAAAATTCAGTTCCAAAACAACAATCCAAATCCAAACAGCAGAGCAAAAAGCGGTCTCCCTCCGGTCGCTTCCTTTGTTGCGTTCGGCTGTTCCAGTCGGCTGAAAAAGCCTCCGTTTCACAGTTCACTCGTACGCATAGCACCTGCCAGCCCTGAAAAAGGGCAGGCAGTTACTACGCTTCCTCGCCCTCATCTCCACACGGTCGCTTCCTGCGTTCGTCGGGGCTACTACATCCACAATACAGCTTCATTGCGTTTTGCTTCGTAAACTACGCTGCACTTCATTCAGCCGTATTTGCGTCTGTCGCCCCTTGTGTTTTGGCGGTTGCTCTACCGCCAGCCATCAACCTCAATAGGAACGCTAACGCTGATTTTAATTATTTGTTCCGCTGAAGCTTCACTTTTTCGGTTGCCGTTTCACGCTCCTATCCCTACACTTTCGCTACGTAAAAACTTCGCTTCGTTCTCGGTCTAGGGTGGCTGTCAGTGACCGCAACACCGCCACCCGTTCAGCAAAAAACGCTCCTTGCAAGCACCGCTTTTTTTGCTTCACTTGGGGTGTTTATTGTATAACCGCATACTAACGCCCTACGGTTGTTTGCTCATTTTTTCAGAAGATTGCCAAGGGGCATCTGTCTGAAAAAGAACATTATCGTTTTAGCAATCTTCTAAAAAAATCGAGCGCCAAATAAAGGATATCAGCCAAGACAAGTGATAAGCAGGAAGTTTAGGGAATATTTGCAGTGATAATGAAGGAATGCGGAATATTTTATTATTTTTACAAAGGAAGATGTAAGGGATACGTTCTTAAAAAAAATACTGAAAAAAATCAGAAAAGGTGTGCTAATACTTGCGAACACCCAGCAAAATATCGCATAGGTTTTGACCCTTTCGGTATGCTTGTGCCGAACAGGCATTCGTCTAGTACTCAATACAGATATGGTTTCGGTGGCCATGAAAAAGATGATGAGTTGAAAGGTGAAGGGAACAGTTATGATTTTGGGGCAAGGATGTTAGATCCACGCGTGGGAAGATGGTTTGCAATAGACAAAAAAACTCACGAAGAGTCTGCTTGGAGTCCATATCGTTATGGTTTTAATAATCCTCTTTATTTTATAGATAAAGATGGGAATATTGAAATTCCTTTGAAGAGTAACGCTGTTCACGATCCAAAAACTCTTATAAGAGTTGAAGATAATTTTACCATTAGAAACAAAAACAAGCAGTATGTTTTAGCTGATAAGCATTATGTTAAAGATATGACCTCAATTGGTCATAAAGGACAATGGTATGAATATGCTTATGAGGCTCATGGAGTTAACAAGATGAATGCAAAAGAAAGACAGCATAATTCGGATGGAATGTTAGCAACCATTAATTCTGGTTTCTTTAAAACAAGAAGAGTAGGTACTTCTCCGCATATTGGAGTAGATTTAAAAGCACCAGTAGGTACCGATATTTATTCTTTTGGAGATGGTAAAATTTCTTCGACAGGTTATTCTGATGGCACAGGGAAATTTGTTGTTATAGAATATTCAAATGGTGATAAAGTGAGGTTTATGCATTTAAGCGAGATTAATGTTGGCAAAGGAGATGTTGTAAGCGAAGGTCAGATATTCGCTAAAACTGGAAATTCTGGTTATTCAAATAAAAGCAAAGGAACACATTATCCTGCGCATTTGCATGTAGATGGTGCTGATAAAGATGGAAATTTAATAAGTCCTCTAGAAAGAAAATATGGAACTGTTACTAATGAAGAGTTTTTTGGGAAATATGGAGGAGATTGGGAAAAATTGCAAGACAGTAAAATATTTCAAGGTCAAGAATTACAAGAGGTAATAATTACAGCTAAAAAAAGTAGTAAAAATCAAGCTACTCCTGTAGATCCATCTAAATTATAATAATTTAAATTTTAATAACAAAAAGCAATACATAACATGCAAGTGAATTCTATAATAAAGTATTTCGTTTTATTTTATCTTATACTGTGTTTTTTATCTTGTAATAAATCCCCTAAGAAAATAGAAGACACAAAAGAAGTTCAAAAAGAACATGAAAAAAAAGAGAATATTGATTTTAGACTTGATGCTAACTATATGTTAAGTAGTACAAGCGATGATTTAAAGAAAAAAGACTGGTTTAAAAGTCAAACTTCTATTGGGAATGATGAATATGATGAGTGGCTAGAGGGTGATTTTTATTATTCTGAAGATGAATGGGTAAAAATTATATATGGAGATGTGAAAGGAAAACATCCTAATTATCTTGAATCAAATTCAAATGCTTTTTTGAAAAATTCTACATTAAGAATAGGAGATCTTTTAAAAAATGCTATTTACAGGAATAGTATTAGTGTTGATTATGATGAAGGCAATTTAATTTTAAAAGACAAAAACATTCAATATCATTTAGATTGTTCTGAAAACACGGATGTTGCTGATTTTGAAATAATTATTGAATCAAAAGAAACTAACGATAAGAGTATTTATCCAAAGAGTTTAGACAGCTGTAGAGTTGTATTTTTGAGAATATATAAAAAGGGCTAAATTACCAGCCCCCTGGCGCAAGCGTCACGTTTGTGCGCACAAACGAGGGCAGACAAAATAAGCAATAAAAAAACCGAGCAATTGCTCGGTTTTTTGTTTTATAACATCGCTACATTTTTATTAAAGAAGTCTTTAAATTTTTTGGTAGTGAGCATTTTGTCTATGATTTTAAAGACGGTGCTTTTGTCTTCCTCATCTAATTGCTGTATCAATTGCATTTGCTCTATAGTAGATTTATCTTCAATCACTACTTCAGTAGGAATGCTGTTTTCGTTGTAGTTCATAATTTGGTCAGCAGTAAGATTAAAGAGCTTTGTTAGTTTTTGCAGTTCTGCAACGGTAACTTCTCTTAAACCCTTTTCAATCTTGCTATAAGTAGATTTATCCACGCCGATATGTAGGGCGACTTCTTTTTGTAGAAGCCCTTGTTTTTCTCTAATTACTTTTATGTTGTCCGCTAAATTCATAAGACAAAAATAGAAATAATAAACACTAATAGCAATATGTAGAAATATAATAAACTTTATAGTTGCTTTTATGTAAACTTAAATCTATTTTTGCAGTAGAAAAATTAGCAACAAATAATTCTAATCCCGATCGCTCGTATATGCAAAATATTTCTTGATACGGATAGCGCGGTTTTGCAAACCGTGCCCACTGCAATTGGCAACTAAAACAAATCTAACAAAATTACCTCTAACTCATAATCTAATCCTGCATAATTTCTTGCTGAGCTAAAATAATAATCCTCAGGAAGAGTTACAATTTTGTCTTTCACAGGATTATTATGAATGTAATTTATTTTTTGTTTTATGAACCAATTGCTTTCAACAATTTCGGCGTGATACCCTCCTTGCCAAACTTTATATTTTTGGTCTTTTTTGAGATGTTCGCAAGATTTTTGAAAATACTCCAGCAGCCATTCTCTTCGACTCTCTGGTTCTTCTTGTATGGTTTTTACAATTTGTTTTGATGTGAATTTCTTGAAATCTCGCATTATGTCAGACAAAATAAAACCATTTGTGCCTTTGCACAACAAATGCAAATGACTTGACATTAAACAATAGGCATAAATTTCTAAGCCTTTCTTTTCTTGGCAATGTTTCAATGCGTTTGTAATAATGTATTTCTGATTCAATCTTGTAAAAATATCTATCCAACCTACTGTTGTTATAGTTATAAAATAAGCTTCGTCTGTTGTTGTGGCTTTGTATTTTGTTGACATTTTTGTTTTAAAGATACTAAAAAAGCTACAACTTTTTACGGTGTAGCTTTTTTTGAATTGTTTTGTTTGCTCTCGTTGGTGGGCACAGAATGCAATTCTGCGCTATCCAAACAGAGCGAGTTTACTGCATATCCGAGCGATCGGGTTATTCCTGCATTGAAAGGGAATGCTAAAATTGAAGACAACAGAAAACAATTCAATTACTAGATTCGAACTTAATTAAATAGAAAAAATCCCGATACATTCAGAATGTATCGGGATTTTATTTTTAGTACAGTTTTTGTTTGAAGCTTTAGCAGAATTTAAGATAAAAATCTAATTGTAGAATTAAGATAAAATTATTTCGCCATAAGGAATAATTGTTCCAAATCCTTTTGAAGCAAAATATTTATTTGGATTTTCAGAGGCAATTGCCATAACAAAATCGCCTCCCCAAGCGCCAAGGCTTTTGACAACACCATTAAAATCTGGAAATAAAGATTCTTTAACGGTTTGCATTTCCAGAATAATACTCATTTCAGCTTCGTGTTTTTCAATCGCTAAAGCAAATGATTTAAGGGTAGTTGCTTTTAAAACTTCAAAAGTTGTTTTGTCATTTAAAACAATGGTTCTGGCCAGATTATTTTTTTTATTGATGTTGTACGAAGCGATTGCATTCTTGCTGCTTTGCTTTTTATTGAGATATACAAAATAGATGTTTTCTGTAAACATTGGGTTGAAGATTACTTTTTCAACAATAGGTTTTCCTTGTTCTAAATGATATAAAATAGGAGTATCATTTTGAGCGCAAGCAATATCATAACCGCTTCCTCCAAAACTGTTTTTAAGCAGCGTAAAGGCGTCGATTTGTAACCACTGTGCAATGTTGTTTATCAAAGTCGACGAGGTGCCTAAACCCCAGCTTTTAGGAAATCCAAGTTCAGTGGTGATTGCGTATCCTTCGGAAAGAGTAATGAAATCAGGATTTAATATAAAAGCTTCGTGTAAAATAGCTATAAGTGTAGATTTAACTGATTCGCTCTCTGAATTTCTTTCATTTAAAATATCCGAAAATGAAATGCTATCTTCAAACCAAATGCTTTTGTCGGCATCGTAGCTTTTCCAAATGATTTCTTTTTTGGTTCCTTTTTCTATGATCAGGTTTTGTCCCAATTTTGTTGGTAATGCAAAAGCTTTTGCACCATCTAAAACAAGATATTCTCCTGTAATTAAAAGTTTTCCGTTACTGTAAAATGTTTGTTTCATGTATTTTTTTTAGCCCCGATTACTTCACTTAATTTCTATTTTAATCGGAGTTCAGTGAACTTCGTTTGAAGTGGAAATCCCTTTTTAAGGTTTTTACCGAAAAAATGATTACTTCACTATACTTTTATTTTAATTTGAGTTCAGTGAATTTCATTTGCAACGTATAGCGGGAATAGTTTCTCCCTTCGACTGCGTTCCGGGTTGCACTATATTATTTTCTTAAATTTTCAATAAAGTCAACAACTGCACTATGTGAAATAGTATTTTTCTTGAAATATTTATGTACCAAAATCCGTTCATCATCATTGGCTTCAAACTGATTGATGATATTGTTTAAATGCATTTTCATATGTCCTTCCTGAATCCCAGTAGTTGTCAAGGAGCGCAAAGCGGCAAAATTTTGTGCTAAACCTGCTACGGCAACGACTTGCATTAATTCTTTTGCGGATGGATTTTCAAGCATTTCTAATGATAATTTTACTAATGGATGCAAAGAAGTCAATCCGCCAACGGTGCCTAATGCCAAAGGAATTTCTAACCAAAAAGTAAAAATACCGTTCTCTATTTTGGCATGTGATAAGCTGGAATAGTGACCATTCCTTGAAGCATAGGCGTGAATGCCAGCTTCTACCGCACGAAAATCATTGCCTGTAGCCAGTACAACGGCATCGATTCCGTTCATAATTCCTTTGTTGTGTGTTACGGCGCGATACGGTTCCACTTCGGCAATCTGAACTGCTTGAACGAACCGTTCTGCAAATTCTTGCGGATTTGGAATGTGTTTTTCTTTTAATTCTTCAACAGGGCACGAAACCTCAGCTCTTACGAGACAATTAGGAACATAATTCGAGAGAATGCTCATTACTATTTGGATGTTTTTCTCTGTTACAGAGAATAATTCGTATACCAATGCTTCTTCTCTTAATGTTTTGGCAAATTGCTCTAAACACGAATTGATGAAATTTGCGCCCATGCTGTCTTTGGTTTCAAATGTTGCATGGAGCTGAAAGTAATTGGGCAATAAATTAGTTTTGTCTTTCAGGACAATATCGAGAATTCCACCGCCCCGTTTTTGCATGTTTTTTGTAATGGATTCTGTTTCTGAAAAAAACTTTGCTTTGGTTTGAATAAAGAATAATTCCAGTTTTGAAATGTCGCCCTTGTAAATAAAATGAACCTGGCCAATTTTTTCCGTGTTGATAACAGTGGCTTTAAACCCACCTCGAGTGGACCAAAATTTAGCTGTTTTTGAGGCAGCGGCAACCACGGAACTTTCTTCAATAGCCATTGGAATGGCACTGTATTTGTTATTAATTAGAAAATTTGGAGCAACTCCAAGCGGAATGTAGAAGTTGGTTATCGTGTTTTCTATGAATTCATCGTGTAATTTCTGTATTTTTTCATCTGTATTCCAATAGTTTTTAAGTAATGCTATTGCTTCAGAGGGATTTGAAAAGTATTCTTTGGCAATCCAATTTATTTTTTCTTCTTTGGATAATTTAGAAAATCCGGCTACGGCGTTATTCATTCTCAATAGATTATAGTATGTATACTGGCAAAGATACGCTTTTAGCCGTTTTGTTTACTATCATATTATCCTCAATAAATGGGTGTGTTTAATATTGTTTTTAACATTTAACACATCAAATGTGAAATTATTGTAAATTTTTCACTAAAATTGACGGTTTTTATATTTAAATCAATATCATGAAATAGCCATGATTAAAAATAACAATATCGAATGAAAATAACGCCTCATGGCGTATAACATATTTCCAAAATTTAATAGTATCTATATATGAATTCGAACAAAATTACAGCCTTACTTTTATTCTTGTGTTTTACTGTTTTTGGTCAACAAAAAATCACAATTGATAAAATCTTTAATGGTGCTTTTACTGCTAAAGGAATGGATGAATTACAGTCCATGGAAAATACCAATCAATACACTGTATTGAATTCTGACCAGACTTCAAGAAGTGCACAAATTGATTTGTATGATTTTGCAACGTTGAAAAAAATTGCGGTTTTAATCGATACAAAAGATCATAAGGAATTACCTGTGATTGATAGCTATACGTTTGACGCTTCTGAAAAAATGATTTTGTTAGCTTGTAATACCAATAAGATTTTCCGTCATTCTTTTACTGCAGATTATTATTTGTACAATATTGGAACGAAACAATTAACTAAGTTGTTCGATTTTCAGGTTCAGGAGCCTACCTTTTCTCCAGATGGGAAAAAGATAGTATACGCCAGAGAGAATAATCTTTATATATATGATTTGGCTTCAAACAAATCGACTCCTATTACTACTGACGGTAAGAAAAATAACATCATCAATGGAATTACAGATTGGGTTTATGAAGAAGAATTTGCTTTTGTAAGAGCATTCGACTGGAGTGCCGACAGTAAAAAAGTGGCCTATATTCGTTTTGACGAAAGTCAGGTTCCAGAATTTTCCATGTCTATGTTTGGAAAGGATTTATATCCTACAATTCAAACCTTCAAATATCCAAAAGCAGGTGAAAAGAATGCTGCAGTTTCTCTACATATTTATGATGCCAATACCAATGCAACTAAAAACATAAATCTGGGGAACTACAATGATTTTTACATTGCCCGAATGAAATGGACGAACGATGTCAATGTTTTATCTGCGCAGGTATTGAATCGTCATCAAGATAATTTAGATTTATTATTTATCGATGGAAATTCAGGGGCAACAAAAGTGGTGTTGAATGAAAAAGACAAAGCCTATGTAGATGTGACTGATAATTTGACTTTTTTGAAAGACAATAGTTTTATTTGGACTAGCGAGAAAGACGGTTTTAACCATATTTATGTGTATAACAAAATGGGGAAATTGAAAAATCAAGTGACCAAGGGCAAATGGGAAGTAACCAATTACAATGGTTTTGATGAGAAAACGAATACTGTTTTTTACCAATCAGTAGAGAATGGATCGATTAATAGAGATGTTTATAGAATAGGTCTTGACGGAAAAAACAAAGTGCGATTGTCTAAAAATGTAGGGACAAGTGCAGCTACTTTTAGTCCAAATTTTCAATACTATATTAACACGTTTTCAAGCGCATTGCAACCTACTACTTATACATTGAATGATGCTAAAACAGGAAAACAGGTAAAGGTTATCGAGAATAACGAAGCGTTAGCTTCAAAATTAAAAGCATATAACTTACCCGCTAAAGAATTCTTTGTTTTAAAAACGGAAAAAGGGAATGAACTAAATGCTTGGATCATGAAACCAAAAGATTTTGATGCTTCAAAAAAATATCCTGTTTTTATGGTTCAATATTCAGGACCTGGATCACAACAGGCAGTAAATCAATGGGGTAGTTCTAATGAGTATTGGTTTATGATGTTAGCGCAACAAGGATACATCGTAGCTTGTGTTGACGGACGTGGAACTGGTTATAAAGGTGCAGATTTTAAAAAATGCACTCAAAAAGAATTAGGAAAATATGAAATGGAAGATCAAATTGATGCAGCTAAGGTCATTGGGAATTATGCATTTGTAGATAAAGCAAGAATTGGAATTTGGGGATGGAGTTTTGGAGGATTTATGGCTTCAAATTGTATTTTGAAAGGAAACGATGTTTTCAAAATGGCCATTGCTGTTGCTCCGGTAACGAATTGGAGATTCTACGATAGCATTTATACGGAAAGATACATGCAAACACCTCAGGAAAATCCAAGGGGTTATGATGAGAATTCACCAATAAACCACGTGGATAAACTGAAAGGAAAATTTCTTTTGATTCACGGTTCCGGAGATGATAATGTGCATGTGCAGAATTCGATGCAAATGATGGAAGCCTTGATTCAAGCCAATAAACAATTTGATTCGCAGATTTATCCCGATAAAGATCACAGTATTAGAGGTGGAAATACCAGAATTCAATTGTATACTAAAATGACGAATTTTATTAAAGAAAATTTAGGGGATAGCAATTCTCCAAGCAAAGAAACAATTTGATTCTCAAATCTATCAGAATAAAAACCAGAATTCAATTGTATGCTAAAATGACTAACTTTATCAAAGAAAATTTATAACACCACTTTATGACAAACGACTCATCGAATAAAAAAGATTTTTTCGGACATCCAAGGGCACTTTTTATATTATTTTTTACGGAAATGTGGGAACGCTTTTCGTTTTATGGAATGAAAGCGCTATTGATTTTCTATCTGACAAGATACCATCTTTTTTCTGATACCAGTGGGAATTTATTAATAGGAAGTTATGCAGCCCTGGTATATGCTGTGCCAGTTATAGGTGGTTTTATTGCAGACCGATATTTAGGTTTTAGAAAAGCAATAGTCTTTGGTGGAATAATGCTTGTTCTTGGTCATTTAGGAATGGCTTATGAAGGAAATGCCGCGACACAATCGGTTACAGGAGAAATTACAAGAGACGATGTAGCATTACAAATATTTTATTTTTCTTTATCATTAATAATTGTAGGAGTCGGTTTTCTTAAAGCTAATATTTCTTCATTAGTTGGTGAATTGTATCAAGTAGGGGATAAAAGAAGAGATTCTGGGTTCACATTATTTTATATGGGGATTAACTTAGGATCTTTTTTAGCTACTATAATTTGTGTTTGGCTTGGAGAAACTTACGGTTGGAGCTATGGATTTGGAGCAGCTGGTGTAGGAATGTTTTTTGGATTATTGACTTTTATCTCTGGAAGAAAATTGTTGATGGGAAAAGGAGAATCAAAAGTGCCGGAACTCTTGGAAAAAAAATCTTTTGGTTTTAAAAACGAATGGTTAATATACATAATTAGTGTTTCATCTGCTTTGATTTTTTGGCAAATGGTACAACGTCATGAAGTGGTTTCCTATTCTTTGATGATTGCTGGTGCTGTTTCGTTTGTTTATATCATCTATTACAGTATCACTCAATTAGACAAAAAAGCAAGAGAGCAATTAATAGCTTTAACGATTTTAATTGTTTTTACAGTTATTTTTTGGGCATTATTTGAACAAGCTTATACATCATTAAATTTATTCGCTGACAGAATTTTAGATAGAACTATCTTCGGGTACACAATATCTGCGGGACAATTTCTAAGCTTCAATGCATTGTTTATTATTTTATTAGCCCCAGTTTTTGCTTGGCTATGGGTGCAACTAGGCAAATTTAATCCAAATACAGCCGTAAAATTTTCAATGGCATTGTTGCTTGTAGGTTTAGGTTTTGGTTCTTTAGTTTTAGGGATTAATTTATCAGGATTAGGAAAAGTAGCTATGATTTGGTTAATTCTTACCTACTTTTTACATACTTGTGGGGAATTATGCCTGTCACCTGTTGGGCTTTCTGCCGTTACAAAGTTGTCTCCGGTAAAAATCGTTGGGTTCATGATGGGAGTTTGGTTTTTAGCAACAGCCAGTTCTGAATTTATAGCTTCAATTTTAGCTAATATTGCTTCTGTTGATACTTCAAATGGTACAGCACCTGATTTGAATTTAGCAAAACAGAGTTACTTAACACTTTTTGAATATCTATTTTATACTGGACTTGGTTTTGGAATTGTTCTTTTAGCACTTTCGCCAGTAATCAAAAAATTAATGCACGGAGTAGACAAAGAATTAAATAACTAATATATGAGTCAAAATACTACAGATCAATTTTTTAAAAGTGCCGTTTTAGGACATCCAGCGGGATTATTCGTTTTATTCTTCACAGAGATGTGGGAGCGTTTCTCATTCTACGGAATGCGTTCCTTGTTGATATTGTTTTTAACAGCTTCTTTTACGGATGGAGGATGGGAATGGACTCGTGAAAATGCATCTGCTCTGTTTGGATCCTATGTAGGGCTTGTTTATTTGTCAACGATGTTGGGGGGCTATTTTGCCGATAAGGTAATTGGCTTTAGATGGGCTGTTGTTTTAGGAGCGTCATTAATGACATTAGGACATGCTTCAATGGCATTGGAAACTGAATTTTCTATTTATTCAGGGCTGATATTGTTGGTTTTTGGAAACGGATTTTTCAAACCCAACATGACTTCTATTGTATCTGAAATGTACAAAGACCGTCCTGAGAAGAAAGATGGTGCTTATACTTTATTTTATATGGGTGTAAACGCCGGTGCTTTTTTTGGAATTTTACTTTGTGGCTATTTAGGTGAAAAAGTAGGATGGAGTTATGGATTTGGTCTGGCCGGAATTTTTATGTTCTTTGGAATGCTACAGTTTTGGTTGTCCCAAAATATCTTTGGAGACATTGGTTTAAAACCAAGTAAAGAAAGTAAAGCTAAAGCAGAGGCTTTGGATACTGATAAAAGAAATCCATTTACGCCTTGGCAACTTGGAATTATTGCGCTATCATCAATTTTAGGATTGCTGTGGATTTTAAATGATCCTGCGTCAAAAATTTCTGGAGGTAAAATAAACATTTTTTCTTTTCTTGGTGAAAATGGAAACGCTATTGCTATAGTTTCAGCTTTGCTTTTATTCATTATTCTGTTAATTTACAGATTTACACAATATTCAAAAATCACTAAAGAAAAATTAATCGCGGTAACATTTTTCGCTTTTTTAACTATTTTCTTTTGGGCGATTTTTGAACAATCACCAAACAGTTTGACCATTTTTGCAAATGATTATACGGATCGGGTTCTGGTAGGTAATTGGAGCGTAGTGTTTTTAGTGGTTAATTCATTGATTACTATTTTGCCTTTAGCAATTATCACGTGGGTATTGTATTTGTTATTTAAACAAACTTTCAAATATTATGCAGTGGCAAATGTTATTTTGAGTGTAAGTTTTGTCATCATTTGGACAATTGCAATTTGGATGTTGGTTAAAGATTATTATACCGCTGGATATTTATCATTGTCAGATTCAACATTGGAGTCACTTAAAATTGACAAGGTGACAACTGCACTGACAGAGGTTCCTGCCACTTGGTTTTCTACATTAAACTCATTGTTTATTATTTCACTTGCACCTTTATTTTCAAAATGGTGGGAAAGTAAATACAATCCGTCTGCCAATTTAAAGTATGGTATCGGAATGGGATTATTAGCACTTGGGATGGCTTGTGTTGCTTTTGGCGCCAGTGGTATCGAGGCAGGTGCAAAAACAGCTTCAGTTAGTATGATTTGGCTTATTTTAGTGTATCTTTTTCATACTATGGCAGAATTGTGTATTTCACCAGTTGGGTTGTCTTATGTAAGCAAATTAGTTCCTGCAAGAATGATTGCATTTATGTTTGGAGTTTGGTATCTTGCAGTCGCAATTGGGATGAAAGGGGCAGGTATGTTTGGTGAAAATATTGATAAAATCGCAAACGAACACGGATTGAGTTATTTCTTTTGGATGTTAACAATAATTTCAATCGCGGTTGCTTTATTTTCTGTTTTGATGACTCCTGTCATTAAGAAATTAATGCATGGTGTTCGATAGGTTTAGGCACTTTTTTGATTAGATAAACACAAAAATATAAAAAAATGAAGAAGATAATCTTAACAGTATTTCTGTTTGTTGCTTCATATGCTGTTGAAGCGCAAGAATTAGTTTGGGAGACCAATGTCAATAAGGCAATGGAGATTTCTAAAAAAACTAAAAAGCCATTATTGCTGTTTTTTACCGGAAGTGATTGGTGTGGCTGGTGTATTAGATTGCAAAAAGAAGTGCTAAAAACACCAGAGTTTGCAAAATGGGCAAAAGAGAATGTAGTTCTGGTAGAGTTAGATTATCCAAGAAGAACACCACAAACTCCTGAAATCAAAAAGCAAAACAACGAATTGCAACAAGCTTTTGGTATTCAGGGATTCCCTACAATTTATTTTGCCAATGGCACTACTAAAGACGGAAAAGTGAATTTTGAAGGTTTAGGAAGTACAGGTTATGTTGCTGGTGGTCCAGCTGCGTGGCTAGCTGTTGCAGATGGATTTCTGAAAAAGAAATAATTCTCAGTTTAATTTATAGAATCCCTTTTCACCTGTTGCGTGAAAAGGGATTTTTTGTTTTTTACAAGTTGCTTTCCAATATTTCTGGATTGTTTTATAGTTCGACGCATCAGCGACAACCATTTTAGGGTGTACGGTTTGAAATAAACGGTCTAAATTTATTTTTGGAGATTGTGTGAGTAACAAAATATCGGGGTTCATATTCTTTGAATAAATTCCTGAGCTATCCAAAATAATAATTTTTTTTCCGTTGAAAAAAGCGGTATTTTCAATTCTTTTTTTAGTCTCCAAAGTGCTAAAATTACCAATTAAATAGGTCGTCAGGATATTGTTTTTTTGGGATGTTTTTAAAATACTGTCATTGGCAAATAAGGTAACTTTTCCACCGTTTCGTTCCGTAATCATAGTGCTTCTTTTGGAATTGAAAACAACCCATTCTTTTTGGGTTTCAACATCTGAGCGGTTTTTTATGAATGAAATTTGTAAAATGATTATCGAAATTAAAACCATTGCCAATTTGTTATAACTTGGTTTTTTAAACCAAATTATAGCTGTTGTGATTAATAAATAGAAACTAATTAAAAAATATAAATTGAATGGTATGTTTTGAATTATAAATTGTTCCAGTGAGGCAATTGAATTGATAATTTTATTTAAATAAAAAATACTCCACTCAAATGGTTTGGAAAGAAATAAAGGCACGTAACCAAATGCTGCTAATAGCATAACCACAACGCCTAATAGCATTACAATACTCAGTAATGGAATAATGATTAAATTAGTCACGAAGAATAAACCTGGAAATTGATGAAAATAATAAATGCTTAATGGCAAAGTGCCTATTTGTGCGACAAAGGAAACCGTGAGAATATCCCAAATGTATTTTGAAACTTTATTTTTTGGCAACCAGAGAGATGCCAAAAGTGGTTGTAACCAAATAATAAAAAACAGCGCCATATAGCTCAACTGAAATCCAACATCAAACAAAAAGGAAGGTTGGAAAAGTAAAATTAGTAAGATGGATACTAATAAGGTGTGATAAACATTTACACTTCTTCGTAAATGACTGCCAATAGCAACAAACGAAAACATAGCGACAGAGCGAACAACCGACGGCGCTAAACCAGCGATTAATCCAAATAATGACAATGATGCCAAAATGATTATCAGCTTGATAAAGGAACCTCGTTTGGTGTTGGGTAAAGGTTTGAGAAGGAAAGTTACAAAAAGCAATATGAATCCAATATGCAATCCCGAAACCGATAAAATATGCACTGCGCCGGCATATTGATAATCCCGAATAATCTCCGGAGAAATATCTTGTTGTTGCCCCATAATCAAAGCGACTGCTACATTTAATTCGGTTTTATTAAAGTCGCTTTTTTCTAAGTTATGAATAATTTTAGTCCTTAATTTGGAGGTGTAATACCAAATATTCTTTTCCATTTCAGAACTTACACTAATCTCGCTAGCATCTGCATACAGTTGTGCATAGATCTGTTTGTTCGCCAGATATTTGCTGTAGTCAAATTGGCTGGGGTTATTTGGTGGACTATTTTTATACAAAGTCCCTTTGATGCGTAGGAGAGTTCCAATTTCGAACTGACGATTCAAACTGTCTTTTCGGATATTAAGGATTATTCTTCCCGAACTTTCAGTTTGGTCAATGCGGTTTACAATAGCAACGTAACGATCATTAAAAGTAGAATTTTTTAGTTTTTCCCGCAGCGTGACTGATACCAAATGAGGCTTCTCGAAAATAGAATCATAATGGATATAATTGCTTTTTTGAAAATAATCAGTATGAACAATTAGAGTTGTAGCTCCAATAAAAAAAGAAAGGATGTAAGTAGAAATACCAAAATAAACTTTGTCATTGAGCTTTTTTTTAGATAAAAAATAACTAATACTAAAAAAGAGGATAGAAATAAAAAGTAGGGCAAATACTAATTTAGGATTTGGTTTTAGGTAATAAGGGAGTAGAATTCCTAGAACAAATCCAAATGTTATTCTCGCTAAAGGAAATTGCAACACTTTCATATATCTAAAGTACAATTTTTTTAGTAAGAAATGGTGATATGTTTTCTATAAAGGAATTATTGCATTTTAATTTTATTTAAATCAGGAAACATTACGATTATCTAAGAATTCTATTTATCTGGACAAAGGAATTTTGATAATAAGACTCTTTTGTAGAGGAAATTATTACACCTTTAGAAGTAGAAGAATGTATGAATTTCACATCGTCATCAGAAACTTCTATTACCATTCCTACGTGATTAATCTGTGATTTTCGATTGGTTTTGAAAAATATTAAATCTCCTTTTTTGATGTTGTCTCGTTCTCGATCAATGATTAACCCCAATTTTGATTGTTCGAAAGAGGAACGTGGGAGTTGAATGTTATAAGAATTAAAAACAGAATAGATTAATCCTGAACAGTCAAAACCTGCTTTTGTAGTGCCTCCAGTTCTATATTTTACACCAATATTATCAGAAGCCGAATGAATTAATTGGTCTATCAAATGCTTTGTTCTGTCAGTATCTACTTCTGTTTTTTTTGAAGGAATAATTACTGAAGTTGATTTACAGGCCGTAAAAAAAGTAAGAATCAATAAAAGGTAAAGCAGGTGTTTCAAAAGATTTATTTTTTATGGATTTTACAGATTTTAAAAGAATTGGAATCATTGTAAATCAGCTACAATCAATTTTGCCGTTTTTTCGCTGGCACCAATTCCGCCAAGTTTTGCTTCTAGAACGTTATATTTCTCTAAAAGTTGTTTGCGATGATTGGGTTCCAGAATTTTTTTCAATTCTTCCCGAATACGTTTCGTTGTGCAATCTTCCTGAATTAATTCGGTTACCACTTCTTCATCCATAATCAAATTCACTAACGAAATATATTTTAACGTAATAATTCGTTTTGCAATTTGGTAAGAAGCCCAGCTGCCTTTATAACATACGACTTCCGGAACTTTAAAAAGGGCTGTTTCCAGCGTTGCCGTTCCTGAAGTAACTAATGCGGCAGTCGCGTTTCGCAATAAATCATACGTTTTATTGGATATGAATTTTATATTTTCATTCGATATAAAATTCTCATAAAATGAATATTCCTGACTTGGAGCACCTGCAATGACAAATTGATATTCCGGAAAATCATTAACAACACTCAACATCACCGATAGCATTTTTGTGATTTCTTGTTTACGACTACCAGGTAGAACGGCAATAATGGGTTTTTCGTCTAATTTATTTTCTTTTTTAAAAACGGACGGGTCAATTGGTGTTTGGTTTTGAATCGCGTCAATCAATGGATGACCTACAAATTCAACAGGAAAATGATGTTTATCTTCGTAAAATTTTTTCTCGAAAGGTAAAATCACATACATTTTGTCTATATCCCGTTTGATTTCTGTAATTCGGCTTTCTTTCCACGCCCAAATTTGGGGTGAAATATAGTAATGAGTTTTGAAACCCAATTCTTTTGCCCATTTTGCAATTCGTAAATTAAAACCAGGATAATCGATGAATATTAGTACATCTGGTCGAAATTTTATAATATCCTTTTTACATATTTTGATGTTGTTCAAAATCGTTTTCAAATTGAAAATTACTTCAATAAATCCCATGAAAGCCAGCTCGCGATAATGTTTTACCAAAGTCCCGCCAGCATTTTGCATCAAATCACCACCCCAAAACCGAATATCAGCATTAGGATCTTCCTTATAAAGCGCTTTCATCAAATTCGAGCCATGTAAATCGCCCGAAGCTTCTCCAGCTATAATGTAGTATTTCATGTTTTTATGTTTAGAGATTTTCTATTATTCGTGCCAAATCCAGAACTTTTATTGTCAATTTTTTATGTTTAACAAAGGTATGAATATTGTGTTTTTAAATAAATATAGAGACAAGAGTCATGACAATTACCGCTAAAATCACGCCACGCGCCATGAGTTCCTTATTTAGTTTGAGTAAAATGCCAAAAGCTACCAAGTCAAGAATGCATCCAAGTGTGATTATTTTACCAAGTTTACCCTCTGATTTCATGGCATACATCCCATTGATAAAGTCAAAATCAGTAAAAAAAGTTATAAAAAGGTAGCTACCCAGTATTGAAGCCAAAATTCCGATTATGAATCCAGTTAACAAATCTATTTTATTCATTCCAATTCCATGTGTTAAGTTGTTGTGTCGCATGATGGGCAGTCAAATCAAATTGTACTGGAACTACTGAAATATATCCGTTTTTCAATGCCCATTCATCAGTGTCTTCACCATTGTCTTGGTTCACAAATTCTCCGGTAAGCCAATAATAATCTCTGCCTTGCGGGGTTTTACGTTTGTCAAATTTTTCCACCCAAATCGCTTTAGCCTGACGGCAAATTTTGATTCCTTGGATGTCTTTTTCTTTCAATTTTGGAAAATTTACATTCAAAACGACTCCTTCGGGCAGTTTATTTTCAAGTACTTCCAATGTTATTTTTCGAATAAATGACTTTATGTCTTCAAAATTTGCATTCCAATCATAATCCAATAAGGAGAATCCAATCGCTTGAATTCCTTCTATACCAGCTTCAACGGCAGCACTCATGGTACCGGAGTAGATTACATTTATAGAAGAATTTGAACCATGATTGACGCCAGAGACACACAAATCGGGTTTTCTTTTCAAAATTTCGCTTACTGCAAATTTTACACAATCCACAGGAGTTCCAGAACAACTGTATTCTGTAATAGTATCGTTTTCTTTTGAAATTTTATTTAGATATAGCGTGTCGTTTATAGTAATGCCATGTCCCGTTGCACTTTGCGGTGCGTCGGGAGCTACAACAATGACTTCTCCTATTTCAGCCATAACACTTATTAACGCCCTTAGTCCTGGAGCTGAAATTCCATCGTCATTTGTAACTAATATTAAAGGTTTGGAGTGTTTTGTCATTTTGTGTTTTCAAGAAAGGATTTCTAATTAAATATAAATAGCAAATGTAGTTACACAAAACCATATTTTATAAACAAAGAAAATAAAATTTATCAACTTGGAATATTTAACTCATTTCAAAAAAAACAATTTTATATCTTTAACAAAAAATTATGCAGCCCTTGTTATAGTTGGCATAGTTTTTACCGTAATTTAGATTAAAAATTGATGAATACTATTATTGACTTTATGAAAAGAAATTATAAAATACTTCTTGTTGTTGTATGTCTTTCGGCAACACTATTTGCGTTTAAGATTAATGCAACAAAAGAAACCGACCCCGAAAAAGATAAGTTACTGTTAGAACTATTAACGTTTGTGATTCAGAAAGGACATTATAATCCTGCAAATATAGACGATGCATTTTCAAAAGGAATTTATAAAGATTATATTCAAGCTTTAGATCCTTCTAAACGTTTTTTTCTGCAGTCAGATATCGATGAATTTTCAAAATTTGAAACTCAATTAGACGATCAATTGTTGAACAAAGATTTGACATTTTTTAATCTTACCTATGATCGTTTGATGAAGAGAATGGAGGAGAGCAAAAATATTTATAAAGCTGTTTTGAGTCAGCCTTTTGATTATAATGCGGATGAAAATTTTAATACGGACTATGAAAAAGCACCTTATCCAAAAGATGTTAAAGAACTTACTGATAAATGGCGCAAACAAATCAAATTGTCAACGCTTTCGTCTTTAACCGATCGTTTAAAACTTCAAGAAAATAAGAACAAAGTAGTTGATAAGACTAAAGATGTTCAATCTCAGTCGAGTGAAGGGGGAAAGTTGTATGAAGATCCATTGGCAAAACCTGATACGGATAAATCGGTTGACAATGGTAAGCTTAAAACTTTCGAAGAATTAGAAAAAGAAACTAGAGAAAGTGCTTTAAAATCATTAGATGAATATTTTGGGTTTATGCAAGATTTAGACAGGAATGATTGGTTTTCTGTATACATCAATTCTATTACAGCACGTTTTGATCCACATACTAATTATTTTGCACCGGAAGAAAAAGAACGTTTTGATGTAAGTATCAGCGGAAAACTAGAAGGAATTGGAGCTCGTCTTCAAAAGAAAAATGATTTTACTGAAATTTCTGAACTTATTTCCGGTGGACCGGCTTGGAGAGGAAAACAACTTGAAGCAGGAGATTTGATAATGAAAGTTGCTCAAGGAAATGGAGAATCTGTAGATGTTGTAGGGATGCGTCTTGATGATGTTGTTAAGAAAATTAAAGGACCAAAAGGGACTGAAGTTCGTCTTACAGTAAAAAAAATGGATGGAACAATTAAAATTATTTCTATAATCAGAGACATTGTAGAGATTGAAGAAACGTATGCTAAATCAAGTATCGTTAACAAAAATGGATTGAAATATGGTGTTATTTACTTGCCAAAATTCTACATTGATTTTGAAAATAAAGATGGTAGAGATGCAGGAAAAGATATTGCTAAGGAAGTAGAGCGTTTGAAAAATGCAGGAGTAAATGGGATTGTATTAGATGTTCGTGATGATGGTGGAGGTTCATTGTCAACAGTTGTGGACATTGCAGGGTTGTTTATTGAGCAAGGACCAATTGTACAAATCAAGTCAGCCGGCAGAAAGAAAGAAGTGTTATTTGACAGAGATAAAAAAATTGAATGGGACGGTCCATTAGTAATCATGGTTAATAGTTTTTCAGCTTCTGCTTCAGAAATTTTGGCAGCTGCAATCCAAGATTATAAAAGAGGAATTATCATTGGCAGCAAACAAACGTATGGTAAAGGAACGGTACAAAATGTGATTGATTTGAATCAGTTTGTACGTAATAGTGCTGTAGGAGATTTAGGAGCCATAAAAACAACTACACAAAAATTCTACAGAATCAACGGTGGTTCTACACAACTTGAAGGGGTTAGTAGTGATATTGTTATGCCAGATAGATATGCCTATTTAAAAATGGGTGAACGTGATGTAGACAATGCAATGCCTTGGGATAAAATTGATCCGGCTGAATATACTGTTTGGAATAAAAATGCAAATTTTAATCAGGCTATTGTAAACAGTAAAAAAAGAATTTTGCAAAGCACGCAATTTCAATTGATTGAAGAAAATGCAAAATGGATTGATAGCAGAAGTGAAGATAATACCTATAGCTTGAATATTGATAAATTCAAGACAACCCAAAATGAAATTGAAGAAAAAGCTAAAAAATATAAGCCGCTTTCAGATTATAAAAATACACTTAAATTTATTTCACTGCCATATGAAGTTGATGAGGCTAATAAAGATGTAGCTTTAAAAGAAAAAAGAGACAGATGGCATGAAGCTTTGTCAAAAGATATTTATGTGGAAGAAGCATTAAATGTATTAGATGATTTACAATCAAAAACTGTTTTGAAAAAGAGTATTCCTGCTAAATTGAAAAAAGAAAAATTAGCTAAATCGTAAATGTTTTCTTAATGAATGACATATGTGAAATTGACTACTATTGCGCTCCAGAAATTCTTTTTTGAATTCCTGGAGCGTTTTTAGTTTATTGTGTTTTTGATGTAAATGAATAATAATAATCTAAAAATTAATTAGAAATGAAAAACAGTCAGTTGTTGAATTCAGTTGTTATTCTATTTTGTTTATTGCTTTTTTCTTCCTGTAAAAAGAATACGGATGCCATTAATTCTATAGGTGACAGGATTAATCAATATAGTTTAGAAGGAAATCAAATCTATTCCGATAATGTAAAAAGTTATTCCGCAGACATAACAACAACATTTAATTTTTTACCGTCTTCTACAACCAATCAAATCGTAAAACACGAGTATTATACATTGTCGTATAATGAAAAATATGAACAAGCAGAATGGGTTGCATACGAACTGAAGAAAAATTATTTGAAAAATAATAGTTTTAAGAGGCCTTTTTTTATTGAAGATCCAAAAGTGAAAACGGGTTCTGCTGATTGGAGGAATTATAAAAATTCAGGATATGACAAAGGACATCTTTGTCCTGCAGGCGATATGGAGTTTGTTGTCGATGCTTATAATGATACTTTTTTTACTTCCAATATTTCTCCTCAATTGCATGACTTTAATAGTGGCGTTTGGAATAGATTAGAACAAAAAATTCGCTATTGGGCAACTAAGTATGATGGGATTTATGTAGTTACCGGAGGTGTTTTAGAATCCTCACTCAAAACAATAGGGAAAGAAAAGGTTTCAGTCCCTGAATTTTTTTATAAAGTTTTATTGGATAACTCCGGAGGAAATTTTAAAATGATAGCTTTTCTGGTTCCCAATTCGGAAAGTAATAGACCATTGTACAGTTTTGTGGTTTCAGTTGATCGTATCGAAAAGATGACAGGAATCGATTTCTTTCCTAAATTGAATGACAAAACAGAAAATCAATTGGAAAAAAGTAGTGATTATAAAAACTGGAGTTTTAATTAGCCCTGATAGCAATGGAAAGCTTTTGAAGGCTCGTTTATTAGTTTTTCTATTTTGTCAAAGCGACCAACGGAAGCTCTTGACAAAATAATTAAAACTTTAACGAGGCGAAAAACTTGAAATGAATAGCAGGATTAAGCTCCAAATTCTCGAATGAATTTCACTTCATTTACCATTCGTTAACTTTATTGGCATCCATTTTTATAAATATAAAAAGTAAGATTGTAAAACCCCAAAGACCAGATCCTCCATAAGAAAAGAAAGGCAACGGTACTCCAATCGTTGGAAATATACCTGCTACCATTGCGATATTCACAAAGAAATGAATGAATAAAATTCCCGCAACACAATAACCATATACTCGGCTAAATTTTGTTTTTTGTCTTTCGGCGAGGTATATTATTCTTAAAAATAAGCCCACAAAAAGAGTAATAACAACCAATGAGCCTACGAAGCCCCATTCTTCGCCTACTGTAGTAAATATATAATCGGTATGTTGTTCTGGTACAAAACCTCCTTTGGTTTGTGTGCCTTCGAGAAATCCTTTCCCGAGCCAGCCTCCTGAACCAATCGCTATTTCGGATTGGTTTGTATTATAGCCAATCCCTTTCAAGTCTACGGTTTTCCCTAATAAAATATTAAAACGGTCTCGATGGTGCTGTTTGAAAATATTTTCAAAAACATAATTTACTGACAAAACAAATCCTGACATTAAAGCGAAGAGAATACCACTTAATAGAATATTTCTATCCGATAATCTTGATTTGAAATGGACAATAATTAGTGTCGTTAATGCGATTAATATTACATATTGGGGCTCTAATATTAAAGTTAATACAAATAATAGAATTGTTATGAAGCCTGTCCAAACATACCATGAAGGAAGGCCTTCGCGATATAGAACGATAATAAATACACTATAAATTAAAGCGCTTCCCGGATCGGGTTGAGGCAATATAAGGAGCACAGGTAAAAAGACAATAGCTAAAGCCTGTATTTGACGATTAACTTCCTTTAAATTAATTTGTGTGTCGCTTAAATATTTGGCTAATGCCAATGCGGTAGCAGCTTTTGCAAATTCGGAAGGTTGAATTGTAAAACTTCCAAAACCATACCAACAACGTTGCCCCGCTATTGTTTTTCCAAAGACAAATAAACCAGCGAGTGTTAATAATGAAATACCAAAAATGATACTCGCATATTTTTCGTAAAATTTCCCATCGACAGAAAGTACAATGAATATTAATGGGATGGTTAATGCAATAAATATAAGCTGCTTTTCTGAAGTACCGTCCATAGAGGCTAAGGAGGAGGAGTAAATGTTTAACCAACCCATTAGTACTAATGCACTATAGATAATGATGCATATCCAGTCTATATTGTTTGTTACGCTTTGGTTTTTCATTTGGAATGAATCGCTTATTAATTTTCTTTAGTGGAATCTATTTTTATTTTTGGAATCACTGTTTTGCTTTTCAGAATAGAATCATTCTTTCTTAATTCTAATTTTATGTCTTCAGAAAGACCGCCTAATTTGGCATACTGAGCTTGTAAACTGGTATTAAGTATTCGGGTTTCTAAATCCGTTCTTGTAATTTTTTTTCTAAGGTATTTTTCAATCATTAAACTGGCAATGGGACCTGCTATAGTCGCTCCAAATCCTCCATTTTCAACTAAAATGGCTATTGCGATTTTTGGGTTATCTTTTGGTGCAAATGCTACAAAGATAGAATGGTCTTTTAGCTGGACTCTTTTACCATCTATTTTTGCAAAATTTTCTGCCGTTCCTGTTTTACCACAAATATCGATCCCTTCAACTCTTAAACCTGCAGCTGTTCCTAAATTATACACGTCAAACAAACCACTTATCATAGGTTTAAAATATTTTTTATCTATGGTCGTAACGTGTTTAGTTGTGAATTTAGTGTCTATTTTTTTACCTTCAATCTTCTTGATGATATGAGGTGTGTAGTAATAACCTTCATTGGCTACAGCCGCCATCATATTAGCCAGCTGAATAGGTGTCATCAATACTTCCCCTTGTCCTATTGCATTTGATATAATTGTTTTCCCACTCCAACCCCAATCAGGATACATTTTTTTATAGGTTTTTGAAGTAGGTGCTTTTCCTTTTTTTCCTGTTGGCAAATCATAACCCATAAATTGTCCGAGTCCAAAACTTTTTATATGATTACTCCATACATCCACGGCATAAGGTGAACTTTTATATTTTCCAATGGTGCGTAAATAAACATTCGAAAAATAAGCATTACAAGATTTATAAATCCCAACATGAAGATCTCTTGGCCCACCTCCACAGTGACATCGTTGAAATCGACCAGGAGCATAAGCAAAACCGTGGTTACACATAAAAGTGGTCTGCTCATTTACGACTCCTTCTTGAAGTGCAACAAGTCCAGTCAGGATTTTAAATGGAGATCCTGGAGGATACTCGGCTAATAAACCTCTGTCATAAAGTGGTTTAGCAATGGAGTCGTGGTATAATTTTGTGTAGTTTTTAGATCTTTGTCTCCCTACCAATATTGATGGGTCATAAGACGGTGCAGTAACAAGAGCGAGTATTTCTCCGGTTTTTGGCTCAATTGCAACAATTCCACCTCTTTTATTAATCATTAATTCTTCGCCATATTTCTGAAGTTCAGCGTCAATAGTCAGGTTTATGTCTTCACCTTGTACGGCTATAGTATCATATCTTCCTTCTTTAAAGGAACCAATTTCTCTGTTGTATTTGTCTTTTTGAATGTATTTTACGCCTTTTATTCCTCGTAAGATATCTTCATAACTCTCCTCAACTCCTTGTCTTCCAATTAAATCTCCACTGTTGTAATAAGGATTTTTAGCAACTAATTTTTCGTTGACTTGAGTGATAAACCCAAAAATATTGGCACCACTATCTACTTCATAATCACGAAGAGAACGTTTTTGGAAATAAAATCCTTCAAATTTTCTAATTTTTTCCTGAAATGCGGCAAATTCACTTTTGTTTAATTGAGGTAAAAAAACCGATGGTAATCTTGGGCTATAGATTTTAGCCTTTTCTATTTTTTTAATAAAATCCTCTTTTGTAATATTCAATAATTGACAAAATTCTAAAGTGTCCGTGTTCTTTAGTTCTCTGGGAATAACCATGATATCATAAGAAGCCTGATTGGCCACTAATAATTTGCCATTTCGATCATAAATATAACCTCTTTCAGGATAATCATATTTTATTTTAATCGCATTATTGTCTGATTTCAGTTTGAACGAATCATCTATGACTTGCAAATAGAATATCCGTATTACTAGCAATGATGCTGCAACAATGATTAAGGAAGGCAGCAATAATTTTCTCATCTTTTGTTTGGCTTAATAAGATATATTATTATGATGCAAATTAGTATTGTAAATACGGAACTCAATAACGTTCGCAGTAAAATGTCAAAGAAAAAGCTCAATTGAAATGCTTCTAACAGGAACAAAGTAAAAAGATGAATTACAACCGAAAGCAAAATAAAAGAGAATCGCTCCGGAGTTAACACATCATTTAGTTTAATAGTTTGATACTCGTAGCTCAAGCCAAATGAAAATTTAAAAATATAGGGCCTGAAATAAGCGAGTACTAAACAAGCTGTAGCATGTATGCCCCCTGAATTAGAAAACATATCCATTATAAGACCAAGTAAGAAACTGGCTATCAATAACCCGGATTTATTACCGTTTACGGGATATAGTATTATAAAAAGCAAATATGGGAATGGACTTATATAGCCCAAAAAATTCATATTATTGAAAATAATAATTTGGACTGCCAATAACAGAACGAAACGAAAAATATTGACTAACAAAGTGCTATTCATCTTTTTCTTTTTTTTCTAAATTAATAAGTTCTTCTCGATCTTTACTTTTTATAATATAAACATGTCCTAGGTTTGTCATATCATTGAAAAGTTTTATGTCCAATGTATAGTAATTGGTTTGATTGTCAGTATAAATTTTACTTATAGTTCCGATGTTGATATTCTCAGGAAATATTACTGATTGACCCCCTGTTACAATGGTATCCCCTTTTCTAATAGCTGCTAATCTTGGAACATCTATCAATTGAACAAAACCTGTGCTTTTTCCATTCCAAATCAAAGATCCAAAGTGATTTGATTTTTTAATCTTTGCGTTAATTTGAGATTTTTTATTTAAAATACTAATCACAGTTGAATAGTGCGGAGAAGTATTGTCTATAATCCCTACAATTCCCAAACTATTGATGACACCCATGTCTGTTTTTACGCCCTGCAATTCTCCAGAATTTAATGTTAAATAATTTTCGTGAACATTATACGAATTATGGATCACTTTTGAAACGATGATGTCTTTAGCTTTTACACCTTTCAGACTATCCAATTTTGGTACCGCAGTTGTGTCTTTACGATTAAAGAGTTGGCTTTTTAATGCTGCATTTTCAAGTGCCAGTGCATCGTTTTGAGTCTTTAAATTCAAATACTCATTTACAGAATTAATTTTTTCATAAACTCCGCCAGTTAAAAAGTTAGCGGAACTAATTATTTTACTTCTATGAAAAGAATGAGATTGAATAGTGAGCAGGAGTGAAATGCCCAAAAGCAGCAAAAACAGTAATCTATTACTGTTTTTAAATATAAAATTGAATATTTGCTGCATGTACTATTGGTTATTTTGTTTCAGGTTTTATCTTAAATTTCTACTTGCAAAACTATAACAGGGTATAGTTTGTAAAGCGTTATTTAAATTGTCAATAAGACCTTATTTTATCAAGATACTTTTAAATTTTGTAATGTTTTTTAGTGCCATACCAGTTCCTCGAACTACTGCTCTTAACGGATCTTCAGCAATATAAACAGGTAAATCTGTTTTTTGTGAAATTCTTTTATCAAGACCTCTTAACATAGATCCACCACCTGCAAGATAAATACCTGTATTGTAAATATCAGCTGCTAATTCTGGAGGTGTTTGAGACAGGGTTTCCATTACAGCATCTTCAATTCTTTGAATTGATTTGTCTAATGCTTTTGCTATTTCACGGTAGGAAACTTCTACTTGTTTTGGTTTTCCGGTAAGTAAATCTCTTCCTTGGACTGACATGTCTTCTGGAGGAGTTTCTAAATCTTCAATGGCTGCTCCAATTTGGATTTTTATTTTCTCAGCCGTACTTTCTCCAACAAAAAGATTGTGTTGGGTACGCATGTAATATACGATGTCATTTGTAAATACATCCCCGGCAATTTTTACCGATTTGTCACATACAATTCCGCCTAATGCGATTACAGCAATTTCAGTTGTTCCACCACCGATATCTACTATCATGTTTCCTTTAGGTTGCATAATGTCGATTCCAATACCAATAGCTGCTGCCATAGGCTCGTGTATCAAATAGACTTCCTTGCCGTTTACTCTTTCGCAAGATTCTTTAACTGCTCTCATTTCAACTTCAGTAATACCTGAAGGAATACAAACAACCATTCTTAATGCGGGAGTAAACATTCTTTTCTTCAATGCTGGGATGCTTTTTATGAATAAGCTTATCATTTTTTCGGAAGCATCAAAATCAGCAATTACGCCATCTTTCAAAGGCCTTATTGTCTTAATGTTTTCATGTGTTTTACCCTGCATCATACTTGCTTCTTTTCCTACAGCAATGATTTTGCCTGATACTCTATCACGGGCAACTATTGAAGGGCTGTCAATTACTACTTTATCATTATGTATGATTAAAGTGTTAGCGGTACCAAGATCTATCGCGATATCCTCGGTCATGAAATCAAAAAATCCCATAAGTTTTTTAGGGGTTAAAAAGTTATAAATTTGAGACCCGCAAAGTTAAACAAATTAATGTTTAAAATGGCGCGTTCCTGTAAATACCATTGCAACTTTATTTTCATTACAATAATTGATGCTTAATTCGTCTTTTATTGATCCTCCAGGCTGAATTACAGCTGTTATTCCTGCTTCTTTTGCAATAGCCACACAATCTGGGAAAGGAAAAAAAGCATCACTTGCCATCACGGCTCCATGTAAGTCAAAATGAAAATTAGTTGCTTTTTCTATGGCTTGTAATAAGGCATCAACTCTTGATGTTTGTCCTGTACCTGAAGCAATAAGTGTACCATTTTTTGCAAAAACAATCGTATTTGATTTTGTGTTTTTGCAAATTTTAGAAGCAAATAATAAATCTTGGACTTCTTGTTCTGTAGGAGCTGTTATTGTAACGGTTCTTAAGTCCTCTTTATTGTCTGTGATGTTGTTTCTTTCTTGAACTAAAATTCCGTTCAAGCAAGTACGTACTTGCTTTTGTGGTAAAGCTACTTCATTTTGAACTAATATAATTCTATTTTTTTTCTCTTGTAAAATGGCGGTAGCTTCTGTATCATATTCTGGTGCAATGACCACTTCGCAAAATAATTTGTTTATTTCTGTGGCAGTTGCTACATCAATTTTTGTATTGGAAATCAAAACACCTCCAAAAGCCGAAGTTGGATCGCAAGCTAATGCAGCTAAATATGCTTCGCTAATGTTTTTTCTTGTAGCAAGACCACAAGCATTATTGTGTTTTAATATGGCAAAAGTAGGGCCGTCATTTTTAAATTCATTAATTAAATTTACAGCAGCATCTACATCTAATAAATTGTTGTACGATAATTCTTTTCCGTGAACTTTTTTGAACATTGCATCAAAATCACCAAAGAAAAATCCTTTTTGATGCGGGTTTTCACCGTATCTCAAGACTTGACCGTTAGCGATACTTTGTTTGTAAATTGTTTCATCGGTATTGAAATAATTGAAAATTGCCGTATCGTAATGTGATGAAACATGAAATGCTTTTGTAGCCAATAATTTTCTGTCTGAAAGAGTAGTAGCTCCATTTTGATCAGTAATCAAATCTAAAAGTAAACTGTATTCATCAACAGAAGCCACTATCACGGTGTCTTTAAAGTTTTTCGCGGCAGCACGAATCAAAGAAATTCCACCAATATCTATCTTTTCAATAATATCTGATTCACTTGCTCCTGAAGCAACAGTTTTTTCGAACGGGTACAAATCAACAATCACTAAATCAATTTGCGGGATATTGAACTCTTGCATTTGTTGCACATCGCTATCATTGTCCTGACGGTTTAAGATTCCTCCAAAAACTTTTGGATGTAATGTTTTAACTCTACCACCAAGAATTGAAGGATAAGAAGTTACATCTTCAACAGGAACAACAGGGATTCCTAAGTTTTTAATAAAATCCTCGGTTCCTCCAGTAGAATAAAGTGTAACATTTTGCTCATGTAATTTTCTTACAATTGGTTCAAGACCTTCTTTTGAAAATACCGAAATTAATGCAGATTGAATTGTTTTTGTTGTGTTCATTGTGTAGTTATAATTATAAAGTGCAAAAATAGTTTTTTTTTGATTATAAAATTCAATGAATTTGTGTAACATTATCTTAAAAAAATATACCAATTGATAGGTGGGGTTTTATTAGGTTTATGAAAAATATATTTAGAATTTTACCTTAACGCAAAAAAGATTTTATGTTAGTCTATCTTCGATTATTAAAAGAGAGTTTTGGTTTCGCAATGAATGCTTTACGGAACAATAAATTAAGGACTTTGCTTTCTTTATTAGGTGTAACTATTGGTATATTTTCAATAATAGCGGTGCTTGCAGCCGTAGATTCTTTAGATAGAAAAATTACCAAAGATTTAAGTAGTCTTGATAAAAACACTATTTATTTAATGAAATTTTCTTTTGGGCCTTCGGATATTCCGCAATGGAAAAGAGAACAGTTCCCAAATGTAAAGTATGATGAGTACGCCTATATGAAAGGGGTAATGACTAATACTGCCCAAATGGGATATCAAATATTTACTCGAAGGGAATCTATTAAATATGATTCAAAAACGGTAAGCGATGTTAATATTGTTCCGGTTTCCCATGAGTTTATAGATATTCAAGGCCTGGAATTTGATAAAGGAAGGTTTTATAATGAGTCTGAAGCCAATTCTGGATCTACGGTTGTTGTTTTAGGAAATGAAATTGCAAAATCATTATTTGATGCATCTGAACCATTGGGAAAAAATGTTCGTTTATACGGTAAGCGGTTCACTGTAATTGGTGTTTTGAAGAAACAAGGAGCGGGATTGTTTGGGGATAGTGATGATACTTCCGCTTTTATTCCGGTAAATTTTGTTCGTCAACTATATGGTGATAATAATACTTCATTGACAAACGTAATCGTTTTTAAGCCAGAGAGCGGCATTGATATGGAAGCTTATAAAAGCGAAATATCTCAAAAATTGAGAAGTTATAGAGGTTTGAAAGCAGGAGAAATCGACAATTTTTTTATAAATGTATTTTCAGGTTTTACAGATTTTATTGATGGTATTTTAGGACAAATGAATGTTGTAGGTTGGATTATCAGTGGGTTTTCTCTACTTGTAGGAGGATTTGGTATTGCCAATATTATGTTTGTTTCAGTAAAAGAGCGCACAAATTTAATAGGAATTCAGAAATCATTGGGTGCCAAAAATAAATTTATATTGTTTCAGTTTTTATTTGAAGCAATTATATTATCTGTAATTGGGGGAATAATTGGACTTTTGTTAGTTTGGATAATTTCAGTCGTTTTAACAAAAGTATTAGATTTTGAATTTGTTTTGGGTATGGGAAATATTCTTTTAGGAACTGGATTAGCGGCCTTAATTGGGTTAATTTCCGGAATTTTGCCGGCTATAGCTGCTTCAAAACTAGATCCTGTGGAGGCAATTAGAAGGGGGATGTAATTTTAATTTGCCGACAATTTTCAAAATAAGAATCTAAATCTTATATAAAAAGGGCTTTCAAAATCATTTGAAAGCCCTTTTATTTGTTTAAATCTTAAAAAAAGATAAGAATTTAAAGTACATAAAAAATCCCGAGCAATCGGGATTTTCATTTATCTAATATTGTTGTTTTGAATCAAATCGATGTACAAGTTAATCTTGTCCTTCAATTCTTTTCTTGGTGTTATAAAGTCTAAGAAACCATGTTCAAGAACAAATTCAGCAGTTTGAAAACCTTCTGGTAAATCTTTACCGGTCGTGTCTTTTACTACTCTTGGCCCTGCAAATCCAATCAATGCACCTGGTTCAGAAATGTTAATATCACCCAGCATCGCATAGGAAGCAGTTGTTCCACCGGTTGTTGGATCAGTGCATAACGAAATATAAGGCAATTTTGCTTCGGCTAGTTGAGCTAGTTTTACAGATGTTTTAGCTAATTGCATCAAAGAATAAGCTGCTTCCATCATTCTTGCTCCACCTGATTTAGAAATCATTACAAATGGTAATTTGTTTTGAATAGCGTGATCGATTCCTCTTGCGATTTTCTCTCCCACTACAGCTCCCATAGAACCACCAATAAAGGCGAAATCCATACAGCAAATCACTACATCTTTTCCTTTGGATTTTCCAACTCCGGTACGCACTGCGTCCTTAAGTTTGGTTTTTTCCATAACATCTTTTAATCGGTCTGCATATTTTTTTGTGTCAACAAAATGCAAAGGATCTTTAGAAGTCATATTCTTATCTAATTCAACAAATTCATTGTTATCAAATAAAATTTGAAAATATTCTGCACTTCCAATTCTAACATGAAAACCATCTTCGGGACTTACAAATAAGTTACGAGCTAGTTCATCGGCATCAATAATTTTTCCAGTTGGAGATTTGTACCAAAGCCCTTTTGGGATGTCCATTTTGTCTTCGGTAGCAGTAGTAATCCCTTTTTCTTTTCTTTTAAACCAAGCCATTTTTCTAGTATTCAGTGTTCAGTAATCCGTTCCTGTAGTTTCTGGTTTAGATCTCAAATCCAGATAGTTACATCGGGATTTGAAAACTTTAAACTTAATTTTATTATAGTGTATTCACGTTGTTCAAGTCAGCAAATGCTTGCTCAAGTCTTGTATTGAAAGTAACTTCACTTTCACGTAACCATTTTCTTGGATCGTAATATTTTTTGTTAGGAGCATCAGCACCTTCTGGGTTTCCAATTTGAGTTTTCAAATAATCAATATTTTTAACCATGTAATCACGAATACCTTCAGTAAATGCAAATTGCAAATCAGTATCAATATTCATTTTTATTACACCGTAGCTGATACCTTCTCTGATTTCTTCCAATGTAGAACCTGAACCACCATGGAAAACAAAATCTACCGGATTAGATCCTGTATTGAATTTGTTTTGTACAAAATCTTGAGAATTTTTTAAGATTTTTGGAGTCAATTTTACATTTCCTGGTTTGTATACACCGTGAACGTTACCAAAAGCTGCTGCAATTGTAAATCTAGGGCTTACTTTTGAAAGTTCTTCGTAAGCGTAAGCTACTTCTTCAGGTTGAGTATATAGTTTTGAGCTATCAACATCAGAGTTGTCAACACCATCTTCTTCACCACCTGTGATTCCAAGTTCAATTTCCAATGTCATTCCCATTTTGCTCATTCTTTCTAAATAACCTTTGCAAATTTCGATGTTTTCTTCGATAGGCTCTTCAGATAAATCAATCATGTGAGAAGAGAACAATGGTTTTCCTGTTTCAGCAAAATGTTTTTCTGAAGCATCTAATAGTCCATCAATCCAAGGCAATAATTTTTTTGCACAATGGTCAGTATGTAAAATTACAGTTGCTCCGTAAGCTTCCGCCAAAGTGTGAATGTGTAATGCTCCTGCAATTCCACCAGCGATAGCCGCTTTTTCACCTGCATTTGAAAGTCCTTTACCCGCATTAAATTGTGCTCCTCCATTAGAAAATTGGATGATAACTGGCGCATTTAATTTTGCTGCAGTTTCGAGAACACCATTGATGGTATTTGATCCCGTAACATTTACTGCAGGAAGTGCAAATCCTTTTTCTTTTGCATAATTAAAAATTTCCTGAACCTGATCTCCCGTAGCTACGCCTGGTTTTATGTTGTGTGCCATTGTAATTCTTTTTAGTTATTTTTTAGTTTTTAGTTTGCAAAAATAAGAATTAATTAGCATTAGAACGGATAATTTATTCCAAAATTTAAAACAGAGTGTCCAAAATTGTATTCATTAAACCATCGTTTGCTTGTTTCATTGGCCGGATTGTAGGTTTTAAACCCTAAATCAAACCGGATTACAAAAAAACTTAAATCGTATCGCAACCCAAATCCAGAGCCTATTGCAATGTCTTTTAAATCGTTTAGATTTTTAAATGTTGCCTTTTCATCTTCCACATTATCAAGTACATTCCATATATTTCCGGCATCTACAAAAAGTGCTCCTTTTAGACTGCCTAATACTTTAAATCTAAATTCTCCGCTAAGAGCAATTTTCATATTAGCTTCATTAAAATCATTTGAAGCACCGCTGCTTCCAGGACCTAAACTATAAGGTTGCCACGCTCTGTTATCATTGGAACCACCAGAAAAATAACTTCTCGAAAACGGAACGTTGTCCGAATTGCCAAAAGGAATGGCTATTCCAAAGAAGGTTCTGACAGCAAAAACTTTCTCTTTTGTCAGATCCCAGTGTTTGATATAGTCGAACTCCGTTTTTATATATTCTGAATATTCTAAATTGAATATTTCGTAATTGTTATCTGAATTTTTAGGTAAACTTGCTGTTTTCGAAACTAATGATAATAAAGTCCCGGCAGATTCAATTTTTGTTCGGAAGAGGTAAAAATTATTGTCTAGCAAATCTATTTTGGTAGTTTTAGTAAAACTATAACTTGTAGCCAGAATAAAATCATTCTCGGAAAGTCTAATTCTTCGTTCTTCTATACTTTTTATTGATGCGAAATCGCTAGCGTTTGGAAAGATACTTGGGTTTGAGCCTAAAACGCCATTGATAAAGCTATTAGTTCCGTTTTCAATAATTAAATCATTATTGTCGTTAAAATATGTTGGATTGACTCCATAACTAGGCTTTTGGGCTAATTCATTCAAAGCGTTGTAAGAAGACCGATAAACATTGAAATAATTTTGTGGATTTAGATTGCGCACAAATTGCGCATTGAAAAGGTCAAAACGAGCGGTATTGTTTCTTTTTGGCGTCCAATTATAAGATAATGCTCCGGTAAAATTTTCTTTATCCAGACCAATATTTCTTTGCTTGGCAAAACCCATAGTAATAAGAGTGGAAGGAATCATACTCTTAGGAATGATTTTTTCAGTTGCAAAAGGTATAAAAATTCTTGGGAAGCTAAGTTTTAAATCCAGTCCGTATTCTGAAACATTAAAAAAGTTATTATTTGGATTTGCTAAATCTTTTGATGATCCTATATTTCCACGAGCAGCAATTTCTAATGTTTCGGCGCCGTTAAATACGTTTCTGATGGTTTCTGAAGCACTCAGTCCAATACCAATATCTTGTATGTTTGAATGTGTAACATCCAGAGTAGTGCCAAAACTATATTTTTTTCTTGGGGTTAAATATACTTTTGCAATCAATGAGTGAGCGGTTGTATCTCTTTTGTCGACTTCGTATTGTATGGTTGGATAATTGAAAATCTTCAGATTATTCAAATATCGGGTTGTCAGCACCGTTTTATAATCCGCAAACAAAGTTCCTTTCGTAATAAAAATGGCATTCGTTATGGCACGAGGTTTGTATTTTATTTTTTTGCGACCATACAAATTAAAATTGTTGTAGGAAATACTATCCGTAATTTTTTGATTGCCACCATTAGGTAAATAATCGGTATAAATGTTTACATCGCTTATTTTATATAACTTGAAAGGTTCTGTTTTACTTGAGTCTTGTTGTTGATAAGAATAATTATTGATGATTAAATTTACATCTGCTTTATTTACTTTATTAATGGTATCTAAATCAAAAGTGATGTAATTAGGTTGGAAATTATACGCGCCATTGTTTCTGAAGTGAGTGGTGATTCGGTTTTTTTCATCCTCAAAATTGGCTGTTTTATATTGATCTCCGGATTTAATTAAAGTTTTAGATTTGGTTACTTCGTACAACGAATCAAGTACAGGAGTCAAAATAGTTGTTTTTAGTGTGTCTAAAGTATAGGGTTCAAGCGTAGTTATTGCATATTTAATTTTGGCTCTTTTGGTTTTTAATGTGTCTATGGTGTAGTTCGCTTTAACATTAAAAAAACCAATATTAAAATAATAATATTTCAATCGTAATATCGATTTGTCAATTTTTGATTTGTCAATAATTACAGGTGCTTCACCAGTTTTTTTTAGAAAATCATGAATTCCATGATACAAAAAAGATTTTCCAAGTCGGTCAACTTGTTTTGCAGATAGCCATTTTGATTGTCTTTTGTATTTTTCAGGATTATTTGTAAACTTAGCCTGATAAGTGGAGTCAGGATTCAGATTAGCCAAATTATACAAATTCAATCGCAAACGAAAGCCCAATAATAAGGTGCTGTTTGGATTTTGATATAATTGATTGAAAATAATTTCTTCTTTTGTGGCTTTGTTATTTACTAAAACTTCATTTTTAGTAAGTAGGTGTTTGCCCTCTGGAACTCTTTTTACAGCGTTACATGCACAGATTAATGTTGCAATTAGAATAAATGCTGTTATTTTTGTGGAAATCTTTTTCAAGTGTTATAAAATATTTAATTCAAAAGTACATTATTTTATGGTTAGTAAAAACCAAATAAAACTTATAACGAGTTTACAGCAAAAAAAATATAGGTTCACTAATAAATTATTTTTTGCCGAAGGCGTAAAAGTAATTCAGGAATTATTGCAGTCAAATTTTGAATTGGAACATTTGTACACGACTCAAAACGATTTTGAGGAAGTTTTAAGTGCAAAAAAAACGGTTATTGACGATAATGATTTAAAAAAAATAAGTGCTCTTTCATCGCCAAATTCCTGCTTGGCAGTTTTTAAGGTGCCAGTTGAGAAAAAAATGATTGAATCTGGATTGATTCTCGCTCTTGATAGCATTCGCGATCCGGGAAATTTAGGAACGATTTTGCGATTGTGTGACTGGTTTGGAATTCATCAGTTAGTGTGTTCTAAGGAAACAGTTGATATTTATAATCCAAAAGTAGTCCAGGCTACAATGGGTTCAATTGCGCGGGTAAATGTGAGTTACACAGATTTGAATGCTTTTATTTCTAAAACCAAATTACCTGTTTTTGGCACTTTTATGGATGGCGTGAATATTTATAAAACCAGTTTGTCTCAGGAGGGAATCATCATCATGGGGAATGAAGCCAATGGAATTTCTGCAGAAATTGAAAAACTGGTTCAAAACAGACTGACAATCCCTCGTTTCGGAGAAATTCAAAAGACGGAAAGCTTGAATGTGGCAACCGCAACTGCTATTATTCTTAGTGAATTTAGAAGAAATTCTTAAAAAAAATTAAGAATAGTAATTGTTTTAATGAAAAGTAAAATTGATAAAAACAGCTCTGGATTTTATTGATTCTATGTCGCCTGTCCAGGGACTGTTTGGATCGTTGTCTCTAATTAGTTCATCTTTAAGACCAAAGACACCTCTTATGGAAGGGGAAAATATAAAATATGGAGAAAAGAAATCGATTCCCAAACCCATTTCGTAATTTGTAGTCCAGGGTTTTACCCTAAAACGTTGTTCTGAATTATCGTCTACTGATTTTGAATTGCTCGATAAATTTAAAGTCGTCGAAAGCCCTCCTACAATATACGGACGAATATTTCCAGTTCGAAGAGACAAAAACTTTAATAATAAGGGAAAATGAATGTAAGTGCTGTTTACTTCTCTCAGAGCATCGGCTTTTGTTGTAAAACCAGGAAAGTTTAAATCTCTTTTAGTATAATACAACCCCGGTTCAAATCGTAAACTGATATATTCATGAAGTTTTAAATCACCAACAATTCCCACATTAAAACCCGTTGTTTTTTTTACTTGGATATCAGGTCCGACGGTTTTATAGTCAATTTTAAAATCATAAGAATTGAATCCCAAAAAATATCCAAAATAAAGTCTTTTATTCTGAAAATTTTCAAGGTTAATGATTGGATCCTTACTAAACATGTTTTTAGTAAACTGTGCAAATCCATTCAGAGTGAAAGTTAATAAAACTAAAACAACTATTTTTTTCATCTTATTTTTTAGAAGCAGAATAAATGGTAGCCACGCCAAATGTTTGTGGCATTGCTACAACATCTATAAACCCAATTTTTCTCAAAATATTGTTCAATGCTTCACCGTATGGAAATGCTGCGGAAGATTCAGATAAATAACCATAAGCTACATTGTCTTTAGAAAATAATTTTCCTATAAGTGGAAGTATGTTTTTACTGTAAAAAGTATATCCTTGTTTATAAGGAGTTTTATCCGGAACTGAGGTTTCTAAAATTACAAACACACCGTTTGGTTTTAAAACTCTTAAAATTTCTACTAAGCCTTTTTCGAGAGTTTCAAAATTTCTAACACCAAAAGCAACTGTTATGGCATCAAAATAATTATCATCAAAGGGCATGTTTTCAGAGTCGCCTAAAAGCATTTCAATGGTATCAGTCATGTTCTTGGCGGCAATTTTTTTCTTGCCAACTTCAAGCATACCTGCAGAAATGTCTAATCCAATAATTTTTTCAGCATTAGTTTGTGCCATCAAAATAGCCAAGTCACCAGTTCCGGTTGCAATATCCAGAATTATTTTTGGATTGGATTTGGCAACAATTTTGAGAACTTTCTTGCGCCATTTGATGTCAATGCCAAAAGAAATGACACGATTAAGATTGTCATAATTTCCAGATATGGTGTCAAACATTTTCGCAACTTGTTCTTTTTTGCCTAAAGTTGAATTTTTATAGGGTGTTATGTTTTTTGACATTTTTTTTAATTTCCACAAATATAATACAAACTGTACAAACTAAAAATCAGTTTTGGAATTAGGTGCAGACTTTCTTTTAATCAGAAAAAATAGTAAAATAGTTAGTTTTTGTTCTTCGAAGAGTAATTATGAAATAATTACAACAAACCTTAAATATCACTAAAAGTGGGTATTGCAACAAATGTTTTTATTGTTCAATTTTACACTATAATATTTTAAAATATTTATCAATGATTAATAGGGATTCAATGACCCAAATCAAATGGTTGTTTCTTGCGTTAACAATATCATTTGTTCTTGTGAGCAGTTTTGAAAGTGCTATTTTACAAAATAGTACTGTATTTAAAGCGCAACACACGTTCTTAGGATTAAATTTGTTTTTGGAAATTTTGATTTTCTTTGTCTTTAGTACCTTCGTGGTATTTGGTATTAAAGGCTTTTTTGAAATGTACTCCCAAAAATCATCAAATGCTATTATCTTCATATCTGGAGTGTTACTAGTATTTGTGATTTTTATTTTGAGTTATCAAATACTGTTTCAAGAATAGGTCATTTCCCTTATCATTGTTGAAAAAAACATCCCATTTTGGGATGTTTTTTTTATTTTCTGGAAAAAGTTTGATACGTATAATCGTAAAGGTGTTTTTCGTCTTTCGTGTTAAACACAGATTCTATAATTTCCCATTCTTCAAGATCGATTTCAGGAAAAAAAGCATCTGCTTCAAAACTATTATGAACTCTTGTGATTTCAATCTTGTCAGTAAAAGGAAGTCCCAGATTGTAAATTTCTCCGCCTCCAATAATATAGGTGGTTTCATTTCTAGGACAAATATCTAATGCTTTTTCTATGCTGTCTACAATGATACAACCTTCAGGTTGGTATTCTTCCTGTCGAGATATCACAATATGAGTTCGATTGGGTAATGGTTTTGGGAAGCTTTCAAAAGTTTTCCGTCCCATTATGATATAATGTCCGGAAGTAAGTGTTTTAAATCTTTTAAAATCATTTGGAAGATGCCATACTAATTCATTGTTTTTTCCAAGCGCATTATTTTCGGCAACAGCCGCAATCATTACTATCATAGTTCTCTTAATTTTTATTTTATATAGAGGATTCTTCGTTAATCTTTGTTTCTAATTGAGTGATTTTTTTTTGCTGAAGCGCAACAAGTCGATCTATTTGTTCTCTTTCCCAGTTTTTATTCATAAAACGATCTGTAATGTAAACTTTTATAAAATGTAATATGAATATGAAAAACCATATTGTAATTCCCCAAATATACCAATCTGAATTTATACCGATTCCGAAAAAATTATTGGATATAAATAAAAATAGACTTCCTAAAAGAAACAAAACAAAATGGAAATAAAGTCTTTTTTTTTGCTTTATTCTTCTTCTAGCATATTCATATTGTTCATGTTGTTCTTTTTCCATAGGTTAAATTTTGTTTATAAAGATAAATTTTATTTTGTAAAGGCACTATTTTGATTGGTGATTATTTAGTAAGAAAACGTTTTCTTATTTAGGATATAAAAATTAAAACTCATATAATTAAGGATTTATTTAAAAATTAACATTGTTTATGTCATTCTACTAAAACTTCATGTGCTTTGTTGAAAGTTCATTTGAATTTATTTTCTTTGTCTCATAATTCTAAAAATGAAATAGTTATGTCAATTAAGAAACAATTTGTAAAAACAAAACCGGTTTGTAAAGTTACATTTTCAGTAGAAGCAAAGCAAGCTACATCGGCATCAGTGGTTGGTGATTTCAATAATTGGAATTTAGCCGAAGGTGCTTTAAGTAAATTGAAAAATGGAACTTTCAAAGCAACTTACGACTTAAACAAAGATGCGTCTTATGAGTTTAAATATGTAATAGATGGAGAGTTCGTTAATGAGCCAGAAGCGGATTCATTTGTATGGAATGATTTCGCCGGTGCTGAAAATAGTGTTTTATCTATCTAATCAAATGTAAAAAAATCCGCTGAGAAGCGGATTTTTTATTTTCTTTTATCGGGAATTTGAGTTTTAAGCTTTTGTTGATTTTAGTTTTTAACTAAAACAATAAATCATGAAATTTATGATGTTTTACACCGCAACGCTTCCTTTTATAAGGGCGTGTGGTTCATAACCTTCAAGTGTGAAATCTTCAAAATCAAAATCGAAAATATTTTTTATTTCAGGATTCAAAATCATCTTTGGTAATGGTTTTGGCTCACGTGACAATTGTAATTCCAGTTGCTTAAAATGATTGTTGTAAATATGTGCATCACCAAAAGTGTGAATGAATTCGCCTGCTTCTAATTCGCATACTTGCGCAATCATCATGGTCAGCAATGCATAAGAAGCGATGTTAAAGGGAACGCCCAAGAAAATATCGGCGCTTCGTTGGTATAATTGACAAGATAATTTTCCTTTCTCCTCTCCTTTGGAGAGGTCGGGTGAGGTGACATAAAACTGAAAAAATGCATGACAAGGAGGTAAAGCCGCTTTATTGTTAGCTACATTTTCTTCGAATGATTTTTTCGTGTCTGGAAGTACAGAAGGATTCCAAGCCGAAACAAGCATTCTACGGCTATTTGGGTTGGTTTTTAGTTCTGTGATAAGTTCTGTAATTTGGTCTATTTCTTCGCTATTCCAGTTGCGCCATTGATGTCCGTAAACAGGGCCTAAATCTCCATTGGCATCTGCCCAAGCATCCCAAATTTTCACTCCATTTTCTTGAAGGTACTTAATATTTGTGTCGCCTTTCAGGAACCAAAGCAATTCATAAATAATAGATTTTAGATGTAATTTTTTAGTGGTAACCATTGGGAAACCTTCATTCAAATCAAAACGCATTTGATAACCAAACACACTTTTAGTTCCCGTTCCGGTTCGATCTCCTTTTTGACAACCGTTTTCCATAACGTGTTGCACTAAATCTAAATATTGCTTCATTCTTAAGGTATTAGGTGTGGGGTATTAGGTTTTGGGACTGTTAAAATTCTTGTTCTATGGTTAAGTGCACTTAATTTATTTTTGATTGTAATCGCTCTGGACAACACCTAAAACCTAGAGCCTAAAACCAATTTATGATTCTCTTTTTGAAATTTCGTCTCTAATCTTAGCTGCTTTTTCGTAATCTTCATGTTCTACAGCTTGATCTAGTAACTCGTTCAATTCCTGTAAACTGTGTTTGGAATAAGTATGTCCGGATTGATTGGTTTCTTCTTCGCGACCAAAAGTATCAGGATTAGACAGCACATCATCTATTTCTTGTGAATCTTTGTTGGCTTCCAAGGGATTTGCTTTCAAATAGATTCCAGCTTTGTCCAGGATGTTTTTATAAGTGTAAATCGGGGCATTGAATCGCAATGCTAAAGCAATAGCATCGGATGTTCTGGCGTCTATTATTTCTTCAATTTTATCTCTTTCGCAAATGATACTTGAATAAAAAACACCATCTACCAGTTTATGAATAATGACTTGTTTTACAATAATATCAAAACGCTCAGCAAAATTTTTGAATAAATCATGTGTCAAAGGTCGAGGCGGTTTGATTTCTTTTTCTAAAGCAATAGCAATAGATTGGGCTTCAAAAGCACCTATGACAATAGGTAATTTTCGTTCACCGTCAACTTCATTCAAAATCAAAGCATACGCTCCGTTTTGGGTTTGACTGTATGAAATCCCCTTTATGGATAATTTAACTAAGCTCATAGTTGTTAAAATGGGAAAGTACGATGTACTTATTTTTTAATAAAAATTAGGTGCGATTTTTTATTCAAAAAAAATGCTGCCCAAAAGCAAAGATACAAATATCTTATTTTTTAGGCAGCAATTTGAAGAGATTTATTGAATTATGACTGTTGTGCTTTAAAAGCTTTAAATTTCTCAATTAATTTTGGAACAATTTCAAAAGCATCACCCACAATTCCATAGTCAGCTACTTTGAAGAATGGTGCTTCCGGATCGCTATTGATAACCACTTTTACTTTAGAAGAGTTGATTCCTGCAATGTGTTGAATTGCTCCCGAAATTCCTATAGCAATATAGAGGTTTGTAGCAACAGGTTTTCCGGTTTGTCCTACGTGTTCTCCGTGAGGTCTCCAGCCTAAATCAGAAACAGGTTTAGAACAAGCAGTTGCAGCACCAAGTACCGAAGCTAATTCTTCTACCATTCCCCAGTTTTCAGGACCTTTTAATCCACGTCCTGCAGAAACCACAATATCGGCATCGGCAATAGAAACTTTTCCGGAACCTTTTTCCACTGATTCTACTTGTACTCCAAAATCGTTGTCTCCAATTGTTGGATTGAAATCTTCTTCAGTTAAAGTGGAAGTATTTTCGAAAACACCATAGGAGTTTTTAGCAAGACCAAGTACTTTTACATCGGTATTAATTTCAGTAATATTGAAAGCTTTATTTGAAAAAGCATTTCTTTTAACTTGAAAAGGAGATGTACTTACCGGTAATCCCACAACATTTGAAGCAAATCCAGCTTCTAACGCCACAGCTACAAGAGACGAAAGGTAAATGCTGTCCGTAGTGGATGAAAGCAAAATTAATTTAACACTTTCTTTTTGTGCAGCTTGCTTGATTACATCAGCATATGCTTTTGCAGTAAATCCTGATAATTTATCATTGTTTACTTTTAATACTTTGTCTACTCCGTATTTTGATAATTCCGAAACATCTCCAGCGTTTACGGTTACAGCTGTAACAGTTGTCCCTAAAGATTCGGCTACTTTTTTTGCATAAGAAGCTAATTCGAAAGCTACTTTCTTAAATTTTCCTTCTGCGTATTCTGCATATATTAATATTGACATAATGATTTTAGATTTAAAGATTAAATAATTGAAAAATTTAAAGATTTCAAAAATCCGTAATTATATTACTTTCGCTTCGTTGTGTAATAAATTGATTAATTCATCTAAATTGTCAGGAGAAATTAATTTCACCGCTGATTTTGGAGCTGGTTTCTCAAATTTCACTGCTTTAGTGTTTACTGGAGCTTCAACTGGTTCCAGTATGGTCAATACTTTAGTTCTTGCAGTCATAATTCCTCTCATGTTAGGAATACGCAAGTCTTTTTCTTCAACCAGTCCCTTTTGTCCACCAATGATTAAAGGCAAAGTAGTGCTTACTGTTTCTTTTCCACCATCAATCTCACGAACTGCTTTTACATTAGCTCCATCAACAGTAAGGCTTGTGCAAGAATTTAGGAAGTTATAACCTAAAATACCTGCAATCATTCCAGGAACCATTCCTCCATTATAATCAAGAGATTCTTTTCCTGCGATGATAACATCGTATGCGCCGTTTTTAATTACTTCTGCAAGTTGTTTAGCAACAAAAAATCCGTCAGTAGGAGTGGCGTTAACACGAATGGCTTCGTTTGCGCCTATTGCTAATGCTTTTCTTAAAGTAGGTTCTGTTTCTGGTCCTCCGACATTTACAACAGTAACGGTTGCACCTTGTTGTTCTTGAAACCAAATGGCACGTGTTAAACCAAATTCATCATTTGGATTGATTACGTATTGTACGCCGTTAGTGTCAAATTCAGAATCACCATTGACGAAGTTAATCTTTGAAGTAGTATCAGGAACGTGACTGATGCAAACTAATATTTTCATAAGTATTGATTTTATTATTCAAAATTTGTTTCACAAAATTAGAATAATAATTTGAATAATTTACTATGCACGCATAATATTTTCAAATACTATTACGATTTCGCAATTTTGTAATAAAAGCGGATATTTTTTTGATAAGAGATTGATTGGTTATTAATTTGAATGAATTAATGAAAAAAATCCAACAAAAAGAAACCAAATTGTTGCTTTCGACTTCTCATTTAATGTGCAGATTGAGGTGAGAAGTTGCTTAAGATGTACAAATCTTTAATGCTACATCGATTTCGTAGCCCGGATAGCAGCGGTATCCTTCCTGTGGTTCCTTTAACCATAGGAAGATATAGCGTATAGCCGGAAATAGCTCCTGATTATTTTGGAACTATTTGTGCTTTTAAGTGACTTAAAATATTTTTTATTATAGACTATATAATGGATAGATTGTAATTTATATAGGCCATTCCAGAATTGAAGTGGTTCCGGATTTTGATTCTATTGTTTTTTTAATTTCAAAGTTACCGTGAAGTTGTTTTGTAAGTGCCTTTACAATAGATAGTCCCATTCCGTTGTAATTTTCTTTCTTTTCGAATCCTGATCCATTATCAGAAATGGTTAAAATATTGTTTTGATTAATTTGGTTTATAGTTATTTTTATCAAAGGATTTTCTGTTTCTTTAAATGCATGTTTAAATGAATTGGTGATTATTTCGTTGATTATCAAACCTAAAGGAATTATTTTTTCTACTTCATGTCGAATAGGGATGCAATTAATTTCAAAGCATTCGTCATAGGATTCTCTGTAGGTAGATTGTATCATTTCGGTTAGTTGATTGATGTAGTCCGGAATATATATAGACACTGCATTTTCGATGTTGTATAATTTTTGATGGGCCAATAACATTGATAAAAGCCTGTTTTTAGCTTCATTTATAGCCTCTTTTGATTTAGAGTCCGAAATATTCATGGATTGAATGTCCAATAAACTAATGACTAACTGAAGGTTGTTTTTTACACGATGGCTCAACTCCTTAATTAAGGTTTCAATGTATTTATTTCGTTCGTTTGTTTTTTCGAGTGCAATTTTTAATTCTTCGGCGGTATTGTGCAATGCTGTTTTTTGAATGGAGATTTCTTCATACAAAGTTTCTAATTCATTACTTTTTGAAATGATTACTTTACGATCTTCTGACATTTTTTTTCTGAATGTTGCTATGATATATGTTGTGAAAAACATAGCGTACAGCATTGTAATGGCGTGATCGGCAAAAGCTTCTTCGTTACTGTTGTATTTAGTTATTAAGTGGGGAAAAGCATAATTTAATCCGATTAATGAAATTAGTAGTATGTAAAAAAACAGGTAGATAAGATTTTGTTTTTTTTCGGAAACAATAAGTACAAAGACATTAAGGAACATTAAGATGAGGTAGGTTACGGTTCCATTTACACCAGCATTAAAGAAAAACATGCTGCCTAGAATTAGGCCAGTTGAAATTAGGTAATAAGCAATTAGCTGAGTGGAGTATCTGTTTTTAAAACGGGAAAGGTAAAAAAGCGTGAATGTGATTATAAATCCTACAAAACTTAAGGCTACAACTGTAAAGTTGAGCCCAATAAAATAGTTGGCTATGGTGCCTACTAGTGCAAATACCGAAATGGAAAATGAAGATATATTGAATATGCGCTGTTCCAGTTCTAAACTTTCATCGCCGCCTATTTTTTTCATGAAGGCTTTACCATTTTCTAATCTCATAATCGCAAATTTATACCCATTTTAGTTTTGATGCCAGTGCAATTAATTCTGAGGAAGATTTCATATTGTATTTCCTCATTAAATTCTTTCTGTGCGTTTTAATTGTATGTTCGCTAAGATACAATGAATTAGCAATAGCTTTACTATTTAATCCTGTTGACAGCAGTGTCAATATTTCTATTTCTCTGTCGGAGGGTTTTATATAATTTGGCGAAGTAGATCTGACGTCAATAACTTTCATCGCTATATTGACAGCAACTTCTAATTGTCTTGTGGTGAATGGTTTAATTAAATAGGAGATCGGCTCTGTCTCCAAAGCGGAGTCTATATAATCTTCGTTGGAATATGCGGTTAGATATATGACAGGAATCCAATATTTTTGTTGCAGACATTTCACTATTTCAATACCATTGAGATTGTCTGTCAGGTTTATATCACTAACAATAAGGCTGACGTTTTTCTCTGAAACAATTTGGATGGCCTCCTCTAAGTTGTTTGTTATCTGCACTGAAAAATCTCCAATGTTTTCTATAATGGCGGCAATATTCTCGGCGACAATCATTTCATCTTCAAGGACAAGAATGGTAAGAGCGTTTTTCATGTTGATCGTTTTGCTGTTTTGTCAATAAATCATTACGTTACAGGTCTTTTGAATTCAAATTTATTTATAAAGATTTATTTTACGTGAATTTTATCTAAATAATTTATACCTAAACATACTGCTTTTACCATTTCCAATTTTGCATTCACAAGAGGTTGCGGTGTCCTCGCAGAGGCTTTTTTACTTTCATATGCAGTAGAGGCTGCTCCATAGTCGAAAGTATTAATATTTCACATTATAGTAATGGGGCTCTGATAGTTTTGTAATTTTTTCTTTAAATATCAAAATTTCTTCAAGAATAATTTTGTTTTCAATTAATTGGAGCTTCATACTAATGGAAAAGAGTACTGCTTAAAGTAAGTTAACCGCTATCAAAATGACTTCTAATTAACAAATCTAATTTTTTTATAAGTTTTTATACTACCTATTTATAGGTATTTTTTCGCATTATATGGCGATGCTTTATGCTTTTGTGTTTTCTTAATAAAAGAAGATGAATTTTTGAAAAGAGGTGAATTGTGTATTTATTGGGCTGAATCAGTGAAAAATATCCAACAAAAAGAAACCAAATTGTTGCTTTCGAATTCTGGTTTAAGAGGGATAATGAGAGGAGAAGCTAGCTGAGATGTGTAAATTCTTGACACTATATCGATTTCGTAGCTGCGATAGCAGTGGTGTCCTGGCTGTGGTTCCTTTAATTACAGGAAGATAAAGCCTCTAGCCAAAGATAGCTCCTGATTATTTTAAAGTGATTTATGCTTTTAAGTGGTTTAAAATATTTATTTTTGCTTTTCGAAAATTACACACATACAACATACAACTATGAGAACTATACAATTTAGAGAGGCTATTTGTGAAGCGATGAGCGAAGAAATGCGTCGCGATGAGTCCATATACTTAATGGGTGAAGAAGTTGCAGAATACAATGGTGCATACAAAGCATCTAAAGGAATGCTTGCTGAATTTGGCGAAAAAAGAGTAATTGACACTCCAATTGCGGAACTTGGTTTTACAGGTATTGCAGTAGGTTCAGCAATGAATGGATGTAGACCAATTGTTGAATACATGACTTTCAATTTCTGTTTAGTGGGGATTGACCAAATTATAAATAACGCTGCCAAAATGCGTCAAATGACTGGGGGACAATTCAATGTGCCTATCGTTTTTCGTGGACCAACCGCTTCGGCAGGACAATTAGGGGCGACTCACTCACAAGCACTTGAAAACTGGTTTGCTAATACTCCAGGTCTTAAAGTAGTAGTTCCATCTAATGTTTACGATGCTAAAGGATTGTTGAAATCAGCTATTCGTGATAATGATCCTGTGATTTTCATGGAGTCAGAGCAAATGTATGGCGATAAAGGTGAAGTTCCAGATGGTGAGTATACTATTCCGATTGGAGTTGCTGATATCAAACGTGAAGGAACAGATGTAACTATCGTATCTTTTGGAAAAATCATCAAAGAAGCCTATGTTGCTGCTGATGAACTAGCTAAAGAAGGAGTTTCATGTGAGATTATCGATTTAAGAACGGTTCGTCCTTTGGATTTTGAAACGATATTGACTTCGGTAAGAAAAACAAACAGATTGGTAATTCTTGAAGAGGCTTGGCCATTTGCAAGTGTTTCTTCAGAGATTACTTATTTAGTTCAAGAACGTGCTTTTGATTTTCTTGACGCGCCTATCCAACGTATTACAACAGCTGATACTCCTGCGCCTTACTCTCCGGTATTGCTTAAAGAGTGGTTGCCAAATGCGGGTGATGTTGTAAAAGCAGTTAAAAAAGTAATGTACAAAAAATAGATTTTTTTTAAGGATTTGATTTTTAGATAAAATTTAACAGTCAACATTTTTAATTTAGAATAATCTAGATTTCTAAATACCTATATTTGAAACTTCATCAATTATTTATTTGATGGAGTTTTTTTTTGAATGACTATGAAAAAGAATCTCTTATATCTCTTGTTTTTTTTATTTGTTTCTGTGAATGCTGTTTTTGCACAAACAAAAGTGAGTGGTGTTGTGGTAGACAAATCAAATCAGCCTATTCCCTTTGCTAATGTGGTTTTCAAGAATTCGAGTGAAGGTATTGTCACCAATGAAGATGGTCGGTTTTACCTTGAATCCGCAAAAACCTATACTACCTTGATAATATCCTCAGTAGGGTTTTCCGAAAAAGAAATTACCTTAGATAAACAGGTGAATTATAATTTCAAAATTCAGTTGAACGAAGCCGAAAGCTTAAGCGAAGTAGTTGTTTTTGCTGGTAAAACATCAAAGAAGAATAATCCTGCACTTGAAATTCTGAGGAAAATTTGGGAAAGAAAACGTAAAAACGGATTGTACTTATTTGATCAGTACCAGATGGAAAAGTATGAGAAAATAGAATTTGACATGAATTCTATTGATAGCACTTTCATGAAAAGCAAGCTTTTCAAAGGGATGGAGTTTATATTCAATCAAATGGATACTTCAAAAATTACGGGTAAAACGTATTTACCCATTTTTGTAAACGAATCACTTAATGATGTTTATGGAGATAATAAATTAAAGAAAGTAAAAGAGAAAATAAAAGCCAATAAGACTTCTGGTTTTAATGGAAACCAACAGATTTTGACGTTTGTAAAAGATTTATATTCCAATTACGATATCTACAATAATTACTTAACTTTTTTTGACAAAAGTTTTACGAGCCCGTTATCTAAAACGGGTGTTGATGTTTATAATTATGTATTGAAAGATAGTGCTTACATTGATAAAAAATGGTGTTATAACATTGTGTTTTATCCACGACGCAAGAACGAATTGACTTTCAAAGGTGATTTTTGGGTGAATGATTCCACATTTGCCATCAAGAAAATTAACATGGCAGTTACCAAAAGCGCCAATATCAACTGGGTAAAAGATATTTATTTAGAGCAGGAATTTGAAGTGGTCAGCGATTCTGTTTTCCTATTAACCCGAGATTATTTAATGTCCGACTTTGCTTTAAACAAAAAAGAAAAATCAAAAGGTGTTTACGGAAAGCGAACCACTTTCTATAGAAATCATCAGTTCAATAAAGAAAAATCAGTCGCTTTTTATAAAGATGAGGTCAATTATATGGATACGGATGTCTACAATAAATCGGATGAGTATTGGAACGAGAATCGATTCGAGAACTTAACCAAGGACGAATTGGGTGTTTATAAAATGCTGGATACACTGCAAACGGTTAGGAAATTCAAGCAAATATATAGTACCGTTCAAGTTCTGGCTAGCGGGTTTTTGCAATTTGGAAATTTTGATTATGGTCCCATTTTTTCCACATTTGGATACAATGAAGTCGAGGGTGCTCGATTGCGAGCGGGTGGAAGAACGTATTTTGGAACGAACGACACTTGGCGTTTGCAAGGCTACACTGCTTATGGTTTTAAGGATGAAAAATTCAAATATGGATTTTCAGGTAAATGGATGGTCGATAAGAAAAAAAGAATCATTTTGTCTGGAGGCAACAGGCGTGATATTGAACAAATTGGTGCCAGCTTGACTACCACCTACGATATTTTGGGTAGAAGTTTCGCTTCGTCTTCTGTGTTTTCATCAGGAAGTAATGGGAAATTGACCAACATCAATTTGAGTAATATTGCGGTAGAAATAGAGCCGGTTAAAAATTTAATATTTCAAACTGGAATTTCGTATCGTATACTGGAGTCCGCTTCCCCAACATTTAGTCTGGATTATTACACGGATATAGCGAATGCTGTGACAAAAAGTGAAGTTAAACAATCGGAAGTTAACTTTCAGGTTGAATACACACCAAAGAGAAAAACCATTGGATTTGCAGTAGAAAGAGAGAATGTTGACAGTCCGTACAGCCGCTTTTTTGTCAATTACAGTCATGGTTTTAAAGGATTATTGAATAGTGATTTCAAATACGATAAAATACAATTGTATTATAAACAACCGGTAATTATTGGACCATTGGGACGCACGAATATAATTATGGAAGTGGGGAAAACTTTTGGAACCGTTCCTTTGGGATTGATGAGTGTTATTCCGGGAAATCAAACTTTTTTTACTCTTGAGAACACCTTTAGCAACCTTAATTTTTATGAATTTGTGTCGGATCAATATGCTACTTTGCAGTGGAACCACAATTTCAATGGCCGACTTTTTTCCAGAATTCCATTCATGCGAAAACTCAATTGGAGAGAAATCGTATCGGTAAAAGGCGTTTATGGCAGTATTTCAGATGAAAACAGAGCTATAAATGCTTCTGGTTTGGTCTACAACGCACCCGAAAAAGGGTATTGGGAATACAGTGCCGGAATTGGGAATATTTTCAAAGTATTCCGCATCGATTTCGCTTGGCGAGGCAGTTATCTCAATACGCCAGATACGAATCGTTTTTCGGTAAAAGGGTCGTTTGGGTTTAATTTTTAATAAGCGATCAACTAAATTGTCATTCCGACGACAGGAGGAATCAGGAGCTATTTACTTCGTCAGTTCGCTTCGCTCGTGTCCAGCTGTTCACTATATCTTTTTATCTCGTTTAAAAAAAACGAGATAAAAAGGATGCCGTTTTCTCTCGAAATTTCGGGATGGGCTAAAAACATCAGATTATGCAACAAGCCATTGAATATCTTTTAGAAAAAGAGACCATTTTCAAAGTGATCATTGAACAATATGGAATGCCAACCATTCCTATAAGGCCTCAAGGATTTGAGACTTTAGTTTTATTGATTTTAGAGCAACAAGTATCTATAGATTCCGCGAAAGCAACTTTTTTAAAGTTAAAATCCAAAGAAAAAAACGTTGAACCTAATGCACTTCTTAATTTATCAGATGAAGAATTTAGGAATCTTGGCGTAAGCCGTCAAAAAACGTCTTATATCAAAGCGTTGTCAACTGCAATACTAAATAAGGATATTGATTTGGAAAGTTTGCCAACCAAAACGGCTCAGCAAGTACGAGAAGAACTCATCAAGATTAAAGGAATAGGGAACTGGACCATCGATATCTATTTAATGTTTTGTCTTCAAGCACCAGATTTGTTACCGCTGGGTGATATTGCCGTAGTAAATACCATAAAAGAGTTGTTGGATATTCACAATAAAGAAGAAATGGAAGTCCATACTATAAAATGGAGTCCGTATCGTTCCGTGGCCACCTATCTTTTGTGGCATCATTATTTGAATAAAAGAAATAGAACGGTGGTTTACTAAAGTGCTGTTTATTAAAATTTAATCCACAGATAACCTAAATTTTTCATTGTTGAAAGGGATTCTTTACTTATTTTTGCAACCATAAATATAGAAACGAAAAACTAAAATGACTGCAGACAAATTAACAACTTTCGATGTCTTAATCGAAATACCAAGAGGAAGTAGAAATAAATACGAATATGATTTCGAAATAAAAAGAATGCGTTTTGACAGAATGTTATTCTCGTCTATGATGTATCCAGCTGACTACGGATTCATTCCTGAAACATTAGCATTAGATGGAGATCCATTAGATGTTTTAGTTTTGGTAAACGAACCAACTTTTCCTGGATGTGTAATGGAAGTAAAACCTATCGGTGTTTTCCACATGGCAGACGATAAAGGACCAGATGAAAAAGTTATCTGTGTACCAGTTTCAGATCCAATTTGGAATTCATTAGAAAACTTATCTGATATTAATCCACACTTACTAAAAGAGATTGAACATTTCTTCCAAGTTTACAAAGATCTTGAAAACAAGCAAGTTGATGTAGAAGGTTGGGGAGATGTAAATGAAGCGTTTGCCATTATCAAAGAATGTACCGAACGTTTTAATCAAATTGAGAACAAACCAGAGGGATTATTTAGTATTAAATAATTTTTACCTATAATTTTTACAAAAAAAGCAATATTCCGTTAGGAGTATTGCTTTTTTGTTTAAATTCGTTTTGTTACATTAATAATACTAACCAAAAACCAAAAGAAATTTATGAATACAATAATGATTTACTTGCCAATAGTTATGGCAATTGTAGGGCTTCTGTTCATGTGGGTTAAAAGAGCTTGGGTATTAAAACAAGATGCCGGAGATGGTAAGATGGCAGCCATTTCAGATTATATTTACGAAGGTGCATTAGCTTTTCTTAAAGCAGAATATAGGTTATTAGCTTTCTTCGTAGTGGGAGCAAGTATTGTTTTAGCCGGAGTTTCATTTGTGGTTCCTACAACACATATATTAATAGTAGTTGCTTTTATTTTTGGAGCATTTTTCTCCGCTTTGGCTGGAAATATGGGAATGAAAATAGCAACAAAAACAAATGTTAGAACAACGCAAGCCGCGCGTACCAGTTTACCGCAAGCATTAAAAGTTTCCTTTGGCGGTGGAACAGTAATGGGATTAGGAGTTGCGGGTTTAGCAGTTTTAGGTTTAACAACATTCTTTATTTTCTTTTTCCACTTTTTCATGAATGGAACTTGGACTTCAACAGAAGATATGACCATTGTGCTTGAAACATTAGCCGGTTTTTCTCTTGGAGCGGAGTCTATCGCTTTGTTCGCACGTGTTGGTGGCGGGATTTATACAAAAGCTGCTGATGTTGGGGCAGATTTAGTGGGTAAAGTAGAAGCTGGAATTCCAGAAGACGATCCTCGTAATCCTGCTACAATCGCGGATAATGTAGGAGATAATGTGGGTGACGTTGCCGGAATGGGTGCCGATTTATTTGGGTCTTATGTAGCAACAGTTTTGGCGGCTATGGTTCTTGGTAATTATGTTATCAAAGATATGGGTGGGAATATTCAAGATGCTTTTGGCGGAATTGGACCAATCTTATTACCAATGGCAATAGCCGGTTTCGGAATTTTATTTTCTATCATTGGAACAATGTTGGTAAAAATTACAGATGATAATGCCAAAGAGGCACAGGTTCAAAATGCGTTAAATATAGGAAATTGGGTTTCCATCTTATTGACAGCCGTGGCGTGTTTCTTTTTGGTACAATACATGTTGCCAGAAACCATGAAAATGAATTTCTTCGGAGAAGGGACAAAAGAAGTTTCGTCTATGAGAGTTTTCTATGCCACCATCGTAGGATTAGTGGTAGGTGCCGTTATTTCATCTGTTACAGAATATTATACCGGATTAGGAACAAAACCAGTAATGGCGATTGTGCAAAAATCAAGTACTGGAGCAGGAACAAATGTAATTGCAGGATTAGCGACTGGAATGATTTCTACATTTCCAACGGTTTTATTATTTGCTGCTGCTATTTGGACTTCTTATGCTTTTGCAGGATTTTATGGTGTGGCTTTAGCGGCTTCAGCCATGATGGCAACAACGGCTATGCAATTAGCAATCGATGCTTTTGGACCAATATCGGATAACGCAGGTGGAATTGCTGAAATGAGTGAGTTGCCAAAAGAAGTTCGTACAAGAACGGATATTTTAGATTCTGTTGGAAATACCACTGCTGCAACCGGAAAAGGTTTTGCAATTGCTTCGGCTGCATTAACTTCATTAGCATTATTTGCGGCATATGTAACTTTTACAGGAATAGACGGAATTAATATTTTCAAAGCGCCCGTTTTAGCGATGTTATTTGTAGGTGGAATGATACCCGTAGTTTTCTCTGCTTTAGCAATGAATTCTGTTGGAAAAGCAGCTATGGATATGGTGTACGAAGTACGTCGTCAGTTTAGAGAAATTCCAGGAATTATGGAAGGAACCGGAAAACCCGAGTATGCTAAATGTGTTGATATTTCTACAAAAGCAGCTTTACGCGAAATGATGTTGCCAGGAATTTTGACTATCGGTTTTCCAATAGCAATTGTTTTACTTGGTAAATTAGTTTATGGAGACAACAACCAGTTAATCGCTGAAATGTTAGGAGGATATATGGCAGGAGTTACTGTATCTGGTGTGCTTTGGGCAGTTTTTCAAAACAATGCGGGGGGTGCTTGGGATAATGCTAAGAAATCTTTTGAAGCAGGAGTTATGATTAATGGAGAAATGACCTATAAAGGTTCTGATGCTCACAAAGCTGCCGTAACTGGAGATACTGTCGGAGATCCATTCAAAGATACTTCTGGGCCATCAATGAACATTTTGATTAAATTAACTTGTTTAATTGGTCTTGTAATTGCGCCAATTTTAGGCAGCGGAAATCATACGATTTCGGATAGCGCCTCTTGTTGTGCCAATACTGAAATGTGTGCCTCAATGTCTAAAGAAGAGTGTATCGCAAAAGGATGTGCAAACAAAACCTGTGAGTATATGAATGCTGCTGCGACAGCAACTAGTGCAGTTTCTAAAGAAGTCTCCATTGAAAAAACTAATGTTGATGGAAAAAAAAGCTACGATTAAAACAACGGTAAATGGTAAAGTAGATATTCAGAATTTTGAAGGAACTGATGCAGAAGTTCAGGCAAAAATCGATGCTTTGAAATAATAGATTTTGTTGCTAAAATAGTAAATGCCCTGCAATTGCAGGGCATTTTATTTTTAATACTCATAATGCATTTGTTTTTGGTAAACGCCTCATTTAATGTGTGTTACGAATGTGTTTCCAAAATATTCAATAGCCCCAATTACCCCAATTATCACCCAAATCAGAAAGTTCTATAGCTGCAACAACTAAGAGAACAGTCCCTATAGAACCAACGACAATCGCAACATTTCCCATTGTTGTTGCTGTTTTGTCCAGAACACGTATTGTTTTTAAATCACTTTCGGTTAAAGGTATTTTTTCAATTCCACCTCTAGTTTTTATGCGGCCGTAATATATACCGTCAATTTGTTCAATCCTGATAAATTTGAGTTTTGTATTGTCAACTTTAACAACTAAAACTTTTCTATCCGCAGTTACAGCCTCGTCTAAAGTTACAGGCGTTTTTTTATAAACGCTACAGCTTTGCAGAATAAGCGCAATAACTAGTAAAAAACAAACAGTTTTGCTTTTTAAATTTTTGAGTCTCATGATTTTTAGATTTTAATTAATAATCAGAAAAACCAATTGATTAGTGTTTTTATGTATGATAAATTAAGGGGAATCAAAATAAATCAATTTCAAGATATATTTTGATGTTAATGCATTGATTTGTAAAGGTATGAAAATTAAAAATATCTCACAGTTGTGAGGTGTTTTTAATTTTATGTCTTGTTATTTTATTCTAAAATAATCCATTCAGTTCTGCATTAATCCTATTTAAAATAGTCCCTAAATCTTCAGGATTGTCAACAAAATTAATGTTATCTACATCGATAATTAATAGTTTTCCTTTGTTGTATGTATGAACCCATGCTTCATAACGCTCATTCAAACGACTTAAATAGTCAATAGAAATGGAGTTTTCATATTCGCGACCGCGTTTGTGAATCTGTCCTACTAAATTTGGGATGGAACTTCTTAGGTAAATCAACAAATCAGGTGGTTTTACCAATGATTCCATTAATTCGAAAAGGGTAGAATAATTCTGAAAATCACGATTCGTCATTAAACCCATTGAATAAAGGTTGGGTGCGAAAATATGGGCATCTTCATAAATCGTTCTGTCTTGAATAATTTTTTTACCACTCTCCCGAATTTGCATTACTTGACGAAAACGACTGTTCAAGAAATAAATTTGTAAATTAAAAGACCAACGCTCCATTTGATGATAGAAATCATCTAAATAAGGATTATCGACTACATCTTCAAAATGGGGTTCCCATTTAAAGTGTTTTGCCAATAAGTGTGTCAAAGTTGTTTTTCCTGATCCAATGTTTCCTGCTACTGCTATGTGCATTACGGTATTGTGATTTTATAATTTGTAATTCCTCCTGATGTAAAAATAGATAAAATTTGGTCTTTGTAACCGAATTTTTTAAACGTTTTTTCTAAAATTTCAATTTCGAATTTTTGATTCTTTTCAATGTCTTCAATTGTTAGAATGGAGTTCTTGGAAAAGATAAATTGATTGTCGTTGATGATTTCTATCGAATCAAAATCGGGTGTTTTTCCCTTCTTTGTTATTTTTCCAAAAATGTCACAGGAGAACCAATTGTTTTTATCATCTATCCAATAAAAAGCATTAAAATTTGATTGATAGTATTTTATACTTTCCGGGAATGAAGTAGAAATGACTTTATAGTCATTTTTTAAATAATCATAAAGTCCAATTTGCTGATTTAAACTGTTGTAAACCCATAATTGGTTTTGAGAAGCTATTCCTATAGCGTTCACAACTATTGGAATTGGGTTTTCTGAGAAGTTTATTTTTTGAGTCTCGTTCAGTTGGTTGTCAAGTAAAATAGCGGTATTAAAATTTTCGTAGAACAAAACAATTTTTAAAGGATTTAGTAAATCTATTTTCGTGATTTTCCCCAAAGTAATGTTTTTGTATTCTAAAGATTCTTTGTCTTTTATTTTAGAAAAGACATTGTTCTTAATAGTATAATAGTAGTCAAATTGATCGTATCCTAAAAATTGATCGGCGTCAATAATTACGTGATTTATCTTTGAAGAAAGTAGTTTTTGGTTTTGTCCGAATGCAATCGAGATTGTAGTGAAGAAGAAGAATAGAATCAGGTTTCTCATAATTCTAGCAAATTACAAAAAAAGCGCAAAACTATTAATTTTTGACTGTTAAGTTAAATTTTTTTTCTGCTTGCTATGTTTTTGGATAGTTATTATTACTAAAATTAAAAACCAGCTCAATTGAGCTGGTTTTCAGTATAAATAGAATTATAATTCTTATAATCCGAAAGCTGTTTTAACTTGGTCAACAAAGTCTAATTTTTCCCAAGTAAATAATTCAACAGTAACTGTTTTTTCGTTTCCACCTGGAGCAGAAAAAGTTTTAGTTACCGTTTCTGGAGTACGTCCCATGTGTCCGTAAGCAGCAGTTTCGCTGTAAATAGGATTTCTTAATTTCAAACGTTGCTCGATAAAGTAAGGACGCATATCAAAAATAGCTTCTACTTTTTTAGCAATTTCACCATTGGTTAAATTCACTTTTGATGTGCCATAAGTATCGATAAAAATACCCATCGGTTTTGCAACACCAATTGCATAAGAAACCTGTACTAAAATCTCGTCAGCAACACCTGCTGCAACTAAATTTTTAGCAATATGACGGGTTGCATACGCAGCACTTCTGTCCACTTTACTTGGATCTTTTCCAGAGAATGCACCACCACCGTGAGCACCTTTTCCACCGTAAGTATCTACAATAATTTTTCTTCCTGTAAGCCCAGTATCTCCGTGTGGTCCTCCAATTACGAATTTCCCGGTTGGATTGATATGGTATTGGATTTTATCATTGAATAAATGAGCATGTGCAGGATTTTTAGCAATAATCTTTGGAATCAATATTTCAACGATGTCTTTTTTGATTTTTGCTAACATTGTAGCTTCTTCATCAAAATCATCATGTTGTGTTGAGATTACAATAGCGTCAATACGAGTTGGCTTATTGTCATCGCTATATTCTAAAGTTACTTGAGATTTTGCATCTGGACGCAAATAAGTAATTTCGTTATTTTCACGTCTTAAAATAGCTAATTCCTGCAATAATTTATGTGATAAATCAAGAGCCAATGGCATGTAATTGTCAGTTTCATTAGTAGCATAACCAAACATCATTCCTTGATCTCCAGCCCCTTGTTCTTCAGGATTTGCTCTGTCAACCCCTTGATTGATATCGGCAGATTGTTCATGAATGGCAGAAAGGATTCCACAAGAATTGGCTTCAAACATGTATTCGCTTTTAGTGTAACCAATTTTTCTGATTACGTCACGAGCGATTTGTTGTACGTCTAAATAGGTGTTTGATTTTACTTCACCAGCCAAAATTACTTGACCAGTAGTTACTAAAGTTTCGCAAGCTACTTTTGAGTCAGCATCAAATGCTAAAAAGTTATCGATTAACGCATCCGAAATTTGATCTGCAATTTTGTCTGGATGTCCTTCGCTTACAGATTCTGACGTAAATAAATAGGCCATAATAATTATTAGTTTAAAATTAAGCGAGAAAAAATAATTGCTGAAAAGGACTAAAGAAGAGTTTCTGCTTTAGCATTTTTTCTACTGAAAATTCTCAGTATCCATAATGAATTCGTTTCATTATGAAGAGGTTGCAATCAGTTCAAATTTTTCCTCTTGTATTCGGGTGCAAATGTATGAAACCATTTTGAATTGCAAATTAATCTTAACTTTTTTTTGCTGTTAAAATATTTCCTGCTTTTTTGATCCATAAAAAAGAAAAGATTTGATTTGATTTTTTTTAAATTTTATTTGGAAAATTCAAAAACAATTAGCATATTTGCTACAAGAAAAAAAACAAAGATGAAATTTAATGTGTGCAATATGTCAAAAGCCATTCAGGAAGAATCCTGCGGGTCGCTTATTGCTTAAATTTAAATTAAAAATTTATATAGCAAAAGCCTCCCGGATAACGGGAGGCTTTTTTTTTGAAATCCATCGGTCGTAATTTTTAAACTAAAAAACAAGAATAAAATGAATATTTTAAATCAACAGAAAACAAATAATTCGAAGGTCAAAAACAGCATTTGTGCCAATGCCATTATGTGTATTCATGTCTGTTGATTCCAAAAGTATAAGTTTATAACACAACTTAAAACCCTTTTGGATATGTATCTAAAAGGGTTTTTTCATTTATTCTGAATTTGTTTCAGAATCTAATTCACAAAAAGAAAAAAATAATAGCTAATATCTTAAAATTATGAGAGCATCAAAATATTTCCCAAGGACCTTTCGGTTGCTAAAAAACTTTAGTTTCAGGAACAAAACAGAAAACAGTAACGATTCAAAAAACGAATTGATTCATCCAAGATTTGAAGTGTCAAAAAACGATCCTTTAGCGCAAAAGATGGTGCCAAATTCTTTGCTTTTTCTAATGTATTCAAAGGAAAATGAAGAACTTTTTATTTAAAAAATCGAATTGTAATATCGGTTTTGATTCCGTGAGACTGTTGGTCGACGTTGTTATTTCGGCGAAGGATAAAATCCACATAATGGGGCATTCCTTCGTCGTAAAAACAATTGCGAGTTGTTTTTTAGATTGTTTTTCAATGAAACAATTAGAATCAATTCTCATAAAATTTGGTTGTTAAAAAAAATAGTAGTTAATTTGTGCCTTTAAGTTCAAAAACGTATTGAAATGTTATAAAGAAAGGCAGAGGGATTAGACCCGATGAAGCCTTAGCAACCCTTCGGTAAATCGAAGAAGGTGCTACATTCTACCTTTGTTCTGAATTTGTTTCAGAATCTAAAGGAAAGATAACACAAAGAATTCTTCTAGTTTACTTCTAGCTTTCTTTCTAATATTTCCAGACACAAATCAAAAATCATAAAAGATTTGAAATTGGAAAATAAACCAACATCTATTACATTACAAAATTTCACCACCGAAAGTGGGGCTTTTTATGCTACCTTAAACTTAAGTTTTCAAGTTTTTGGTCCAGCTTTACATACAGCTCCAATAGTTTTGGTAAATCATGCATTGACAGGAAATTCCCAAGTTGTGGGAGAGAGCGGTTGGTGGAATGATTTAATTGGTGAAGACAAAACAATAGATACAAATAAATACACGATACTGGCTTTTAATGTTCCTGGAAATGGTTTTGATGATACCATCATTGAAAATTATTTGGATTTTAACACCAGAGATATTGCGAAAATTTTTATTCAAGGCATTCATTTCCTTAAAATCAAACAACTGTACGCTATCATTGGCGGATCAGTAGGTGGCGGAATTGCTTGGGAAATAGCGGCTTTGGAACCTAAAATCACACAACATTTAATTCCTATCGCGACGGATTGGAAATCGACAGATTGGTTGATTGCCAATTGCTTTTTGCAGGAGCAAATTCTCAATAATTCTTCGAAACCTATTGAAGATGCTCGGATTCATGCGATGCTTTGTTATAGAACTCCAGAATCTTTTAAGTCAAAATTTCAGAGAACTACCAATGAGGAATTAGCCATTTTTAACATTGAAAGCTGGTTGTGTCATCACGGTGAAAAACTCCAAAAAAGATTCCAACTTTCCTCTTATAAATTGATGAATCAATTGCTTAAAACGATAGATATTACCCGAAATAGTGGGTCATTTGAAGAAATAGCATCCAAAATTGAAGCTGCTATTCACATCATTGGAATCGATTCAGACTTGTTTTTTACGGTAAGCGAAAATAGAGCGACTTATGAGGAATTAAAAAAATATAAAAATAATGTCACCTATCAAGAAATTGTTTCCATTCACGGACATGATGCTTTTTTGATAGAATACGAACAATTAGACAATTTGCTTGCCTCCATTTTTTAGGGGCGACACCATATAAAACATACACAATGAAAATATTAAAATTTGGAGGTAAATCTTTATCGAATGGCGAGGGAATAAACAAAGTAGTCGCTATTATTACTGATAAAGTAAATCAAGGAGAAAAAATAGCTATAGTGGTTTCGGCAAGAGGAAATGCTACAGATGAATTAGAAGAAATTTTAGGAGTTGCCTCTAAAAATGGTAATTATAAAGCACTATTTGAAGATTTCAAAAAATACCAGCAAGACGATTATCAAGAAGTTGATTTATCGGAAGAATTTAATGTCCTTGAAAAACTTTTTGAAGGCGTAAGTTTAATTGGTGATTACAGTAATAAAATTAAAGATCAAGTGCTTTCAAAAGGAGAGTTGCTTTCTGCAAAATTACTGACGGCTATTTTAATTAAAAATGGAGTAAATGCGCGTTTTGCAGATACAAGAGAATTAATTAAAACGGATTCGAAATTTGGAGACGCACAACCCTTGGAACAACTTTCGAAGAAAAACGTAATCAATTATTTCAAACAAAATAACGGAACAACCGTAAATGTGGTTGCCGGTTTTATAGGTTCAAATAGTAAGAACGACACGACGACTTTAGGAAGAAACGGCAGTAATTATACCGCTTCATTGATCGCTAATTATATAGATGCCGAAGAACTTCAGAATTACACGCATGTTGACGGAATTTATACAGCCAACCCGGATTTAGTTCCTGATGCTAAAAAAATAGATCATTTGACTTTTAACGAGGCGAATGAATTGGCTAATTTTGGAGCAACGATACTTCATGCCAAAACGATTATTCCTTTATTGGAAAAAAACATTCCGCTTCGTATTTTAAATACGTTCAATCACGAAAATAAAGGGACATTAATCACTTCAAATTCAAATGCGGCCGGAATCAAAACGCTTTCAGTTCTTGAAAATGTGTCGCTGGTAAATCTGGAAGGAAGGGGATTGCTTGGAAAAACTGGAGTTGATGCTCGTATTTTTAGAGTAATGGGCGACAATGATATCAGCGTAAGTATTATTTCTCAAGGTTCTTCAGAAAGAGGAATTGGATTGGTTGTTGATGCCGATAAAGCGACGAAAGCAATGATTGAATTAGAGAAAGAATTCGAAAATGATTTCTACTCGAAGGATGTGAATAAAATCACGGTTACTGATAATGTGTCGGTGATTTCTATCATTGGTCAGGATTTGAGTACGTTCCATAAGCCTTATACGGCATTGATAAAAAATAAAATTGTCCCTATACTTTTCAATAACACAGTTACGGGTAAAAATGTGAGTTTAGTGGTTAAAAAATCGCAACTTCACAAAGCACTAAATGTGATTCACGGGGAGATTTTTGGAGTTTCTAAGAAAATTAATATTGCCATTTTTGGACATGGATTGGTAGGTGGAACTTTGATTAACCAAATACTGGAATCAGCTGCGGCTATTGAGAAAAGAAAAGATATAAAACTGAATGTTTTTGCAATTGCAAATTCTAAAAATGTGCTTTTAAATAAAAACAGCGTCACTCCAAATTGGAAAAATGAAATCCAGAATAATGGGTTTTCGTATACAATTGATGATGTTATCGCTTACGCAAATGAGCATCACTTAGAGAATTTAATTGCTATTGATAACACGGCAAGTGCTGTATTTGTAGAAAATTATATTCCTTTGATAGAGAATGGTTTTGATTTGATTTCTTCTAATAAAGTGGCGAATACATTAAGTTATAGTTTTTATAAAAAATTGCGAAAAGTATTAGCGGATAATCAAAAGAGTTATTTGTATGAAACCAATGTAGGAGCGGGATTACCACTGATAGACACGATAAAATTATTGCATCTTTCAGGAGAAAATATCACGAAGATTAAAGGGGTTTTTTCGGGAACATTGAGTTATTTGTTCAATAATTTTTCTGCAAAAGAGGCGCCGTTTAGTGAAATATTGAAAGAAGCGATTGATAATGGATATACGGAACCAGACCCAAGAGAAGATTTGTGTGGGAATGATGTTGGTAGAAAATTATTAATTTTGGCAAGAGAATTAGATTTGCAAAATGAATTTGAAGAAATCAACATTCAGAATTTAATTCCAGAGCATTTACGTGAAGGGGATGTTTCTGATTTTCTGAATAAATTGAAGGAGTTTGATCCTATTTATGATAAAATTAAAAGCGAACAAAAACCAAATCACGTGTTGCGATACATAGGTGAATTATCAGGTGATTTGCAAAACGACAAAGGGAATCTAGAAGTGAAATTAGTTTCGGTACCTTCGGATACGGCTTTAGGGGGATTGAAAGGTTCTGACTCTTTCTTCGAAATTTACACGGAATCGTATGGTGACAGACCCATTGTAATTCAAGGCGCAGGAGCTGGATCAGCTGTGACGGCGAGAGGCGTTTTTGGGGATATTTTGAGATTATCGGATAAAGGGTAATTAAAGTGATCAGTGATCAGTTTTGAGTGTTCAGTAAAAAAAGCATATAATATGAATGTCATTTTTATTATAATTGGAATGAATGTTTTAATTCTGTTTTTATTTGATAAAAGTAAATTAGATAATAAAGAATGGTTTTTTAAACTATTAATTTTAAATATGATATTGTTTTTAATAGCTTTAATATGTTTTTGTATTGGTTTTGCAAAAAATACAGCTGTTAATTCATTATTTATACCATTGATTGCACAGTTTGTATATTATGTTTTAAGTAAATTATTCTACTTAAAATATGAAAGAAATAGTGTTGATACCTTTTGGACAATGGATAAGTCTTTGTTTATAGATGGTTGGTTTAATTTTATATTCTGGCTTATTTCAGTATTACTTTTTCTATTCGTGTTATAAAAAATATAAATAATTAAAAAAGGGACTGCCTCCAGTCTTGGCTCCCTTCCCTTCGGGGAGGGTTGGGGAGGGGAAAAATGAAAATAACATTAGACAGAGTAAACGACAACTTTCACTTTGAATTAAAAAACGAACGTGGACATATAGTAAATGTAGATAGTCGACCTGAATTTGGGGGAGATAATATGGGGGCTAGTCCTATGGAATTAGTATTAATGGGTGTTGCAGGTTGTAGCGCCATTGATATGATTTCGATACTTAAAAAACAAAGACAAGAAATTACCTCTTTCAAAGCTGAGGTTGAAGGGGAGCGCGTTCAAGTAGGAGAGGCAAAACCATTCAAGGATATTCATATTGTGTTTTATCTGGAAGGTCCAATTAATGAAGAAAAAGCAGCAAGAGCAGCACAACTTTCTTTCGAGAAATATTGTTCGGTTTCAAAAACATTGGAGCCAAACGCAACGATACATTATAAAGTAGTTTTGAATAATAAATCATTATAGTTTAAATAAAAGTTGTTGGTATTTTGCGATTCCAACAACTTTAAAACTTAAACTTTAAACTAAAAAATAAAATGAACGAACAAGATTTTGGTTTTGAAACCCAAGCGATACGCACCCAATTAGAAAGATCACAATATCAGGAGCATTCTACGCCTTTGTATTTGTCATCTAGTTTTGTATTTGAGGATGCCGAAGATATGAGAGCTTCTTTTACGGAAGAAAAAGAGCGTAATATTTACAGCCGTTTTAGCAACCCCAATACTACAGAATTTGTAGAAAAGGTTTGCAAAATGGAAGGTGCCGATGCGGGTTATGCTTTCGCTACAGGAATGGCAGCAATCTATTCTACGTTTGCAGCTTTGTTGAGTTCAGGTGATCATATCGTTTCTGCAAGTAGTGTTTTTGGTTCAACTCACGCTTTGTTTATGACTTATTTTCCAAAGTGGAATATTGAAACTTCGTATTTTGATATTAATCAGCCGGAAACTATCGAGAGTTTTATCAAACCCAATACTAAAATATTGTATGCGGAAACGCCAACCAATCCTGGTGTAGATGTAATTGATTTGCAATTGTTGGGTGATATTGCCAAAAAACACAATTTGATTTTGATCATCGACAACTGCTTTGCAACTCCATACATTCAGCAACCGATTAAATACGGAGCACATTTAGTGGTTCATTCGGCTACCAAATTGATGGACGGACAAGGACGTGTTTTAGGAGGAATTACTGTTGGAGACGCTGCATTGATTCGTCAAATTTATTTGTTTTCCAGAAATACAGGGCCCGCTTTATCGCCGTTTAATGCTTGGGTATTGTCTAAAAGTTTAGAGACTTTGGTAATCCGCGTAGAAAGACATTGCGAGAATGCTTTGAAAGTAGCTGAGTTTTTAGAAGGTCATCCGAATGTGAATAGTGTGAAATATCCATTCTTGAAATCGCATCCAAAATATGAAATCGCTAAAAAACAGATGCTTTTGGGAGGTAATATTATTGCTTTTGAAATCAAAGGAGGTATTGAAGCTGGTCGAGCATTTTTGGATAAAATAAAATTATGTTCGCTGTCGGCCAACATTGGAGATGCTAAAACCATTGTGACGCATCCGGCTTCAACAACACACAGCAAATTGTCTGTTGAGGAAAAATTGGCGGTAGGAATTACTGAAGGTTTGGTGCGTGTTTCGGTAGGATTGGAAACAGTGAAAGATGTAATTGCTGATTTGGAGCAGGCACTTTCTTAGGGATTTCAGATTGGAGATTAACGATTTTTGATTGTAGATTGATGTGCATTCAAAAATCGTTAATCTCCATTCGCTATTCTTAAATCAAAAAGTATATTTTTGTTGTTACAATAAAAGACAGGTAGACTTCAGATTATTTTAAAATCTGAGATCAAAAATCGTTAATCTTCAATCTTATATCTTTTTAAAATGCTTTCAAAAAAGACTAAATACGGAATAAAAGCTTTATCATTTTTGGCGCGCCAAGAGAACCAAACCCCGGTTCCAATTGCGGATATAGCAAAAAGTGAAAATATTTCGATAAAATTTTTAGAAAGTATTTTACTGTTATTACGCTATTCTGGTTTTTTGGGGGCCAAAAAAGGAAAAGGTGGTGGTTATTATCTGATTAAAGAGCCAAAAGATATAAATATGGCTCATGTGTATCGGATTCTTGAAGGACCTATAGCACTTTTGCCTTGTGTGAGTCATAACTTTTATGAAAAATGTGATGATTGCATTGATGAGGTAAATTGTTCCGTTCATAAGCTAATGACTGAGGTACGGGACAATACACTCATGATATTGGAAAACAATTCATTAGCAGATATTACATTTTAACAAACATTTTTTTAAAATAAGTTTTGTAGTTAAACAAAATGTATTATTTTTGCACTTTAATCTACCATTCCGATAGGGTAATGGATTTAAAATAAATTAATAGTTGAATTATAAAAGACATGGGTAAACTGAAAGAAAATAATGTGGCTGTAAAAACCGAAGTAACATTCAAAGAACGTTTGTGGGTTGTTATTCCAGTTACTTTATTGATAGGATTGATATCTACATTAGTGTATAACCACCACGCTGAATTTTCCTGGAATGGTTTTGTGGGTGGGTTTAATCAGGAATTTTTAATCTTTTTCTCTATTGGAATCTTTGCACAATTGGTGGATGGAACTTTAGGGATGGGTTATGGAGCGACATCAACTTCTTTCTTATTGGCTTACGGAATTCCTCCTGCAATCAGTAGTACAGGAGTTCACGTTGCTGAAATGTTTACTACAGGAGCCTCTGCGATTTCTCATCATAGGTTTGGAAATATTAATAAAAAATTAGTGAAACATTTATTGATTCCAGGTGTTTTGGGTTCTATAACCGGAGCTTATTTATTGTCTGATGTAATTGATGGAGATGCAATAAAACCGTTTATTGCCGTTTATATGATCGCTTTGGCTGTTATAATCATCAGAAAAGCAATGCAAAAAAACATCATTAAAAAGAAAACGAAACGCCTCGGTATTTTGGCTTCTTTTGGAGGTTTTATGGATGCTGTTGGTGGTGGAGGCTGGGGGCCAATTGTCACTTCTACATTATTAGGACGTGGTCGAAATCCTAGATATACTATCGGTTCTGTGAACGCTGCCGAGTTTGCGGTTTCTTTTGCAAGTGGAATAACATTTATGATTTTTGGAGGAATACAAGGATGGCAAGTTATTATAGGGTTGATTTTAGGTGGTGTTATTGCTGCGCCAATTGCTGCTTTATTAGTCAATAAAATCAAAAGACAACCGATGATGATTTTGGTAGGTGTTTTAATTATCATTTTGAGTTTAAGAACCTTGTCAAAATTATTATAAAAGATAAACGGAATTATGAGCACAGAAATAGTACAAGCTTTATTAGATAAAACAAAAGATTTCTCCATTGAGGAAACGCTTGCTTTTTTAGCTAATGAATACAAGGATAAAGTGGTTTTTTCAACTTCTTTCGGGCAGGAAGACCAAGTGATTACGGCTTTAATTGCAAAAAATGATTTACCGATAACCATTTTTACTTTGGATACAGGAAGATTATTTCAAGAAACGTATGATGTTTTTCATAGAACAATAAAAAAATATAAAATAGACATTAAAACCTATTTTCCAGAAGCAAGCGCAGTTGAGGAATTATTAAATAAAAAAGGTCCAAACAGTTTCTATGAATCAGTTGAGAATAGAAAAGAATGTTGTTTTATTCGAAAAGTGGCTCCGTTGACTAAAGCCTTAAAAGGGAATGAAATCTGGATTACCGGTTTACGTGCGGAACAATCAGAAAATAGAAATGATTTGGCAGCCTTTGAATACGATGCCCATTTTAATATTATCAAATTTAATCCCTTATTGAAATGGACTTTGGCCGAAGTTCAAAAATATATTGATGATAATAATGTGCCTCAAAATGCATTGCATAAAAAAGGATTTGTAAGTATCGGTTGTGCTCCATGTACCAGGGCGATTGCTCCTGGTGAAGATATAAGAGCGGGAAGATGGTCATGGGAATCGAGTCATAAAGAATGTGGTTTACACCAAAAATAGAGATTAGAGGGCAGAAATCAGATTTTAGATTTTAGAGAATAGAAAAAAATAAACGAACGAAGCTCCGTCCGGTCTCCCTCCCCTTCGGGGAGGGTCGGGGAGGGGAAAATATAAACAATATGAGCACAATATTAAAAACAAACGCTTTAGAAAGCGAAGCGATATACATTTTTAGAGAAGTAATTTCTCAATTTGACAAACCAGTTTTGCTTTTCTCTGGTGGAAAAGATTCAATTACATTGGTACGTTTAGCACAGAAAGCCTTTTTTCCTGCTAAAATTCCTTTTCCATTGTTGCACGTAGATACTGGACATAATTTTCCTGAAACTATTGAATTTAGAGATAGATTGGTGGCTGAATTAGGATTGGAATTAATCGTTCGTAATGTTCAGGATGCTATTGACGAAGGGAAAGTGGTGGAAGAAACGGGTAAATATTCAAGCAGAAACAGTTTGCAAACGATAACGCTTCTAGATGCTATTGAAGAATTCAAATTTGATGCTTGCATTGGTGGTGCGCGTAGAGATGAAGAAAAAGCAAGAGCTAAAGAACGTATTTTCTCGGTTCGTGATGATTTTGGTCAATGGGACGAAAAAAATCAGCGTCCTGAATTATTTGATCTTCTTAATGGAAAAATTGAAAACGGTCAAAACGTTCGTGTTTTTCCAATTTCGAACTGGACTGAATTAGATGTATGGAGTTATATCGAACAAGAGCAAATCGAAATTCCATCGATTTACTTTTCACACAAACGTAAAGTATTCATAAGAGACGGTATGATTTGGTCACATTCTCCATTTGTGTTTCAAGAAGAAGATGAAGAAATCGAAGAAAGAATTGTTCGTTTTAGAACTGTGGGTGATATGAGTTGTACTGCTGCCGTTGATTCTTATGCAGCAACTATCCAAGAAGTGGTTGGTGAAATTAGATCTTCAACTATTTCTGAAAGAGGAGCCAGAATTGATGACAAACGTTCTGAAGCTGCGATGGAAAAAAGAAAACAACAAGGATACTTTTAGGAGATTGTATAATGTAAAAATTGTATAATGTAAAAACTGTATTTTGTGATTGAATTTACAAAGTACATTATACAAAATACAATTTTACAACAGCATACAGTTTACAAAATACAATTTTACAATATACATTATACAATTTCAGAATATGGAAGTTTTAAAAATAGCAACAGCAGGAAGTGTAGATGACGGAAAAAGTACATTAATCGGAAGATTATTATACGATACAAAATCGTTGACTACAGATAAAATTGAAGCAATAGAAAAAAGCAGCAAGCAAAAAGGATACGATTACTTAGATTTCTCATTGGCTACCGATGGTTTGGTTGCCGAAAGAGAACAAGGAATCACGATTGATGTGGCTCATATTTATTTTTCGACTGCAAAGAAAAGTTACATTATTGCCGATACTCCAGGTCACGTAGAATATACACGTAACATGGTTACCGGAGCTTCAACTTCACAAGTTTCAATTATATTAATTGATGCTCGTAAAGGAGTAATTGAGCAAACGTACCGTCACTTTTTTATCAATAATTTATTGAGAGTAAAAGATGTAATTGTTGCGGTAAACAAAATGGATTTAGTTGATTATTCAGAAGAAGTATACAACAAAATCAAAGCAGACTTTCAGGCATTAAATGCAAAAAGTGCTTTCAAAGAACAAAATGTAAGTTACATTCCGCTAAGTGCAATCAATGGTGGTAATGTTGCCGATAAATCGGAGAATATGCCTTGGTACACAGGACAGACGGTTTTGGAACATTTGGAATCTTTGGAACCAAATGATATCTATGAAAACGGGATTGCACGTTTCCCTGTTCAAACAGTAATCCGACCAAAAACTGAGGAGTATCACGACTTTAGAGGATATGCCGGGAAATTATACGGGAACAATATTAAAGTAGGAGATGCCGTAACGGTACTTCCTTCTTTAACAGAATCTACAGTAACGAATATTCACTTTTTTGATAAGCAATTTGATGAAGCTACGGCTGGTTCTTCTATTACTATCGAATTAGATAATGACATCAATGTAACCAGAGGTGATATGATTGTAAAATCTAATGAACTTCCTAAAATTGAAAAAGACATCACAACAACTGTTTGTTGGATGGACAGTAAAAAATTAGTGGCAGGTGCAAAATATTATGTACAACACAATAGCAATAGAGTTTTGGCGAAAATTGATAGTGTAAAAAACGTAATCGCAACCGATTATTCTGGAACAACTCCAGCGACTCAATTAGCGATAAATGAAATTGGAGAAGTAACCATTAAATTGAGCAAAGCCATTTATTTTGATGCTTACACTGATAATAAATCTAACGGAGCTTTCATCTTAATAGATGCTGCAACCAACACAACAGCGGGAGTTGGTTTTATAAAATAATCCCCACCTCTCCCGAAGTTTCGGGACTCCCCGAAGGGGAGGGAGACATACAGGATAAAAAATGTCCCGTTAGTTAAGGGGTTTACTTTTTACGGTAAGAATAAAATAATAATTGAGTTAATATAAAATGTAATAATACTTCCAGTTTCGGCTCCCCCTCCTTCGGAGGGGGCTGGGGGGGAGGATAAACATAACTAAAGATGCAAAGTTTTAGAAACGAAATAGAAGATCCGATTGTCCAAAAAGACATTATCGATTTAGAAAGAAAAATTGCTTTATTCCGTGATGGAAAAATTGACGACGAGCGTTTCCGCAGCCTTCGTTTGGCCAGAGGAGTTTACGGTCAGCGTCAGGATGGTGTTCAAATGATTCGTATCAAATTACCTTTCGGTAAAGTGACAAGCGAACAATTGTTGCGTATTACCAAAGTTTCTGATGAATATTCAACAGGACGTTTACACATTACAACCCGTCAGGACATCCAAATTCACTATGTAAGTTTGGACAGAACTCCACAACTTTGGGCAGAATTGGAGAAAGATGATGTTACGTTGAGAGAAGCCTGTGGAAATACCGTGAGAAATATTACGGCAAGTGAAACAGCAGGAATCGATGTGGATGAACCTTTTGATGTGTCGCCTTATGCACACGCGTTGTTTCAGTTTTTCTTGAGAAACCCAGTTTGTCAGGAAATGGGACGTAAATTCAAAATATCATTTTCATCTTCGGATAAAGATACTGCTTTGAGTTATTTGCACGATTTAGGTTTTATTCCAAAAATTGTAAATGGAGAAAGAGGATTTAAAGTAATGCTAGGTGGTGGATTAGGTTCTCAACCAAGTCATGCTGAATTATTGTCTGAATTTATTCCGGTAAACCAAATTATCCCAACAACCGAAGGGGTTTTGAGAATATTTGACCGTTACGGGGAAAGAGCCAAACGATTGAAAGCACGTATGAAATTCTTAATCAAAGATTTAGGAAGAGATGCGTTTTTACGATTGGTTGAAGAAGAGAAAAAAGCATTGTCATACCAAAGCGTTGAAATTGATACTGCAGCTTTTGATGGTGGAATTCCGGCTCCTTTATTGGTAGCGCCAAAAGTGGTTATCGAAGACACAGCTGCTTTTGAAGCTTGGAAAAAATCGAATGTGATTCCTCAAAAACAAGCAGGATATGTAGCCATCGGTATCAAAGTGCTTTTAGGTGATTTTTATACCGACAAAGCGAGATTATTGGCAGATTTGATTAAAAATTATGCCGCTAATGAATTGCGTTTTTCTTTAAGACAAAACATTGTTATCCGTCACGTAAAGGAAGAGGATTTAGCATTTTTCTACCAGGAATTAGCTAAACTTGATTTTGTAGCCTTAGGATACGATAGCACTGCAGATATTACCGCCTGTCCGGGAACAGATACTTGTAATTTAGGAATTGCAAGCAGCACCGGAATTGCAGTAGAATTAGAAAGAGTTTTAGAAACAGAATATCCACAATACAGCAACAATCAGGAAATCACAATTAAAATTAGTGGTTGTATGAATGCTTGTGGACAACACAATATGGCTCAAATTGGTTTTCAGGGAATGTCAATCAATTCTGGAAAATTAGTGGCGCCAGCACTTCAAGTTTTATTGGGTGGGGGGAATTTAGGAAACGGAGCAGGAAGATTTTCTGATAAAGTAATCAAAATTCCAAGTAGAAGAGGACCAGATGCGTTGCGTTTTATCTTAAATGATTTTGATGCGAATGCCAACGGACAATCATTCTTGGATTATTATGATGCCAAAGGAGAGAAATATTTCTATGAATTCTTGAAGCCATTAGCAGATTTAACAAACCTTACCGAAGCTGATTTTGTCGATTGGGGAAATGCCGATAACTATGTGAAAGCAGTTGGAGTAGGTGAATGTGCCGGTGTAGTTATTGATTTAGTGGCTACATTACTATTGGAAGCCAAAGACAAATTAACTTTCGCGCAAGAAGCTTTTGAAGATAAAAAATGGGCAGATGCAATTTATTTAGCGTATGCGGGTTTTGTTAACGGTGCTAAAGCGTTATTGCTTGCTGAAAACCAAAAAACGAATCACCACGCTGGAATTATCGATTTATTTGATACTGTTTTTATCGAAAGCAATAAAATCAATTTGAATGCATCTTTCAAAGATTTAGTATATCAAATCAAAGGGAACGAACCTTCTGAAGGATTTGCAAAAAAATACATTCAAGAAGCAGTTTCGTTTTTTGCAAATATTGAGCACTATAGAGCAAAGGATTTAGCGGATGCATAATACAATAGAACCAAAGGTAACTTTAGTAGGTGCGGGTCCCGGCGACCCAGATTTGCTTACTCTGAAAGGAGTAAAAGCACTTGCTGAAGCGAATGTGGTTTTGTATGATGCTTTGGCCAATGAAGAAATAATGAATCACGCCCCAAAAAATGCCCTAAAAATATTTGTGGGTAAAAGAATTGGAGCCCATGAATATTCGCAAGACCAAATCAATCAGTTGATTGTAGATAATGCGCTTACGTATGGAAATGTGGTTCGATTAAAAGGAGGAGATCCATTTATTTTTGGTCGTGGAAGCGAAGAAATAGATTACGCAGAAAGTTTTGGAATCCCTACATTTGTGGTCCCTGGAATTTCATCAGCAATTGCAGTTCCTGCTTATCAAGGAGTTTCTTTGACAAAAAGAGGAGTTTCCGAAAGTTTTTGGGTCATAACAGGCACAACTTCAGACCGGAATTTGTCGCATGATGTAGCGCTTGCAGCACAATCGTCGGCAACAGTCGTGATTTTAATGGGAATGAGTAAATTATCGCAAATTGTGTCTTTGTTTCAAAAAGAGTCTAAAGGAAAAACTCCGGTTGCGGTAATTCAAAACGGAACTACTCCACAGGAAAAAGTGGGAGTTGGAACGATTAACACGATCCAAGAAGTTGTAGCGGAGAACAAGTTAAGTGCGCCAGCGATTATTGTCATTGGAGAAGTGGTAAAAGAAAGCAATAAATTGAATGGATTTTACGAAGAGTTCTTATCAAAAGAAAGTGTTTAACATAGGACAGTTCCGTAGGAACGACCGATATTGTAAAATCGGATTTTAATCCGATGAAAATAAAAATAAAATGGGAAATAGTAACGAAAGAAGCTCCGCAAAGTCTCCCCTTCCTTTGGAGGGGGCTGGGGGGAGGAACGAATTATATCCAATATTTTTGAAATTACACAACCTCAATGTACTTATTGTAGGCGGAGGGAATGTGGGTTTAGAAAAGTTATCGTTTATGCTGAAATCCAGTCCAAATGCAAATGTTGAGGTGGTTGCACCAAAGTTCTTGCCTGAACTGGAAGAGTTGGTTGAAAGACATCCTTCGGTGAAATTGACTAAAGCCAAGTTCAAGAAAAAAATGTTGAAGAAACGGCACATGGTTATTGCCTGTACCAGTGATTTAAAAGTAAATAAACGAGTGTTTGAATTGTCACGAAAAAGATATCTGATTTGCAATATTGCCGACACACCCCCATTATGCGATTATTATTTGGGAGGAATTGTAACCAAAGGAAATGTTAAAATAGCCATTTCAACAAACGGTAAATCACCGACAACAGCCAAAAGATTACGCGAATTTTTCGAAGAAATAATACCGGACGATATCAATAAAATGGTCGAAAACCTAAATGAATATCGCAAAACGCTGAAAGGAAATTTCGAAGAAAAAGTTCAAAAAATGAATGAAATTACCGAAGCATTGAAGAAGTGATCAGTGTTCGGATAGGGAAAAGTGAATAAAGAGCATAGAATAAAGAGAATAAATAAACAGAAATAACGAACGAAACTCTATCCAGTCTCCCCCTCCTTCGGAGGGGGCTGGGGGGAGGAAAAAATTAAACACAATGGTTAAAACAGACATATTAATTATAGGAGCCGGACCAACAGGTTTATTTGCAGTTTTTGAAGCAGGATTGTTAAAACTAAAATGTCATATTTTAGACGCGCTGCCACAAGCGGGCGGACAACTTTCAGAATTGTATCCAAAAAAACCTATTTATGATATTCCAGGATTTCCTGAAGTATTAGCGGGTGATTTAGTTGATAATTTGATGGAACAAATCAAACAGTTCGAACCAGGTTTTACGCTGGGCGAACGTGCAGAAACTATAGCAAAACAAGAAGACGGAAGTTTTATTGTAACCTCAAATAAAGGAAAGAAATTTCATGCTTCGGTTGTTGCGATTGCCGGTGGATTAGGAAGTTTTGAACCAAGAAAACCACTTATCGAAGACATTGAATTTTACGAAGATAAAGGGATAAAATATTTCATCAAAAATCCAGAGAAATTCAGAGACAAAAGAGTTGTAATTGCCGGTGGTGGAGATTCAGCTTTGGACTGGAGTATTTTCTTGTCTAATGTCGCTTCTGAGGTGACTTTGATTCACAGAAGAAATGAATTTAGAGGCGCATTAGATTCTGTAGAAAAAGTCCAAGAGTTGAAAGATTTAGGAAAAATAAGAATGATCACGCCAGCTGAAGTAATTGGTTTGAATGGTGCCGAACATTTAGAATCAATTGATATTGAGGAAAACGGAGCACACCGAAATATTCCAACAGATTATTTTATTCCACTTTTTGGATTAACTCCAAAATTAGGGCCTATCGGAGACTGGGGATTAGATATTGAAAAAAATGCAATTAAAGTAAATAATGCATTGGATTACCAAACAAATATTCCTGGAATTTTTGCCATTGGAGATGTAAATACATACCCAGGAAAATTAAAATTGATTCTTTGTGGATTCCACGAAGCGACTTTAATGTGCCAGGCAGCGTACCAAATTATTAATCCAGGTAAGAGATATGTGTTGAAATATACTACAGTTTCTGGTGTTGACGGATTTGACGGAACCCGTAAAGAGGCTCCAAAAGCAGTGGTAAAAGCCATAGTATAAAACTAATAAAAAAAATATAGCGTTAATACTTGCAATTATTAACGCTATGTCTTTACTTTGCAGTGTTCCTATATTTATTGAAAGTTATCACGAAAGGCGGAGGGAAAGACCCGATGAAACCTTAGCAACCCTTTATCTTTAAAGAAGGTGCTACATTCTACTTTATACTGAACTTTTTAAGTATTTAAGATAGATAACACAAGAATACTTCCATAGTATTTCTCAAACCTTTTCTTGACAACATATCGATATTTTTTTAGAACGAATGATTGGCGCAATTTTTGACGTCATTTATCCTGCTTTCCGTTACAATTGTTTCATTTTTTGGCAGTAAAAAGTAAAAAGATTTTCACTGTAATGGGGCTAAAGAGTAAAAATTCGTGTTTTTTTTAACCATCAAAACACAACAATAAAAAATAAAATGTCAAGTATTCAAGAAGCTATTAAAAAAAACATACTCGTACTCGATGGAGCTATGGGAACCATGTTGCAACGCTACAATTTTTCAGAAGAAGATTTTCGCGGAGAACGATTCAAAGATTTTCCACATTCTTTAAAAGGGAACAACGATTTATTGTCAATCACGCAGCCGCAAGCTATTCGGGCTGTTCACGCAGCTTATTTTGAAGCGGGAGCTGATATCGTTGAAACCAATACGTTTTCAAGTACAACCATCGGAATGGCGGATTATCATCTCGAAGATTTGGTTTACGAACTCAACTATGAATCGGCAAGAATCGCCCGTGAAGTAGCCGATGAGTTTACAGCAAAAAATCCGGATAAACCTCGTTTTGTAGCCGGTTCAATAGGACCAACAAACAGAACGGCAAGTATGTCACCAGATGTAAATGATCCGGGTTACCGAGCGGTAACTTTTGATGATTTGCGCATTGCTTACAAACAACAAGTCGAAGCCTTGATTGACGGAGGAAGTGATTTATTATTGGTGGAAACCATTTTCGATACTTTAAATGCCAAAGCGGCACTTTTCGCTATTGAAGAAGTCAAAGACGAACGCAATATCGACATTCCTATCATGGTTTCCGGAACAATTACGGATGCATCAGGAAGAACACTTTCAGGACAAACGGTGGAAGCTTTTTTAGTTTCTGTTTCGCACATTCCATTGTTGAGTGTTGGTTTCAATTGTGCTTTGGGAGCCGATTTGCTTAAACCGTATCTACAAACGTTAGCTCATAATACTTCGTTCAATGTTTCGGCACATCCTAACGCAGGATTACCAAATGCCTTTGGAGAGTACGATGAAACGCCAGAACAGATGCAAGCATTCATCAAAGAATATTTGGACGATAATTTAGTAAATATCATAGGCGGTTGTTGCGGAACAACGCCAGAACATATCAAGTTGATTGCTGATATCGCAAAGGAGTATAAACCTAGGGTATCAACAGCGACGATGTAACGTAGAGATGCGATTTATCGCGTCTAAATTATAACCAACAATTCACAAATTGAACATTTGATTTGAAAAAATTAGTGAATTAGCGGTAAAAATAAACAAAAATGGCACACGTAGAAAAGAGAAGAAACCTTGTATTATCGGGATTAGAGCCTTTAATCATTACGCCGGAAAGCGTTTTTGTGAATATTGGTGAACGAACCAATGTTACAGGTTCTAGAAAATTCCTTCGATTAATTAAGGAAGAAAAATACGAAGAAGCACTCAGTATTGCTAAAGAACAAGTTGAAGGTGGCGCGCAAATCATCGATATTAATATGGATGAAGGAATGCTAGATGGGGAATATGCTATGACAAAATTCCTGAATTTAATCGCTGCGGAACCTGATATTTCTAGAGTTCCAATCATGATTGATAGCTCGAAATGGGATATTATCGAAGCAGGTCTAAAAGTAGTACAAGGAAAGAGTGTCGTAAACTCGATTTCTTTAAAAGAAGGGGAAGAACAATTCATTCATCACGCCAAACTCATCAAGCGCTACGGAGCTGCAGCTATTATTATGGCTTTTGATGAAACTGGACAAGCTGACAATTACGAGCGTAGAGTAGAAATTTGCCAACGTTCGTATGATATTTTGGTAAATAAAGTTGGTTTTCCTCCGCAGGATATTATTTTCGATTTGAATATATTTCCAGTTGCAACAGGAATGGAAGAACACCGCTTGAACGCATTGGATTTCTTTAGAGGAACCAAATGGGTTAGAGAAAATCTGCCTCATGCACATATTAGTGGTGGAGTAAGTAATGTATCATTCTCATTTAGAGGAAATGATACGGTTCGGGAAGCGATGCACTCGGTATTTTTATATCATGCGATTCAACATGGTATGACAATGGGAATCGTGAATCCAGAGATGCTTTCTATTTACGACGAAATTCCAAAAGATCTTTTAGAATACGTTGAAGATGTTATTCTAAACCGTCGCGATGATGCAACCGAAAGACTGTTGGACTTTGCCGAAAATGTAAAAGGAGATGTAAAGAATAATGAAAAAGCGGTTCAAGAATGGCGTTCGGGAACTATTCAGGAACGATTAACGCATTCGTTAGTAAAAGGAGTCGATGAATTTATAGAAATTGATGTAGAAGAAGCCCGACAGGCAGCAATAAAACCTATCGAAGTAATCGAAATCAACTTAATGGCAGGAATGAATGTCGTAGGGGATTTATTTGGAAGTGGGAAAATGTTTTTGCCGCAAGTGGTAAAATCAGCTCGTGTAATGAAGAAAGCGGTAGCTTATTTATTGCCATTTATCGAAGCTGAAAAAGATGGTGTTTCGAGTTTTGCAGGCCGTATATTAATGGCAACTGTAAAAGGGGACGTACACGATATTGGAAAAAATATTGTTTCGGTTGTTTTGGCTTGTAATAATTACGAAATCATAGATTTAGGTGTGATGGTCGCTCCGGAGAAAATCATCGCTGCAGCCATAGAACACAACGTTGATATTATTGGATTAAGCGGATTAATAACACCGTCACTTGATGAAATGGTTTATTTGGCTAAAGAATTAGACAAAAGAAACATAAAAATTCCAGTGATGATTGGTGGAGCAACCACTTCACGAGCGCATACTGCCGTGAAAATTGCGCCACAATACAGAGAAACAGTGATTCACGTCAATGATGCTTCAAGAGCCGTAACGGTTGCTGGAAATTTATTAAACAGTGATAAAAAAATATATGCAAGTGATATTAGAGCAGAATATGATGCTTTTAGAGAGACGTTTTTGAACCGTTCGCGAGACAAAAATTTCTTGACTATTGAGCAAGCTCGTGTCAATAAACTGAAATTAGATTGGGAAAATTACAACCCAATGAAGCCTAATTTTATTGGAGTAAAAACAATAGAGGTAGATTTGGATGTTTTGGTTCCTTATATTGACTGGACACCATTTTTTAGAACATGGGAATTGTTCGGGAAATATCCGGCTATTTTAACCGATGAAGTTGTGGGAGAACAAGCGCAATCGGTTTTTAAAGATGCTCAGGAAATGTTGGAAGTCATTTTGAGAGAAAAGAAACTGACAGCCAAAGGAATCTACGGAATTTTTCCAGCAAATCAAGTGAACGATGATGATATTGAATTGCGTGATGAAAGCGGAAAAGTATTAGATAAATTCTTGACTTTACGTCAGCAATCACAAAAAACAAAAGGCGCTCCAAATATCGCTTTAGCGGACTTTATTGCTCCGAAAGACAGCGGTAAAACGGATTATATGGGAGCGTTTTGTGTAACTACCGGTTTTGGTGTTGATGAATGGGCGGCAGAATTCGAAAGAGATTTAGACGATTACAATTCGATAATGGTGAAAGCATTGGCGGATCGTTTTGCGGAAGCTTTTGCCGAATATTTGCACGAAAAAATCCGTAAAGAAATTTGGGGGTACTCGTCAGATGAAGCTTTGAGTACTGAGGCAATGATTGCCGAAGATTACAAAGGAATCCGCCCGGCACCAGGTTATCCGGCTTGTCCTGACCATTTAGAAAAACCAACGATTTGGAAATTGCTTAATGTAGCAGAAGAAATAGGAGTGACTTTGACGGAAAGCATGGCGATGTGGCCGGCTTCTTCGGTATCAGGATATTATTTTGGAAATCCGGAAAGCAAGTATTTTGGACTCGGAAAAATAAAAGAAGATCAAGTAATTGATTATGCCAAACGAAGAAATATTCCAACCGAAGTGGCGATGAAATGGTTGAATCCAAATATAGCAGACTAAAATCCCCACCCAGCCTCCCCGAAGGGGAGGAGCCGAAAAGAGTATAAAAAATATTGTTCAATTAAAATTACCCGAGTTCTCCCCTCCTTTGGAGGGGTCGGGGGAGGATCATGAAAGTAACACAACATATAGAAGACGCAAAAGGAGAAACATTATTTTCTTTTGAAATTATTCCGCCTCAAAAAGGCAAAAGCATTCAGGAATTATACGATAATATTGATCCATTGATGGAGTTTAAACCGCCATTTATAGATGTAACCACTTCTCGCGAGGAGTATATTTATATCGATAAAGGCAATGGTTTATTAGACAAAAAACTAACCAGAATGCGTCCTGGAACACTAGGGATTTGTGCTTCCATTAAGCATAAATACAATGTTGACACCGTGCCACACTTGCTTTGCGGTGGTTTTACCAAGGAAGAAACCGAGTATATGTTAGTGGATTGTCATTATTTAGGAATTGATAATGTGATGGCATTGCGTGGTGATGCGATGAAACACGAGCAGTCTTTTGTGCCGAAAGAAGGAGGGAATGATTTTGCTGTTGATTTGGTCAAACAAATTAACCAATTGAATTGCGGAAAGTACTTGCATGATGTGATGGATATTGATAACAAAGCCAATTTTTGCATTGGAGTTGCAGGTTATCCGGAAAAACATTTGGAATCTCCTTCATTAATCTCAGATTTAAAAAGACTGAAAGAAAAGGTAGATGCAGGTGCTGATTATGTAGTTACCCAAATGTTTTTTGATAATGCAAAATATTTCGAGTTTGTTGCCAAAGCCAGAGAAATGGGAATTACAGTGCCCATTATTCCGGGGATTAAACCTATTGCAGTGCAAAGGCACTTACAAGTATTACCACAAATTTTCAGAATCGATTTGCCTGAAGATTTGATTCACGCAGTTGATCAATGCAAAAACAATGCTGACATCAGACAAGTGGGAATCGAATGGGCGATTCAACAATCTTTAGAATTGAAAGCTGCCGGTGTTCCTGTGTTGCACTATTATTCTATGGGAAAATCAGAAAATATTAGGCAAATAGCGAGTAAGGTTTTCTAGGAGCTATTTCCAGCTATTCGTTACAATCTTTTCTTGTCTCAAACAACGATACAAGAAAAGGATTTTCACTGCAAACGAAGTTCACTGAACTCCAATGAAAATAAAAGTAAAGTGAAGTAATCTGGGCTAGGGATTTAGTGGTTATTACACTATTTATAGTTTAAGTTACCACTAATTTGTCAATTCCGACGAAGGAGGAATCTCAACACGATAGAGGTTTCTCCTTCGTCGTATATAAGGGCTATGTTCTAACTCAAGAATCAATAAGAAGGATAAAAATTGTTAATCGTTTTAATAACTAACCAAAATGAACCCAATCCTCCAACAAGACTTAAACGATATTGAAAAGATCCTTGAAAAAGTAAAACGACAAGGAATTGATTTTCTACATTCAATTGATACTATTCCCACTTCAACCAAAAACTCGATAACTACAGATAGAAATCTAAACGATTCCGGTTTGGGAGCATTATCTACTTTGGAAGAGTTCAATAAACGGTTAGCACCTTTAATGGTTTCGCAAGCGGGACCAAGATATTGGGGCTTTGTAACTGGTGGAGCAACTCCAGCATCGATTGTTGGGGATTGGCTGACTACCATTTACGATCCAAATGCACAAGCCACAAAAGCACAAGGTGGCGTTTCGGCTTTAATAGAAATTGAAACGATTAATCTGTTGTTGCAATTGTTAGATTTACCAAAATCATTTTTAGGAGGATTTGTGACTGGAGCTACGATGTCTAATTTTACCTGTTTGGCGGTGGCGAGACAATGGTTCGGAAATCAATTGGGAAAAGATTTTGCTAAAAATGGAATTTCAGAACCAATCCATATTCTAACCGCTACGCCACATTCATCGTCGGTAAAATGTTTGGCGATGTTAGGGATTGGAAGCCAGAATTTTATCAAGATAAAAACTAACGAAGGAAACCGTGAAGCGATAGACATTGCAGATTTAGAAAAAAATATTGAAAGCCTAAACGGAAAGCCATTCATTTTAATTTCCAGCGCAGGAACAGTCAATACTGCCGATTTTGATGATTTCAATGCAATTACCAAACTAAAAGAAAAGTATAATTTCTGGTGGCATATTGACGCTGCATTTGGTGGCTTTGCCGCTTGTTTGCCAAAATACAACCATTTAGTTGATGGTTGGAAAAACGCCGACAGCATTACTATTGATTGTCATAAATGGCTAAATGTGCCTTATGAAAGCGCTTTTTATTTGGTAAAAGAACAACATAAAAACTTGCAAATTGAAACCTTTCAAAATTCGAATGCGCCGTATTTAGGAAATCCATTGGAAAATTTTAGTTATCTCAATTTTCTACCTGAAAACTCTCGACGTTTAAAGGCTTTACCGGTTTGGTTTTCGTTATTAGCGTATGGCAAACAAGGTTTTCAGGATATTATAGAAAATAGTGTTGCGATGGCGTTGCAATTTGACGATTTCATTACTCAAAATGAAGACTTCGAATTGTTGGCTCCAACTCGTTTGAATAATGTTTGTTTTACTTTGGTGGGAGACCACAATCAGGATAAAGTAAATTTATTTTTAACGCATCTCAACGATAAAGGCAAAGTATTTATGACACCAACGGTTTACGAAAACCGAAAAGGAATTCGGGCTTCGTTTGTAAACTGGCGCACGAATGAAAATGATATTCGCATTGCAATTGAAGAAATGAAAGCGAGTGTTTTAGAGTTGGGAATTGAGTAAATTTTAAATGTCCGTGTCAATTTCCCGACCAACTTGTCATTCCGACGAAGGAGGAATCTCAGCATGTGGGATTCCTCCTTCGTCGGAATGACAAAAGAGCGTTGAAAAAGTTAAGGGTTTTGTATTTAAACGAGTTCTCTTTTTTATCTGAAAACTGCACTGAAAACTAAAAACTGAACTGAACACTGATCACTTATTTAGTAATCTCTCTAAACACAGTTTCTAAATTTTTATTCTTCTGATTGAGTTGAAGGGTTTTCAAACCGTTTGCATTCGCAAAATCAAAAACGGCTGGGCGCATGTCTTTATCGGTTGTAAAGGTTAATTCCCAAATCATGTCGTGGGTGTTTTTATAAGAAGTAAGATTTTCAATTTTGGCAATTAGTTGTTCTTCTATTTTATAGTCAAATTCCACTTCGATAACTTGTTCCTTATCTTCGGAAATTAAGTGGTCCAGTTTTTTATCGGCAACGATTTTACCATTATTGATGATGATGACGCGGTCACAAATGGCTTCAACTTCCTGCATAATGTGCGTAGAAAGGAAAACAGTTTTGTCTTTTCCTACGTTTTTAATCACATTACGAATTTCGATTAATTGATTCGGGTCTAAACCTGTTGTTGGTTCATCAAGAATCAAAACATCGGGATTATGTAACAAAGCATTAGCCAATCCTACACGTTGGCGGTATCCTTTGGATAATTGCCCTATTATTTTATGACTTTCGGTGCTTAAACCAGTCAGTTGAATTACTTCTTCGATTCGGGATTTGGCTACTTTATAGACATCTGCATTAAAAGCTAAATATTCTCTCACATACAAATCCAAATACAACGGATTGTGTTCCGGTAAATAGCCAATAGAAAGTTGCACCGCTTTTTGTTGGGTGTTTACATCGTGTCCATTTACCAGTGCTGAACCTTCATCGGCATTGATGTACGTTGTCAATATCTTCATTAAAGTCGATTTTCCGGCACCATTTGGACCTAAAAAACCAACGATTTCTCCTTTATTTACAGAAAATGAAATGTTATCCAGTGCTTTTTGGGCACCATAACTTTTGGATATATTATTTACTTCTATTGACATGGGGTTTTATTTGTTGCAAAAGTAAACAGAATAATCATTGATTTATTGTTTTTTGTAGTTCAATAGGTAAAAAGACCTTTGTCAAAGTTTTACAAAGCGGGATGATATTCTCTTTTAGATTTATATATTTACCATAAACTATATGGATATGAATTTAAAAAATACACAATCGGGCAGTTTCTTGAAAAACTACAAAAGTATTTTATTACTACTTGGCGGAATTCTGGCAGGAAGTATATTGGGTTTAGTTTTTGGAAAAGGAGTAGAAGTGATTAAACCTTTGGGCGATATATTTCTGAATTTATTGTTTACGGCAATTATTCCGTTGATATTTTTTACCATTTCATCCTCAATTGCCAGTTTAGAAAAGTCAGAGAAACTCGGAAAATTGTTTGGGATTGTTATAGGTGTATTTTTAAGTACCGTATTGATTTCGGCTATTTTGATGATTGTTGGCGTATTGTTATTTCCTATTCAGCAAGACATTATCATTTCAAAAATTCCTTTAGAATCTATTCAGGCAAGTTCAGCGGGTTCTCAAATTACACAATTGCTTACCGCTAATGATTTTTTCGAATTATTATCTCGTAAGAATATGTTGGCGCTCATCATATTCTCTTTTTTAATTGGATTTTCCAGCTTGCATTCGGGTGAAAAAGGGAAAGATTTCAGTCGATTCCTAAATTCTGGAAATGAAGTGATGAAGCAATTGCTACACATGATTATGAAAACGGCTCCAATAGGTTTGGGGGCTTATTTTGCGTATCAGGTTGGGATTTTTGGACCGCAATTATTTGGCGCTTATGCAAAACCTTTGGGACTTTATTATGCAGTTTGCGCTTTTTACTTTGTCGTATTTTTTAGTTTGTACGCTTTTATCGCTGGAGGAAGAAAAGGATTGAATGTGTTTTGGAAAAATAATATCACTCCATCATTAACCGCATTGGGAACCTGCAGCAGTATTGCGACAATTCCTGCCAATCTGGAAGGAGCGGAACACATGAATATTCCAAGTCATATCAGAAATGTAGTTATTCCATTGGGTGCGCCTTTGCATAAAGATGGTTCGAGTATGTCGTCAATTATAAAAATTGCGGTTATTTTTGCCATGTTTGGCAAAGATTTTACGGATCCTTATACACTGCTTACGGCTATTGGAATCACGGTAATTGTTTCGGTAGTTGAAGGCGGAATTCCAAATGGTGGTTATATAGGAGAAATTTTGGCGATAACCGTTTATGGATTTCCAATGGAACAGGCTTTGCCGGCGGCGATGATTGTCGGGACCCTGGTAGATCCAATGGCGACCTTATTGAATGCCAATGGTGACTTAGTTTCGGCGATGCTGGTAACCCGAATTGCGGATGGAAAAAAATGGCTTTCGGTGAAAATAGCTGCTTAAATTGTTTTTCGTACTGGAATTGATTGAAAAGGTATTTTGAAATCGGTAAAAAGCAGTCGTTTTTTTATGTATTTTGCAATATAAAGTAGTTTTAACAAAGAATTCTTTTTTTGTTATATAAAATGAAATATTTTTTTTGGTTGACTTGAAATAATTTATACATTTGCATAGAAAATATTAAAAAACAGAGCATACAATGTCTAATAATAACCGTTTTTACTTTAGCAACACTTATTATTTCTTCTTTAGGAAGTAAGGGATTGTGCTATGGTTATTTGAAAAAACAAAAACAAATAAAACTAATATACAATCCTGATGAAAATCAGGATTTTTTTTTGAGTATATGAGAACAAAAATTGCAATACAAGGTATAAAAGGCTGTTTCCATCATCAGGTAGCACAAGAATATTACTATCAGAATGTTGAGGTAGATGAGTGTTTGTCTTTTGAAGAATTGGTGGATAGTTTGCTGTCCGGAAAATCAGACCAAGCGGTTATGGCTATAGAAAATTCTATTGCGGGACCAATTATTCCGAATTACGCCTTGATTGACAAAAATAATTTGCACATCATTGGAGAACATTATTTGGATATTCACCAAAATTTAATGGCGTTGAGAGGTCAAAAAATTGAAGATATTCTAGAAGTACATTCGCATCCAATGGCATTATTGCAATGTATGGAGTTCTTGAAAAAATATCCAAACATAAAATTGGTTGAAGATAAAGACACCGCTGAAACAGCCAGAAGAATTCATCAAAATCAGTTGAAAGGAATTGCGGCGATTGCGAGCAAAACGGCTTCTGAAATGTATGATTTAGAAATTTTAGCTCCGGAAATTCAGACGATAAATAATAATATGACTCGTTTTGTGATTATTAAAAAGGAGAATTCATTTGTTGAAGAGAACGAAATAAACAGGGCTTCTATCAAATTTGAATTGGATCACAAACGCGGAAGTTTAGCAGCAGTTCTGAATGTAATGAGCGATTGTAAATTGAATTTAACCAAAATACAATCGTTGCCAAAAATAGAAACACCTTGGAAATATTCTTTTTTTGTGGATGTTACTTTCGATAAATACGAAGATTATGCCAAGGCAAAAGCATTACTGACCATTATGGCAGAATACTTTAAAGTTTTAGGCGAATATAAAAATACAAAACCGTAAGCTCCGAAAAAGGAAAAAACAAATTTCAAATTCCAAAAAAGGAAAAAATATTAAGTCCCCTAGTTCGGTATCGGCTCCCCCTCCTTCGGAGGGGGCTGGGGGGAGGAAAAACACAAAACTATGATTACTACAGCGAAACGTCTGGATATAATTGAAGAATACTATTTCTCCTCAAAATTGAGAGAAGTAAGACAACTGGCTTCTGAAGGGAAACCAATTATCAATATGGGAATTGGAAGTCCGGATTTGCAGCCTTCACAAGCGGTGATTGATGCAGTAGTTCTAGCAATGCAAGAAGAAAATGCACACCAGTATCAAAGTTACCAAGGGTTGCCGGAATTAAGAAAAGGCATGGCCGATTTTTATCAAAACAACTTCAATGTTGAGTTGAATCCAAATACTGAGATTTTGCCTTTGATGGGTTCGAAAGAAGGGATTATGCATATTTCGCTGGCTTTCTTGAATGAAGGTGATCACGTTTTGATTCCAAATCCAGGATATCCAACGTATACTTCGGTGACGAATTTAGTAGGGGCTGTACCCGTTTATTATGACTTAAAAGAAGCGAATAATTGGGAGCCGGATTTTGAAGCTTTGGAAAAATTAGATTTAGCGAAAGTAAAAATCATGTGGATCGGTTATCCGCACATGCCAACAGGAGCGAGAGGAAGTTTGCAGTTATTTGAAAAATTGGTGGCTTTCGCCAAAAAACATCAGATATTATTAGTCAATGACAATCCGTATAGTTTTGTTTTGAATGACAATCCGATGAGTTTGTTGCAAGTAGAAGGCGCAAAAGACGTGGCTTTAGAATTGAATTCTTTGAGCAAGACTTTTAACATGGCGGGCTGGAGAGTTGGAATGGTTTTAGGAAATGCAGCTTGTATTGATGCAGTACTAAAAGTAAAAAGCAACATGGACAGCGGTATGTTTTACGGGATTCAAAAAGGAGCAATTGAAGCTTTGAAAAGTGACAAGACTTGGTTTGAATCGATGAATGCGATTTATAGAAAACGCAGAATTCTTACTGAACAACTGGCTGAGAAATTAGGATGTAAAGTATATAAGGAAGGTGTTGGATTATTTGTTTGGGCAAAATTGCCTGATGGAATTATATCGGCGGAGAAATTTATTGATGAAATTTTATATGATAAATCTATTTTCATTACGCCGGGAACAATTTTTGGTAGTAATGGTGAAGGTTACATACGGTTTGCACTTTGTGTAAAAGAAGAAAAAGTACAAGAGGCTATAGAAAGATTCCTCCCCAACCCCTCCGAAGGAGGGGCTTTGAGCAACTAACAGAATAACTATGACGAAAAGTAATATAGATACATTTCAAGCTTCGGCTCCCTCTCCTTTGGAGAGGGCTGGGGAGAGGATTTACGTAATAGGAATAGGATTGATAGGCGGTTCGATGGTATTGGACATTAAATCACTGCATCCGGAAGCCAAAATTTATGGAATTGACACTAACGAAAGTCATTTGCAGGAAGCAATTGCTTTAGGAGTTGTTGATGCGGGCGCTACTTTTGAAGATTTAATACATGCCGATTTTGTAATCGTTTCTGTTCCTGTTGATGTAGCGCTGACTGTATTGCCAAAAGTATTGGATGTTATTGGTGACAATACGATTGTTTTTGAAGTGGGTTCTACCAAAACACCTATTTGCGAAGCGGTTGCCAATCATCCTAAAAGAAGGAATTTTATAGCAACGCATCCTATTGCAGGAACGGAGTTTTCAGGACCTTCGGCAGCGATAAAAGGACTGTTTCAAGGAAAGACGAATATTATTTGTGAGGTGGAAAAAACGACTTTCAAATTACAGGAAAAAGCATTGCAACTTTTTACCGACATGGGAATGAGAATTCGTTATATGGATCCGAAATCGCATGACAAGCACATTGCTTATGTATCGCATTTGTCCCATATAAGTGCATTCATGTTGGGAAAAACGGTAATCAATAAAGAGAAAGACGAACAGGATATTTTTGATATGGCTGGTTCTGGTTTTGAAAGTACGGTTCGATTGGCCAAAAGTTCTCCGGCAATGTGGACGCCTATTTTTAAACAAAATAGAAAACAGGTAGTAAAAACATTGGATGAATACATTTCTAATTTATCAAAATTTAAGGAATTATTGGAAAATGAAGATTACGAGGCGATTTACAATGAAATGCAAAGTGTGAATAAAATAAAAGAAATATTAAACGGAATGAAAAAGTAAGCAGTGGTCAGTATTTAGTGTTCAGTCGCAGTTTGCAGTTAAAAATAATAATAAGAAAAAATAAATAAATAATTAACAACAATCATCCATTTACGGCTCCCTCCCCTTCGGGGAGGGCTGGGGTGGGGAAAAAATTAGAAAAAATGGAAAACAAGAAAGAAATGAGAAATTGGTTGAATGAATTCAATTTGACTCATCCATTTGTGATCGCAGGGCCTTGTAGTGCTGAAACAGAAGAACAAGTATTGAAAATTGCACATGAATTGAAAGATTCAGATGTGAGTGTTTTTAGAGCAGGAATCTGGAAACCAAGAACGCGTCCAGGAGGATTTGAAGGAGTAGGAGAAATAGGTTTGAAATGGTTGAAAAAAGCCAAAGAAGAAACTGGATTGCTAATGGGAACGGAAGTGGCCAATGCTGCTCACGTAAAATTGGCTTTGGAATATGATATCGATGTATTGTGGATTGGTGCGAGAACTACCGTAAACCCATTTGCAATGCAAGAAATTGCAGATGCTTTAGCAGGAACTAAAAAAATCGTATTGGTAAAAAATCCGGTAAACCCAGATTTGTCTTTATGGTTAGGTGGTGTTGAGCGTTTGTACATGGCTGGTATCGAAAAATTAGGTGTGATTCACAGAGGTTTTTCTACTTACGAAAAAACAAAATACAGAAACATTCCAGAATGGCAAATTGCGATCGATTTGCAAAATAAATTCCCTGATTTACCTTTAATCATCGATCCATCCCATATTACAGGAGATCGTAACATGATTCTTGAAGTGACTCAAGAAGCTTTGGACTTGAATTATGATGGTATGATCATCGAAACGCATTTTGATCCAGATAATGCATGGAGTGATGCTGCACAACAAGTTACTCCAGATGCTTTGAAGCAAATCTTTATTGATTTGAAAGTAAGAAAACAAAACGATGTTTCTGATGAGTTTACTCAAAAAATGTCTAAATTAAGAGCGAATATCGATATTCTAGATGCTAGTTTGTTGGATTTATTAGGGAAACGTATGAAAGTAGCTGACGAAATTGGTCAAGTGAAAAAAGACGCTAACGTTGCTGTATTGCAAAACAATCGTTGGAACGAAATTCTAGGGAAAATGATTTTAGAAGGGGAGAAAAAAGGATTGACTGAAGAGTTTGTTCTTAAAATGTTCAAAGCAATTCACCAAGAAAGTATTGGTCACCAAGAAAAAGTATTAAACGCATAATTAGTATTTTTTTTCAAAAATAAATCTCCACGGCTTTTGTCAAAAAGTTGTGGGGATTTTCTATTTGTAATTAGGAGCAATGCTATTCAAAGTGAAAAACTTTAAACTTTATCCCGAAGCTTCGGGATAAACGGGAAACAAAGAATTACCTTTGCAAAGTCTAAGGTTTTAAATCAAAAAGCCGAATTCGTAAATTGTAAATTAAAAAATGACAGGACTAGTATACAAATCTACAGGAAGTTGGTACACTGTAAAATCCGAACAAGGGGATTTTATCGAATGCCGTATGAAAGGTAAATTCCGAATTAAAGGAATCAAAAGTACCAATCCTATTGCTGTAGGCGATGTTGTGGATTATGAACTCGAAGAAACATCGGACACCGTTACGGGAACCATTCATAAAATTCACGACAGGAAGAATTATATCGTTCGAAAATCAGTGAACTTATCGCACCAGATGCATATTATTGCTTCAAATATCGATAGAGTTTTCTTGTTAGTTACCATAAATAATCCGCCAACTACCTTTAATTTCATTGACCGTTTTCTGGTTACTGCCGAAGCCTACGGAATTGAAACGATATTGGTTTTTAATAAAATTGATACTTTTGACGAAGCTACGCTTGACGAACAATTGTACATGCAGCATGTGTACCAGGAAATTGGATACAAATGTTTGCGCGTTTCTTCTACCGAAATGAAAGGAGTCGAGGAGTTGAAAGAAATGATGATTGGTAAAGTAAGTATGTTTTCAGGTCATTCAGGTGTGGGAAAATCAACCTTGGTGAATGCTATGGAACCTTCTTTACATTTAAAAACAAAGACGATTTCTGAAGCAAGTAAGCAAGGACAACATACGACGACTTTTGCTGAAATGTATGATTTGTCTTTTGATGCCAGAATTATTGATACACCCGGTATCAAAGGTTTTGGAATCGTGGATATGGAAAAAGAAGAAGTGAGCGGTTATTTTCCTGAGTTTTTTAAATTAAAAGACCAGTGTAAATTCAATAATTGTTTGCACAAAGAGGAACCGCATTGCGCCATTAAAGCAGCTTTAGAAAGAGATGAAATTGCGTGGTCCCGTTATAGAAGTTATCTCAAAATTCTCGAAGGTGACGATGAACATTATCGTACTGATATTCATAATGAAGACAGAATAATTAGTGATAAAACGAGGGAGTAGTCAAATGTCTAAAGTCATAAAGTCAAATGAGAAAAGGCTTTTGATTTTCGACTTTCAAACGTTAAGACTTAAATAATGAAAGTTGTTATTCAAAGAGTTTCCTCCGCCTCCGTAACCATTGATGAAAAAATTGTAGCCGATATTCAAAAAGGATTATTGGCTTTAGTTGGTGTTGAAGACGCCGATACACAGGAAGACAGTAGTTGGCTGGTTGGTAAAATTGCTAATCTCCGTATTTTTGATGATGAAAATGAGGTGATGAATTTATCCGTTAAAGATATTCAGGGCGATATTATTGTTGTGAGCCAATTTACACTTCATGCTTCAACCAAAAAAGGGAATCGTCCTTCCTATATCAAAGCCTCAAAACCAGAAGTTGCCATTCCTTTATATGCAAATTTTGTAAAACGTCTAGAATTAGAGTTGGGCAAGAAAGTTCAGACAGGAATTTTTGGTGCGGATATGAAGGTACTTTTGTTAAATGATGGTCCTGTAACGATAATTATTGATAGTAAAAACAGAGAATAATTGTTTTAGTTTAATACGACTATTTCTGAGGGAATTTTCTATTTAAAAGTATTGTCGATTCACCTTTCACTCAACTTTATTTGTTTTTAAAAAGAATGCCAACTTTTTAAATTGTGATTTATTGTTTACTTTTGGAGTAATTGAAGTAAGATTCCCCCAATCTATTAATTTAATAACCTCAAATTTTGGCAAAGATAAAACACACTAGTGCTTATGATGTAGTTGATCATGTAGTAACGACAGCGAAAAAAAAGAAAATAATGCATCTCTCTTCTCAGGAAGAAGAATTTAATGGAGAATTTTTAAAAATAAATAATGAAGAATTAATCAACTTTGGTACTTGTGGCTATTTGGGATTAGAAAAGCATCCGGATATTTTAGCCAAAAGCCATGAGTTATTAGATAGATATGGTTCTCATTTCTCCATTTCAAGAGCTTTTGTTAAAGCGCCTTATCTAGAAGAGTTAGAAAATCTAATAAGTAAAATATTCGATAATCATCCCGTAGTAGTATATACTTCAACATCGGTTGCCCATCAATCGGTGATAGGGACTATTATAGAACCTAATGATTTAATTATTCTGGACCAACAAGTACATTATAGCGTACAATATCCTTGTCAATTTACAAAATTGCAAGGTACTATGGTGAAAATGATACGTCATAATAGTATGGAAATGTTGGAAGATTTTATTAAAAGAGGCTATAATCAATATGATAAGATTTGGTATATGGCTGACGGAGTTTATTCTATGTATGGTGATTTGCCTCATAAAAAAGAGCTCCTTTATTTATTAGAAAAATATCCGAAATTTCATTTGTATTTTGATGATGCTCATGGTGTGGGATGGACCGGTATAAATGGATGTGGTAGTGTGTTTGAATATTTTAAGCATAGTGAAAAGGTAGTTTTAATCAGTACTTTGGCTAAAGGTTTTGGAAGTATTGGAGGAATTGCCATCTTTAATGACTTAGAAATGCATCGAAAAATTGATATTTATGGAGGGATTCTCTCTTATACCCATCCTTTATCTCCGTCAAATGTTGGAGCAGCAATAGGATCTGCAGAGATTTTGCTTTCAGATACCATTCATGCGTATCAAAATGAGTTAAAAGAGTTGATGGAGTATTTGAATACGAAATTAGATGAACTTAATTTGACCAACACTTCTTCAAATGAAACTCCAATTTATTTTATAGGTGCGGGATCTGTCAAGGTAACGCATAATTTAATTCAGCGTGTTTTGGCTGATGGTCTATATGTCAATACCGCAACGTATCCAGTTGTTCCAAATGATAAAACAGGATTGCGATTCACGCTCACGAGGCATAATACAAAAGCGCATATTGATCAATTAGTAAATTCAATAGGTAAAAATTTTCATTTAGCAGTAGATGAAGAAAATGAAGATTTAGAGAAAATCTATAAGACATTTAATATTCCTTTTAAAGGGAAAAACACTATAAAACCAGTTGATTCAGGAAATGTTTTTGTAGAAACCTATAACAGTATCAATGAAATAGATTCCCAATTATGGGATGGTCTTTTTAAGGATAATGGGAACTATTCGCATAACGGTTTGCGATGTATTGAAGAAATTTTTTCAAATAATGAAAGAGTAGAAGAAAATTGGGGATTTCATTATTTAATCATTAAAGATGAAAATAATGAAATAATATTAGCTACATTTTTTACGAGTGCGCTTTATAAAGATGATATGTTAGCCTTAGAAAATATTTCTCGAAAAATTGAAAAGCAAAGGGAAGAAGAACCCTATTATTTATGTTCAAAAACTTTGGCAATGGGTTCATTGTTCACAGAAGGCGAACATTTGTATGTTAAAGGAAACCATTCCTTAGTGAATCAAGCCTTTAATCAGTTTTTTATTGAGGTAGAAAAATTTAAAAAAGTCACTGATTCAACAGTCGTTATTCTGAGAGATTTTCAATCAGATTTTCAATATCATGAATGTTTTGAGGAAGAAGGCTATGTAAAAGTGAGTATGCCTAATTCTTTACAATTGAAAAATGTGACTTGGAAAACTCAGGAAGAAATGTTGGCTTCGATTCCATCAAGTAAAAAAAGAGAAGGAATTAGATACTATGCCTTACGAAATGAGTCGTTATTTGATATTACTATTAAATCAACATTGACGGATGATGAATCTAAAAGATGCTATGAGTTGTTTTCAAATGTGAAATCTAGAAATTTTGGACTTAACTTTTTTAATTATCCTTCAAAAATTACTACCGTTTTATCTCGATTCGAAGGGTATGAATTTATACTTATTCGGTTAAAAAACCACGAGAAAATAATTGCTTCGGCATGGATTTATAATGGTTCTTCACATTCCTCGCCTATGATTGTAGGACTAGATGATAATTACATAAAAACACATAGAATTTACCAGCAAATTGTATATCAAATTAATAAAAGGGCAAGGCAATTAGATAAAGAAACTATTTTCTGCGGCTTTTCTGCTGATTTTGAGAAACAAAAATATGGAGCGGTTGCCATTCCTACATTTTCGTATTTAAAAATTCAAGATACATTTAATTCTGAGATAATTAATGCTTATTCAAACATGTAAAAAAATGGAAGAGATTGAAAATGAATATGTAAAATATTGGTTTGAAAATGGAGTGTTAATAAATGAACTTAAAAAACCTGTTCATATTACCTTGGAAGTTATGGTTGAGTTAATTGAATTAAGACATCAAATTTCAAATAATAAACATCAATATTGGTGTATGGATGGTACAAAAGTTTTGTCTGTCAATAAAGAAGCTAGAGATTATGCGGCTAAATATGGCCAAGATTTTATTTACGCTAATGCGGCCATAATCAATTCTCATCTTACCAAGGCTATTTTTAATGCGTTTATGATATTAAAAAAACCAGAAATTCCTTTTTTGTTTTTTACAAAAAAAGAAAAAGCTATTGAATGGCTACTGGAAATAAAAGCAAAAAAAGAGGCAAGATTAATCGTTTTAAAAAATGTTTCTTTTTGAAAATTTTTTCCTAAAAAAAGCTGTAAATTAGTTAGATTAGATGAAACATAAATGAGAAGAAATTAAATGACTAAACTAGAAGAAATATTAGCTTTGGTTCGTTCAATCAATGCAGATGAGTTTCAAGAACAACTTACAAATGGAGATAGTTTAGATGATGTTCATAAAGAATTGCTTTTTTTGGCTGAAAAAATTGAATCTAAAAAGAAAAGGACTGATGTTATCATTGAACATATTTCAAATTGTTATGCTGGAGATTTTTTTAATTATTTGCCCATTTCAGATGCTCAGGATGAATTAGATGTTTTCTGTATGGGATTTAATACCTATATTGAAGAATTAAAAGCAGTTATGGTTTCTGAAAATTTATTAGAAACTAGCAATAAAAAATTAGTCGAGGAAAAGGAACGTTCTGAACAATTAGCCATGGCAAGAGATGAATTCTTGTCCAGTATGAGTCATGAAATTCGTACACCACTTAATGGTATTTTGGGATTTACGGATTTATTGTTAAAAAATCCTTCTTTAGACGCTGATAGTAAAAAGCAATTGGATTATATAAAGATGTCAGGAGATATTCTTCTCGTGATTATTAATGATATTTTGGATTTAGCAAAAATTGAATCGGGACAAATTGCACTTTATGAAAAACCCTTCGATTTACCAAAACTTACCCAGCTGATTTACGATACCTTTTCTACTAAGGTACAGGAAAAAGCGATAGATTTTAAAATCGCAATCGATAAAAAAGTTCCTGTAATACTTAATGGCGATTCTATTCGAGTTTCCCAGATATTATTTAATTTGATTAGTAATGCCGTAAAATTCACTCCAGTAAAAGGGAAAATCAGATTGAAAATTAAGTTTGATAAAGAAGAAGCAGGTTTTCATTATATAAAAGTGACAGTAAAAGATTCAGGAATTGGAATTCCTTCAGATAGTATAGACACTATTTTTGATCCATTTATTCAGGTAAGCAATGATACGGCTAGGAAATACGGAGGTACAGGATTAGGATTGACTATCATCAAGAAGATTATCACTATTATGAAAGGCGATATTCAGGTGGAAAGTAAACTTGGTGTTGGTACAAAATTTATAGTAAACTTGCCTTTTGCTAAAGGGAATACTAATTTAGGAGCTTCAAAATCAATTGCAAAAAAAGACAAATTAGTCATTCCTATTAAAAGAGATGAAAGAATAAAAGTTCTTTTAGCGGAAGATAATCGGATCAATCAAATTTTGGTGCAAAAAGTGCTTTCAAAATTTAATTTCGATTGTGTTACTGTAGATAATGGGGTCTTAGCAGTTGAGGCAGTTATTAATGAAAATTTTGATATTATTTTGATGGATATTATGATGCCAATAATGAATGGATATGAAGCTACTTCGATTATTCGTAACTTGGAAGATAAGACTAAGAAAAACATTCCAATTGTAGCATTAACCGCAGTTGTGACAGGTTCTGTTATCGAAGCTTGTTCTTCTGTAGGAATAGATAGGCATTTATCCAAACCTTTCGAGTCAGAAGAGTTGTATAATGTTATAATTGAATTAGTTAGTAAATAAGGCGCTATTTAGCGGCTGTTATTTGAGTTTGAAAAAAATCATAATGCATAATTTTTTCAATTTGGATTAATATAGATTTTAACTTTTATATCTAAATTTTTAAGATACATCTAAGTTGTTTTATGTAAGCGGTTTTGATGTTTAACTCGAAGACACTTGTTTGCGATTTATTTTGTTTCAAAAATTTTACGGATCCAGAAATTAGCATTTACAGTAGAATAATTGTCCCAAAAGTAGAAGATGGATTCGTTAAAAGATATAAACTGGTATCTTTGATGCTGGTATGAAAGTTAGCTTATTATAAGTGATGGTTAGTTACCATAATGATAGAAGTAAAAATAGAGAACAATGAACTTAAAAAATTCCCAACTAGAGGTAGATACTTGGATAAAAGAACATGGTGTTCGTTATTTTAATGAATTGACCAATATGGCGCAACTTACTGAAGAAGTAGGTGAAGTCGCCCGAATCATTGCTCGTCGTTACGGAGAACAATCCGAAAAAGAAAGCGATAAAAACAAAGATCTTGGTGAAGAATTAGCTGATGTGGTTTTTGTGGTTTTATGTCTGGCGAATCAAACAGGAATTGATTTGCAAGCTGCTTTCGATAAGAAAATGGATTTGAAATCTATCAGAGACAAAGACCGTCACAAAAACAACGATAAACTAAAATAATTGTGAATTGTAAATTATGAATTGTGAATGAGGAGTAGTAAATTGCACGCCTGAATTATTTTGACAATAATTCATAATTCATAACTCATTATTAAAAACATGAATTTAAAATTAAGCACGAATTCACAATTCACAATTGACAATTCCCAATTAAATATTACCGGCTCAAAAAGTGAAACCAACCGACTATTATTGTTGCAAGCGTTGTTTCCCAATATTACTTTGGCCAATACTTCAAACTCAGATGACAGTGAAGTAATGCAAAAAGCGTTGAAAGGAAACGAGGAAATAGTAGATATTCATCATGCGGGAACGGCGATGCGTTTTCTAACGGCTTATTTTGCAGTAAACGAAGGTCGTGAAGTGGTCTTGACTGGTTCGCAAAGAATGACAGAGCGTCCAATAAAAGTTTTGGTTGAAGCATTGCAACAATTGGGTGCGCAAATCTCTTATGAAAATGAAGTAGGTTATCCGCCTATTCGAATCAAAGGACAAAAAATCACTGCTTCTAAGGTTAATATTCCTGCTAATGTAAGCAGTCAATACATATCAGCATTGTCATTAGTGGCACCAAAACTACAAAACGGTATCGAAATCACCTTAGTAGGAGAAATAACTTCTGTTCCTTACATTAAAATGACATTGGCTTTGTTGAATGATTTAGACATCAAAACCAGTTTCGAAGGAAATGTGATTACTGTTTATCCGAAACAAGAAGTGGAATCTAAAGTAATGACCGTGGAATCCGATTGGAGTTCTGCTTCGTACTTTTTTAGTTTGGCTGCTTTAGCTGAAAATGCTACCATTTCATTGACCAGTTATAAAGAAACCAGTTTGCAGGGCGATTCCGCTTTGGTTGAAATCTACAAAGAGATGGGAGTTGAAACGCATTTTGAAGGAAACAAAATGACGCTTATAAAACAAGCTGGCTTTGTTCCTCATACTGTAAATTTTGAACTTAATAATACACCTGATATTGCCCAAACGATAGTAGTTACTTGTCTTGGGTTAGGAATTGGTTGTCATCTTACAGGTCTTCATACGTTGAAAATTAAAGAAACGGATAGACTGGAAGCACTACGAATTGAGATGACAAAACTAGGGGCGAATATATCAGTTACCAATGATAGCTTGACGCTTGTGGCTTCAAGCGACATCAATCATAATATACCAATCGCTACGTATAACGATCACAGAATGGCAATGGCATTTGCACCTTTAGCTTTAAAAGTGCCAATAATCATTGAAAATGCGGAAGTAGTCTCCAAATCATATCCTGATTTTTGGAATGATTTAAAAAGTTTAGGCTTCGAAATTTCAGAAAAATAAGAGTTGTAAAGGGTAGTCAATCAGCCGCTTTTGAAAATAAACAGCAAAACACTTGACAACGCCTATCTCACAATCGTATATTTGCACACTCGGATTAAGATTGTCATCCTGAGCGCAGACGAAGGACATAATTCATAATCCATAACTCATAACTTTATCAAATGAAATTATCACATTTTCAATTCGATTTACCAAAAGAACTTCTTGCCGAATATCCAGCTGAAAACAGAGACGAATCACGTCTAATGGTTATTGATCGTAAGAAGCAAACCATAGAACACAAAATGTTCAAAGATGTTATCGATTATTTTGATGACGGAGATGTTTTAATTCTGAATAACACCAAGGTTTTTCCAGCACGTTTGTATGGAAACAAGGAAAAAACAGGAGCAAGAATCGAAGTTTTTTTACTTAGAGAATTAAACTCTGAGCAAAGACTTTGGGATGTTTTGGTTGATCCGGCCCGTAAAATCAGAATTGGAAACAAATTATATTTTGGAGATGACGACTCATTAGTAGCTGAGGTTATCGACAATACTACTTCTCGTGGTAGAACATTGCGTTTTCTTTACGACGGTTCTTATGAAGAATTCAGAAATAAATTAACGGAACTTGGAGAAACTCCAATCCCAAAATACATTTCTAGAGACGTAACTCCGGAAGATGCGGAACGTTATCAAACGATTTATGCTAAAGAAGAAGGAGCTGTTGCGGCGCCAACTGCAGGATTGCACTTCTCGAAACATTTATTAAAAAAATTAGAAATCAAAGGGATAAAATTTGCCGAAGTAACGCTTCACGTAGGTTTAGGAACTTTTAATCCAGTTGAGGTTGAGGATTTATCAAAACACAAAATGGATTCGGAGGAATTAAAAATTACTCAAGAAGCCTGTGATATTGTTAATGAAGCCAAAGCTAAAAAGAAACGTATTTGTACTGTAGGAACTACTTCTATGCGTGCCGTTGAAAGTTCAGTGTCTTCACAAAACACATTGAATCCTTTTGATGGATGGACAAATAAATTCGTTTTTCCTCCACATGAATTTACGATTCCAACGTGTATGATTACAAATTTCCACACGCCAAAATCTACTTTATTAATGATGGTTTCAGCATTCTGCGGACATGATTTAATGAAAAGGGCCTATGCAGAAGCAATCAAAGAAGGATACAAATTCTATTCTTACGGTGATGCCATGTTGATCATATAATCTGAATTTATTTCAGATTCTAAATAACAAAATCTCGTCAGCAATGGCGAGATTTTTTTTATCCTGAGCGCAGTCGAAGAAGGGTGTGTCCCGCTGAAAAAGCGGGTCGGGCTATTCGCTACAAATGAAATTCACCGAATTCCAATTAAAATAAAAGTAAAATGAGGTAATCTTTTTTCCGCTAAAGGAGCGGAAAAAAAGGATTTTCGCTACTATCCCTCACACAATGTCATTAAGTTAAGAGGTTTTGCAAGTCACTTCGAGGTTTAATTTTTTTACAAAAAAAGCAATATAAAATGACGTATTATACCTATCGTCTGGACATAAGTCTAAAAATAAACACGAATTCCACGAATTGCCACGAATTCATTCGTGAAATTAATTACACGAACTGTATTAGCCGCATAGATTTGTGAAAATTAGTGGAATTCGTGTTCAAATTTAACCTTTACTATTTGTGTCCATACGATAGGTTTTATATTAGTTTTGAAAAAACGTCAATGGTAGTGATTTTGAATAGTAATGCGATAGCTTTACTATTCAAAATAGTATCGAGAAGTCTTTAATATCAAAAGGTTCTCGATACTTCTTAAAAATTTTCTATCGCAAATTTTTACTTAACTCGAACTGACGAATCCTTAACTTAATGACATTGCCCTCACACAGTGAGTTTTTCAATATTCAACACCCGTTATTTTGAGCATATTCTAATTGATCAGAAGAAAATCATGTTCTTAGCCATTTTATCTTTCTTCTTTTCTCTTTCTTCTTTTTTCTCTACTTTTACGAAACAAAATACAAACAATGACTTTCGAAAATACCCTTGAATTTGCAAAACAACTCGATTCACAAGATCCATTAAATAAATACCAAGATGAATTTATTTTTCCGCAGGTAAATAGAAAAAAGGTAATTTATTTTACAGGAAATTCACTAGGATTACAACCCAAACGTACTAAAGGGTATGTAGATGAGGTGATGAATGACTGGGCAAATTTGGCTGTAGAAGGTCATTTTTATGCAGAAAAACCTTGGTGGGATTACCAAGAACGATTTGCTAATCCGTTGAGTAAAATTGTTGGCGCTTTGCCAAGCGAAATTACGGTGATGAATACGTTAACGGTCAATCTTCATTTGTTAATGGTTTCCTTTTACCGACCTACAAAAACCAGATATAAAATTATTTGTGAGGAAAAAGCATTTCCATCGGATCAATATATGTTTCAAAGTCAAGTGCATTTTCATTCCCGAAACATCGGGATAAAACCAGAAGAGGCTATTGTTGAGATTAAGCGCCGCGAAGGCGAACACAACATACGTTTAGAAGATGTTTTGGCAAAAATTGAAGAAGTTGGTGAGGAGTTGGCTTTGGTTTTAATTGGTGGTGTCAACTATTACACAGGACAAGTTTTTGATATGAAAACCATAACAGCCGCAGGTCATAAAGCGGGAGCTTATGTAGGTTGGGATTTGGCCCACGCTGCAGGAAATGTAAAATTGGAATTACACGATTGGGATGTGGATTTTGCTGCTTGGTGCAGTTACAAATATATGAATTCAGGACCGGGAAATGCTTCGGGATGTTTCATTCATGAAAAACACCACAATAATCCGGAGTTGCCAAGATTCGCCGGTTGGTGGGGACACAATAAAGAGCGTCGTTTCAAGATGGAACAAACTTTCAATCCCATTCATGGTGCAGATGGTTGGCAAATCAGTAATTTACCGGTTCTTTCTTTAGCACCTTATTTGGCTTCAGTAGAAATGTTTGATGAAATTGGAATGGAGGCGTTAATCCAAAAAAGAGATAAAATCACTTCGTATTTAGAATTTATTCTGCACGAAATAGACAAAGAAGTGGATAGCAGCTTCGAAATCATTACACCATCGAATCCATCTGAAAGAGCGTCACAATTATCAGTATTGCTTCATGGAGAAGGACGCAGTTTGTTTGACTATCTTATGGAAAATGGAGTAATAACGGATTGGCGGGAACCAAATGTTATTCGTTTAGCTCCAGTTCCATTATATACGTCTTTTGAGGACATGTATCACTTTGGACAAATCTTGAAATCGGGGATAGTTGGATAGCCAATGCTTTTGTTTAATCTTTCAAATTATTTGGGTTTATAAATGTAATTTATTTTAAATGAAAAAACTTAAAAAACTCCTTCTCGTTTTACTTTCGTTAGTAGTGATTATAACAATAGCTTTAATTGGTTACGGATTTTATCTAAAACCAAAATATGATGGCGAAGTACAACTAAAAAATATCCAGAAAGAAACTACGGTTTATTTTGATGAATTTGGAGTGCCTCATATTTATGCCAATAATTCAAAGGACGCGATGGAAGCTTTGGGTTATGTGCATGCGCAAGACCGATTGTGGCAAATGGAATTGATGCGACGTATTGCTCCGGGACGATTATCGGAGATTTTTGGTTCGGTCGCATTGAAAAATGATACCTTTTTTGCGGGACTCGGAATCGAAGAAGCTTCTGCAAAAGCGATTGCTGCTTTGGATGAAAACAGTTCAAGTTACCAATTGACAATGGCTTATTTGGATGGAATTAATCAATATTTAGAAGAAGGAAAAACTCCTATAGAGTTCAGTTTAGTTGGGGTTAAGAAAGAGAAATTCACCATAAAAGACGTTTATAATATTTTTGGATATATGTCTTTTAGTTTTGCGATGGCTCAAAAATCAGATCCATTATTGACTGATATTCGAAACAAATACGGAATGGAGTATCTTAAAGATTTTGGAATTGATGGCTCTTTCAATACTACCCGAATTAAAAATGCCAAAGAAACTCCGCAGGAATATATCGATATTGCAAAATCAATAGCTTCACTTTTAGATCAATCGCCAATTCCTCCATTTGTAGGAAGCAACAGTTGGGTTATAGCTCCAAAGAAAACCAAAAACGGTAAAGTTATTTTTGCCAATGATCCTCATATTGGGTTTTCACAACCCGGAACTTGGTACGAAGCACATTTGGTAACCCCAGATTTCGAATTGTACGGCTGTTATTTGGCTGGAACTCCCTATCCTTTGTTGGGACACAACCGCGAATATGCATATGGTTTGACCATGTTTGAAAATGATGATATTGATTTGTACCAAGAAGAGAATAACCCAACTGATACCAATGCATACAAAACACCAAACGGTTTCAGTGCGTATGAAATTAGCAAAAAAATCATAAAAGTAAAAGATACTGCTGATGTGGTTCTGAATTTAAAAGTGAGTCGTCACGGTCCTATTATGAATGACTTGATTGATGGTTTAAATAAAAACAAGCCCGTTGCGATGTCATGGATTTATACGCAACAACCGATTCAGATTCTCGATGCCGTTTACATGCTTTCACACGCTAAAAGCAAAGCGGATTTTCACAAAGGAGTGGCTTTAATTGCTGCCCCAGGATTGAATGTGATGTATGGTGATGCCAAAGGAAATGTGGCTTGGTGGGCAACAGGGAAATTATACAAACACAATGAGGGCGTGAACACTAATTTTATTCTTGATGGAGCCAGCGGTAAAGACGATATTACCGAATATTTGGATTTCTCCAAAAACCCTTCGGCGGAGAATCCAAATTGGAATTACGTTTATTCTGCCAATAATCAGCCAGAACCAATAGACGGGTTTTTATATCCTGGATATTATCTTCCTGAAGACAGAGCCAAAAGAATCACGCAATTATTAAATCCAAAATCCAATTGGGACAAAGAAGCGGTAAGTAAAATGATTTTCGATAATACGTCATCAGTTGCTCCAGAAGTGGTTGCAACTTTAATTTCGAGTGCCAATTATAATGTGCTTTCTCAAAATGAAAAAGAAGCTATAGACATTTTGAAAGTTTGGAGTGGATCCAATAATCTTGGAGATGTAGCACCAACGATTTATAACAAATGGGTTTATTTGTATTTAAAAAATACTTTTGAAGACGAACTCGGAGAAGTTAATTTCAAACAATTTCTGGGAACACATATTATGAAGCAGATAATTGCAAAACAAATGGCAAATGCAGCGTCGCTTTGGTGGGACAATATTGCCAGTAAAAATAGAAAAGAAACCAGAAGTCAAATTCTATCAAAATCTTTTAAAGAGGCTATTACAGCCTTAGAAAAACAATTGGGAAATTCTGTTCCGGCTTGGACTTGGAATAAAGTACATACATTAGAACACCAGCATCCATTAGGGAAAGTGGCGGCGCTAAGAAAAATTTTCAATGTGGGGCCTTTCGAAGTTTCAGGCTCTACTGAAGTTATTAATAACTTGTTCTTTGATTTTACGGATGATGGAAATTATCTTGTAAAAGGTGGTCCGTCAACTAGAAGAATTATTGATTTTTCTGACATAGAAAACAGTTGGAGTATCTTGCCAACGGGACAATCCGGAAATCCATTAAGTTCGCATTATAGCGATCAAGCTGAGCTTTACAACGCAGGGAAATTTAGAAGAATGAAACTGAACAAGGAGGAGATTGTTAGAACTTCAACAAAATTGGTCTTTATTCCGTATAAAAAGTAATGGTTTTTAAAGTCCTTAAAATAATAAATCAGTAATTTTGCCTAACTTTTTATGAAAAATTAATGCAAACTCCCAAAAAAATAGCGGTTGTAGGTTCCGGATTAGTCGGATCTTTATTAGCTATTTACCTTCGAAAAGCAGGCCATGCGGTTCATGTTTATGATAGAAGCCCAGATATTAGACAAATTCAGTTTTCCGGTCGTTCTATCAATTTAGCCATGTCTAACCGAGGCTGGAAAGCGCTTGATGGTGTTGGAGTGGGAGATGCGGTACGTGAGATTGCAATTCCTATGGACAAACGTGCCATTCATCTTGTAGACAAACTTAATTTTCAAAATTACGGACAAGAAGGGGAATCTATTTATTCGATTTCGAGAGGAACTTTAAATAGAAAAATGATTGATTTGGCGGAAGCCGCAGGAGCAGAATTCTTTTTTGAACATAAAATTTGGGATGTAACCTTAGACGATGCGACGCTACATATTGGTGAAACCGAAAGAGGTGCTTGGCAGGACAAAAAATACGATATGGTTTTTGGTGCCGATGGTGCTTTTTCTAGAATTCGCCACCGCATGCAACGTCAAAGTATGTTTGATTATTCACAAGAATTTTTACCCATTGGATATAAGGAATTGAATATTCCTGCAAATCCCGATGCAACACATAAATTAGACAAGAATTCGTTTCATATTTGGCCAAGAGGCGAATATATGTTGATTGCATTACCTAATTTAGACGGTAGTTTTACATGTACTTTGTTCATGCCATTTGAAGGAGAAAATTCTTTTGCATCATTGAAAAATCAAAAAGAGGTGGAAGCTTTTTTTGAAAAGAATTTACCGGATACTATCGATGTAATTCCAAAATTGACTGAAGATTTTTTCAAAAATCCAACGAGTACGTTGGTAACAATGAAATGTTATCCTTGGACTTATGAAGATAAAATTGCCTTAATTGGCGATGCCTGTCATGCGATTGTTCCTTTCTATGGACAAGGAATGAATGCAGGCTTTGAAGATATTTCTATACTTTATGAAATGATTGAAAAGTACGGTGACGACTGGAAAACCATTTTTTCTGAATATCAAAAATCTCGTAAACCAAATGCGGATGCAATTGCGGAACTTTCCTATCGCAATTTTATGGAAATGAGTTCCAAAACAGCTGACGAAAAATTCCTATTACAAAAGAAAATTGAAAAATCATTTTCTGATAAACATCCTGATAAATGGATTCCGCTTTATAGCAGAGTAACTTTTAGTGATCGTCCTTACGCTGAAGCTTTAGCGATTGGGGATTATCAAAATGCCATTATGGAGCAAGTTTTAAGAATGGAAAACATTGAAAATATTTGGAATAGCGAAGCGGTAGAGAATAAAATATTGGAGTTGTTACAATAATTCTTTTGGAGCTTTTCCAGCTATTCGCTTCAATCCATCTCGTTAAAAAAACGAGATGGGATTTCCGCAGTTATCCCGGCTATTTATTCCTCACGGTGTACTTTTGTAAAATTGAAAGCGGGTTTACAAATGGCAATATATTCACAAGGTTCATCAAAAGGATTAGAATATTGCACTCGAGTGTTTTTCTCAATTTTTATGGATTGGCCAGCTTCAAGAATCACAATTTCATCGGCAATGATAAATTGCTTTTTTCCTTTTATGATATAAGTATATTCTTCAAATTCTGGCGTTTGATAGGGTTCGCTCCATTTGGGTGGCGCAATCATGTGTGCAATCGAAATTTCCGGATTGTTTGTGGTTGCAATTCCGTGGTGCTCTTCAATCAATTTACCGTCGGTTGTTGGAATTACGAATGGTGTTTTTTGAATAAAATATTTTTTCATTTTTCGAACTAATTTTTGAAAACCCTTAAAGAAATTTAATTCTAAAAGGGTGTGGAGAATTTATTTTTTGAATATTTTTGTTAAAATGCCAAAAGCGCCTCTTATAAAAGTTGCACTAGTCAATACTTTTAAAACCGATTTCCCTACAACACTTGCCGTACTTGGTCCACTGTTTTGTTCTTTCTCAGTTGCTTTTTCTTGTTCTTGTGCTGCAACTTCTTGTTCAATAGAAGTAATTTTTTTATTAAGCATTTCGTAAGCACTTTCACGGTCAATAAGTTCACTATATTTTTTTACCAGTTTTGATTTGTTATTGATTTCCTGAATTTCACTTTCAGTTAAAATATCCATTCTGCTCATTGGTGCGCGCATCATGGTTGCTGCAAGGGGTGTTGGTATTCCTTTTTCGTTCAATGCGGTGACCAATGCTTCTCCAATTCCAAGGCTGGTCAAAACTTCATCGGTTTTGTAATACTCAGATGTAGGATAATTATCGGCCGTTTGTTTGATAGCTTTTCGATCATTAGCAGTAAAAGCTCTCAAAGCATGTTGGATTTTTAAACCCAATTGCGCCAAAACACCACTAGGAATATCCATTGGATTTTGGGTTATAAAGTAAATTCCAATCCCCTTAGAACGAATTAGTTTTACAATAGTTTCTATTTGTTCCAATAAGGTTTTGCTGGCTTCATTAAAAATCAAATGGGCTTCGTCAATAAAAATAACTAATTCTGGTTGGTCTGAATCTCCTTTTTCAGGCATTTGTTGGTAGATTTCGGCTAATAAACTCAACATAAATGTCGAAAATAATTTTGGTTTATCTTGAATATCAGTCAATCTTAAGATGTTGATATATCCTTTACCATTTTCGTCAATGCGCATTAAATCCTCTACATCAAAAGACATTTCTCCAAAAAACAGATCAGCTCCTTGCTGTTCCAATTCAATTATTTTTCTGAGAATAGTGCCAGTTGTTGAAGTAGAGATTTGACCATAGTGTTCCTCGATTTCGTTTTTTCCCTCTTCTGTAATGTAATTGATTACTTTTTTGATGTCTTTAAGATCTAACAGAGGCATTTTATTATCATCGCAGTATTTGAAAATCACTGATACTACGCCGGCTTGCGTATCATTCAAGCCTAATATTCTAGAGAATAACACTGGGCCAAACTCTGATATTGTTGCACGAAGGCGTACTCCATTCTGTTCGGATAAGGTCAATAGCTCAACTGGAAAACTTGATACGCTATACGGAATCTTTATTTTAGCATGACGTTCGGTAATAAAGGGTTTTTCTTCCCCCTCTTTGGCGATGCCACTAAAATCTCCTTTTATATCCATCATGAGTACTGGGATTCCAAAAGTAGATAATTGTTCCGAAAGTACTTGAATGGTTTTGGTTTTTCCAGTCCCGGTTGCTCCTGCAATCAACCCATGTCGATTCAAGGTTTTTAATGGTATTTTTACATGTGCGTCAGCCAAAGCCTCGCCGTCTAATATCGCTCCACCTAAAATAATGCTTTCTCCTTTTGAAATATAACCGTTAGTAATATCCTGTATGAAATCGTTTTTTCTGCTCATAAAATGTTTGAATTAAAGTCGTTTTTTAAGGGATTATTTTTTTTAATACGTGTAATTAAAGTGTTAACTGCAGTTTTCTTGCTTTTTTATTGTTAATAATGGAAAAAAATATTTTTAACTATTTCGATCTAGTTGTTGAAATATTGTATCAATAAATCATAAAAAGACATGTTTTTTTTTGTAAAATAACTGATTTGCTTAGGAATTTTGACATAAATGCAAATTAAAAATTAACGAATATTTTTTTTCGAATAAAATTAATTAGAATAAAATTAAAAAAAGTTTTTTTATTTAAACTAAAAATATAAATTTGCTCCACTACAAGTTTATTATAACTAAAGAATAAATTATTTAAAACTATTAAAATTAAAAAAAAATGGCAAACGTTAAAAAAGAAAACGGTTCAAAAGGAGGAGGAATGATTTCAGGAATCATTATTGTAGCATGTGTTTTTGTTGGATGGATAATATGGAATTTTATAATGGGTAATGGTGCTAACTTCGAAGGTGGTGTTAATACAGGTCACCCAATCCCTGGAAATTACTTAGCGATGGTATATAAAGGAGGTCCTATTGTACCTATTTTATTAGGATGTTTATTAATGGTTATTGTGTTTTCATTTGAGCGTTTTGCAGTAATTTCAAAAGCAGCTGGTAAAGGAAATCTTGATCAATTTATGAAAAATGTACAAACAAGTATCACTACTGGTGATATCGAAGGAGCAATAAATACTTGTGATAAACAAAAAGGTTCTGTTGCTAATGCAATAAAATCAGCTTTGTTGAAATACCAAGATGTTAAAAAAGAAGGATTAGATAGCGAAGCAGCTGCTGAAACTATCCATAAAGAAATTGAAGAAGCTACTTCATTAGAAATGCCAATGTTAGAAAAACATATGACTATTCTTTCTACATTAGTATCATTAGGAACTCTTGCAGGTTTGTTAGGGACAGTAACAGGGATGATTAAAGCATTTGGTGCTTTGGCTGCTGCTGGTACTCCAGATCAAGCTGCACTTGCAAACGGTATCTCTGAAGCACTTATCAATACTGCTACAGGAATCGCGACTTCAGCGTTAGCTATTGTAGCTTATAACTTTTTTACTTCTAAAATTGATACTTTGACTTATTCTATTGATGAGGCGGGTAATACAATTGTAAATACTTACAGACACTACAGAAGTACACAAAAATAATTAATTATTTTATAAGAAAATAGCAATCTTATTTAAAGTGCTATTTTCTTATAAATATTAAAAAATATATTAATGGCTATAAAAATGTCCAAAAAAGCAGCGTCTATTGATATGACGGCTATGTGTGATGTGGCTTTTCTTTTGCTTACTTTCTTTATTTTAACTGCTACAGCTAAGATTCCAGAAGCATTGCCAGTAGATACGCCTGCATCAACAGTTCAAACGAAGTTGCCGGAAACTGATTTAGCTACTATTACTGTTGGAGGAGGAAAAGTATTCTTTGACTTAAAAGGTAGAGAGGTTAGAAAAAGAACCCTTGAGTTAATGGGTCAAAAGTATGGCGTAACTTTTACTGAAGATGATTCGAATAAATTTGCATTAATGGATGGTTTTGGTGTACCAATACAAAGTCTAAAGCAAATTATAGATATGAAAGCTGCTGATAGAGCTAAAGCGGGTCAACCGGGTGTTCCTAAAGATTCACTTGACAATCAACTGAAAGAGTGGATTTACAATGCTCGTATTGCAAATATTGAAGTGGCTGACAAAGAATTGCAAATTGCCATAAAAGGTGACGCAAAAGAAGAATATCCGGCTATTAAGCAAGTAATGGATATTTTACAAGAGCAAAAAATCAATAGCTTCAATCTAGTTACTGGTTTGAGAGCAAAAGATAAATAACTAAAAAAAATACACTAAAATGGCTGAATTAAATACCGGCGACGGTGGTGGCAAAAAAGGTGGAAAAGTAAGAAGTAAAAAATCGAACGCAAAAGTAGATTTAACTGCTATGGTGGATTTAGCTTTCTTATTAATCACGTTCTTTATGCTTACTACTACGTTGTCTAAACCGCAATCGATGAGTTTGGGTTTGCCAGATAAGGAAGATGATAAAAATAAGGATAAGCCAATAAAAGTTGATGAAAACCGAACTATGACAATATTATTAGGAGATAATAATAAAATGACATATTATATGGGTTTATTGGCAACTCCAATTGCTGGTCCTAAGGAGATTTCTTATGGTAAAGAAGGGATTCGTAAAGAATTATTGAAGAGAAAAAAATCAGTTTTAGAATACACAGGTAAGAAAGATAAAGGGATGATTGTAATTATCAAACCAAGTAAAAAATCAAATTACCGCAATTTAGTAGATATTCTAGATGAAATGGCAATTGTTGACGTTCCAACGTATGCGATTGTAAATGATTTTACTCCTGAGGAACAAAAATTGTTAGAAGGTAAATAAGGTTTATCTTATTACTCAATAACCTAATAACTAAGAAAAATGAAATTAGATATATTCACAAACCAATGGCTTGATATTGTATTCGAAGGTCGTAATAAGGCCTATGGCGCTTATGAACTTAGAAAAACAAATACGAAGACTACGGTTAAAGCTCTTGTGCTTGGCGCAATTGTTTTCGCTCTTGCTGTTAGTGCTCCACTTATCATGAGTCTTATTCCTAATTCTTCGGATGAATCTGAAACATTAGACACTAAAATTACTACGGTAAAGTTGCCACCCAAGAAAGAAGAAGTTAAAAAAGATCTTCCACCACCTCCTCCTCCTCCTCCAAAAGTAGATCAGGTAAAATTTGTTAAGCCAGTTGTGGCTAAAGCAGAAGAGGTTACAGAAGAACCGCCAAAAATTGTTGAAATAAAAGACAAAAAATTAGGTGCAGAAACTATAAAAGGAGATCCTGATGCTGAATTAACTGTTGAACCAGTTGGTAGCGGACCTAGTGCAGTTGTAGAAGAGGATACTCAAATTTATAACACAGCAGGTATCGAGGTAAAACCTGATTTTCCTGGAGGAATGGAGAAATTTTATAAATTTGTTGGTAGTAATTATCAAACTCCTGAAGAAGAAGGATTAAAAGGTAAAGTTTATGTTACTTTTGTAGTAGAAAAAGACGGTTCTTTAACTGATATTAAAGTAATTAGAGATATCGGTTATGGTACTGGAAAAGAAGCTATTCGTGTTTTAAAAAAATGTCCTAAATGGACACCTGGTGAACAAAATGGTAAAAAAGTAAGGGTTCTTTATTCTTTGCCTATTACTATCCAATCAGCAGAATAATGTTAAAGCGCATACTTATTAATATTCAGAAGAAATCGCTCAAAGAGCGATTTCTTCTCGTTTTGGGGATTTTGTTTTTTCTAGTTTATCTTGTCTTAGGTTTATTGATTATCTTTATGAAGAATTTTCCTCTTGCAATTCATCCTAATTATAGAATTGCTTTTGGGGTATTGCTTATTGTGTATTCTTCTTTTAGGTTTTTTCGAATTATTAATGATAACAAACACTAGATTATGAAAAATTATGCTAAACTTCCGTATTTTATTTTTATTTCAGTAATTGTAATGTTCTTTGCTTGTAATCAATCTAAAAGTCCAAAGAACAAAGAAACTATTCTAAAAGGTTCTGCATCTATTTATGTGGATGAAACCTTAACCCCTATTATTGAGGATCAAGTGGCAGTATTTGAAAGTAAATATGAGGCTAAGATTAAACTTATTCCAAAATCAGAATCCGAAACTGTTAATTCTTTGTTCAAGGAAGAATCAGCAATTGCTATTTTGTCTAGAAATTTAACAATGGAGGAATTGAAAATTTTTGAACAAAGAAAAATTACCCCTAAAATAACAGTTTTTGCTACAGATGCAGTTGCTTTTATCTCTAATAAAAATAATAATGATACTATTGTAGCGTTAAAAGATGTGATTAGTTTTATGCAAGGAAAGTCAGTTGCATCCATTAAAGGATTAGTCTTTGACAACCCAAACTCGAGTACAGTAAGATACATGAATTCTCTGGCAGGTATAAAAGCTATACCTGAGAAAGGCGTTTTTTCATTTAAAACTAATGATGAGGTTATAAAATATGTATCAGAAAATGATGGGATGATTGGAGTAGTAGGAGTTAATTGGCTTTCTCAGCCGTTACCGGCCATGCAAAAGTATGTTGATAGTGTGAATACTTTAAGTGTAAAAGGACTTACAGGTGATAATTCCTTTACGCCATCACAAAATAATATAGCGGAAAGGAAATATCCTTTGGCACGTGATTTGTATGTAATAAATTGTCAAGGATATTCTGGCTTGGGAATGGGCTTTGCTTCATTCGTTGCGGGAGATATAGGACAAAGGATAATTTTAAAATCGGGATTACTTCCTATTCGTATTCCAGGAAGGAATATTACAATAAGAAATAAAAGTGGAAATGATAAAAAATAAATTAACTATAATAAAGATGAATAAATTTAAAATTTTTAGTGTTGCTTTATTGGCTTCGGTAACCGTAAGTCAGGCTCAAGATTTAAATCAGGCAAAAAAAGCAATTGACGCAGAGCAATTTGAAAATGCAAAGTCGATTTTAAAATCGATTATAAATACAAAACCATCAGGAAGAGCCTCGTTTCTTTTGGGTAACGTGTATCTTACACAAAATATAGCGGATAGTGCTAAAATCTATTTTCAAAAAGGATTAAGCGCTGGCGAAGGAGCTAAACTTAATTATATTGGTTTAGGACAATTAGAATTAGACAACGGGAATATTGCAGCGGCACAAACTAATTTTGCATTGGCTTCAAAAGATGTGAAAAAGAAAGATGTTGAGGAATTTGTTTATATAGGTAAAGCTTATATGGCTGCTAATAAACCTGATTATAAAAGTGCTCTTGCTATTTTAAGCAGAGCCAAAATTAACAATTCTCAAGATGCTCAAGTTTTACTTGAACTGGGTAATGCTTTTTATGGAGATAAAAACCAAAATGAGGCTTACGTGGCATATCGTGGTGCTTTTCAAGCTGATCCTACTTTGATAAGAGCTAAAATGCAATTGGGTGTTTTGCTTAAAGGAGCTAAATCATATGATGAAGCAATCAAAGCATTTAATGAAGTAATTGCTGTAAACCCAAATTACGGGCCTGTATACAGAGAGCTTGCCGAAACCTATTATAATATTGGTAGAAACAAACCTTCAAAATCTGTGGAGAGTATGAAATCTGCCATTGATTTTTATGATAAATACATGAGTTTAACGGATTATTCTATTACTTCTCGTATGCGTCATGCTGATTTTCTTGTTCTTGTGGGCGATTACAAAGCACTAGAAATAGAAGCTAATAAAATGAAACAATTGGATAATGTTAACCCAAGAATTTTACGCTATTTAGGATATGCAGCATATGAAAATGGGAATCTTGATTTAGCAAAGACATCTTTAGAAAGTTTTATATCAAATCCAGCAAACAAGATTATTGCTAAAGATTATATTACCTTAGGTTTGGTAAAAATTAAAAAAGGAACTAGCGCTGACGGACTATCTGTAGATCCAATTGCTTTTAAGGAAGGGTTGGCTATCATCAAAAAGGGAATTGAACTTTTACCTATAGCAGCAGAAGAATTGAATGAAGTGGGTAAAAAATTCTTTACTCAAAAATTATTCAAAGAAGCCGCTTCGATTTTTGAGCTTAGTTCTTCTAATAAAGATTCTAGAAATTATTTAGATGATAATGTTTATTATGGCTTATCGTTATATTATGATAACAACAGAAAAGACGTAAAAGCAGATCCTATTGCTCTACAAAAAGCCGATGCCGCTTTTGCTAATGTAATTGCCGCATCTCCAGGATATCAAGAAGCATATTTGTATAGAGCCAGAACAAATAGATTGCTTGAAAATGATGATGTAATGGTTAAATCATATCAAGATTATATAGATAAAACAACAGAAAAAGGGGCTGAAGAAGTAGCTAAACCAGCAGTAAAAACTAAATTTATAGAAGCCTATAATAATATTGCCGTAATCTATTCTAAAACGGATAAAGTAAAAGCAAAAGAATATTTAAATAAAACACTTGCTATTGACCCTGCTAATCAATATGCATTAGACGCATTGAAATCATTGAAATAACTTTAAATATTTCTACATTTATAAAAAACGATAGTTCTACTGAACTATCGTTTTTTTTGGACCATAAACATTAGAATTTATTTTATGCTCAGTCCTGTTATTCGCAGTATTCATTTTATCTCGTTTTGAGAACCAGACGGAATGGGGCATCAATTTAAACACCGTTTCATTGACCCCAAATGAAAATGAAAAATAATGATGTAATCGGAACAGTGATTAAGTTTAGTAGTTTTCAAAAAGCATTTTCAAAATTTCAAATTAACTCCCTTTCTAATTAACTATCTTTGCACTTTAAAATTAAATAATGTTATCAAAAGAAATACAATTAGAAGTTAATAAAGGCGCCATGCTTCCGTTGATGGAAGAATTCTACACTATTCAAGGTGAAGGATTTCATACAGGAACAGCCGCATACTTTATTAGAATTGGCGGATGTGATGTGGGGTGTCATTGGTGTGATGTTAAAGAGAGCTGGAATGCCGAATTACATCCTCCAACAGGTATTGATTTAATAGTTACAAATGCTAGTAAATATTCAGAAACCGTTGTAGTCACTGGTGGCGAACCTTTAATGTGGGACATGAGTTTACTTACGCAAAAACTAAAAGAAAATAACAGAAAAGTTCATATAGAAACCTCGGGGGCATATCCATTAACGGGAATTTGGGATTGGATTTGTTTATCTCCAAAGAAAAATAAATTGCCAACTCAAACCGTTTATGATAATGCACATGAGTTGAAAGTAATCATTTACAATAAACACGATTTTATTTTTGCCGAAGAGCAAGCTGAAAAGGTTAATGATAATGCCATTTTATTTCTTCAGCCAGAATGGAGTAAAAAAGAAGAAATGACTCCGTTAATTGTAGATTATGTTATGAATAATCCAAAATGGCGTGTCTCTCTACAAACACACAAATATTTGAATATCCCTTAAAACTTTAAAACCCCAAACAACAATTGCTGTTTGGGGTTTTAAATTGATAATATAATTTGCTAACTAATTTTCGGAACGCTTACTTCTTGCAATCCGATTGCCTAGCCCAGATTACTTCACATAATTCTTATTTTTATATGAGTTCAGTGAATTTCATTTGCCCTTTTTTGTCTCTTTTCTTTAATGAGACAAAAAAGATATAGCAAATAGCCGGACACGAACGAAGTGAACTGACGAAGTAAATAGCTCCTAAAATTACCAACCTTTTTGTTTTTTCAATTGGGTGATATGTGCTAAGTGATGGTTTCCATGCCAAGCATAAGTTCCGATTATTTCCTTCAATTGAAATGCGACGTTATGCTCCGGATGAATAAAGGATTTTTCTAAATCAGTTTCAGAAAGACTGTTCATTAAATAAGCTAAACGAAAGTGCAAACCTTCCAGAAAAGAAAGAGTAGGCTGGATGGGCATAGTTAAATTATCATGTAATTCTGCCCAACGATCTTCGTGATAAAATTTTATTACAGGTTTGTCTTCGGTCAGTGTCCATTTGATTCTAATGAAACAATTCATGTGACTGTCGGCGCAATGGTGAATCACTTGACGAATCGTCCAGCCGTCCTGACGGTATGGTGTTTCGAGTTGCTCCTCGGTTAAACGAATCACTTCTTTTTTCAATCGTTCTGGGAAACTTGCTATTTCTGCTATTTTATTAGTTAGGTATTCGCTAGAATAGGCTTCAGGAGCTATAAATTTACCAATAGGATATCGTAATTTTTCCAATGCTGAATTTTCCATGTTTACTGTTTTTTTCTTTCTTAATTTTTATTTTAAATTGCAGATTTCTTAATGGAAAGTTTGGCTAAATAATCGTAATTCTCCCCCTCAAGAATTAATTCGCTGTACAATCCATTGGCGAAAGCCGCATTTTGCAAAGTATTATAATCGAGATAAAGCCAAGGGAATTTGTCTTCGACTTGGTTTTTATAACGTATTGTAAAAGTCAATTCGCCATAATAGCCGTTACTGGGTATCCATTTTCCACCATCTTCATCATCATCAAACATATAAATAATATCAGAAGAATCTATAAGAATTTGTCCGTTTGGGTTGAGTAAATTTTTTAGCTTTTGTAAATAGTTGCCTGTGTCTTTTAGTGTACCAAAAATACCGGTGCCATTCATTAATAATAAAATGGTGTCAAATTTATTTTCAGGATTATCAGAGTCCATTTCAAGAATATTTTGAACTTGAACATTTTTTAAACCTCTTAGTTGACAGGCTTCAATTGTATTTTTAGAAATATCAATCGAATGGACATCAAGATTTCTTTGGTCTTGTAAATACAAACTATGACTTCCTGCGCCACAACCTACATCCAGAATTTTACCTTTAGCAAGTTGTAAGGCTTTTTGTTCCAGTTTTGGCATTTCATCATAAGAACGAAATAAATAGGCAACGCTCATTTCATCCTCTTCAGAAATGGAGGTTTCCGTGATTAAATCTTCCGGGGAATTATTAGTTTGAAAATCAAGTATGGCTTTGCCAAAAAGGTCTTTCATCTTTTTTGTTTAAAGTTTCAGGTTTCAGGTTTTAAGTTTGTTACTTTTGTGCCTCAACTTTAAACTTTAAACTTGAAACAAATTGTAAACAATCTTTCTAAAGAAGCCAAAGATAAGCATATCGAAAACAAAAAGTATTTCGATAAGCTGAAAAAGAAGACACCAAAGAATTTGGATTACGTGATGCAGGATTTGCATGATGCTGAATTCAAGAAAACGGATTGTTTAAAGTGTGCCAATTGTTGTAAAACTACGGGGCCCTTATTTACGGATGCCGACATTGAGCGTGTTTCAAAATATTTACGACAAAAGCCACAACAGTTTATCGAGCAATATTTGAGAATCGATGAAGACAGGGATTATGTGTTGCAAAGTGTGCCATGTACTTTTCTGGATAATGAAAATGCTTGTATGATTTATGATGTCCGTCCAAAAGCGTGCAGAGAATTCCCGCATACGGATAGAAAAAAGTTTCAGCAAATTACGGATCTAACGTTGAAAAATGTAGCTATTTGTCCGGCAGCTTATAATATTGTAGAAGAAATGAAGAAGAAATTGCCTCTTTTTTAGTCAGAAAGTCGAAAGTCTTAAAGTTGTAAAGACAATAGTTTGAAAGTTGAATCCGATTTTCAAGCGACCTTAGGACTTTTGACTTTAAAACTTTCGACTAATATATCAAATATTTGGCTCTCATTTCTTTAAATTCAATTAACTCTTTCTCCCAGCTTTGTCTGATTTCCTTTTCGGGTATTCCATTTTCTATTTGCTGTTGCAGTTTTTTAGTTCCTGCTAATTTTGTAAAAAAGGGATTGAAGAATTTTGATTTATCTGATGTGGTCTGATAGGCTTTAATTAACCATTTTAATTCCAGTCGATTTACTCTTGTATGTGTTGATAAATCTTCTCCGTAACATTCTATACCATTGTAAACTGGATTTTGAGCGCCGAAATTTGGTTTCGGAATAAAACTATAACTGCCTTTCGGTAAATAAGGAGAGCCATAAATTTGAAATTGCTTTTCGGTACCACGTCCCACACTTACATTCGTGCCTTCAAAAAGGCACAAACTAGCGTAAAGATTCACGGCTTGATCATTGGGAAGATTTGGTGAAGGTTTTACAGGTAAACTATAATTCATTTTTCGGTTGTAATAAAGACATGGTATAACCGTCAGTTTGCATTGTTCGCCATTCTTCAACCATTTCTCGCCATTAATCATTTGTGCATATTCGCCAATTGTCATTCCGTGAAGCAAAGGAATCGGGTGCATGCCCACAAAACTTGAAAATGCTGTTTCTAAAATGGGTCCGTCAACAATACTTCCGTTAGGATTTGGTCGGTCAAGAATTAATAGCCGAATGTTATTTTCGGCACAAACTTCCATAATATAATGTAAAGAGGAGATATAAGTATAAAATCGAGCACCCACATCTTGCAAATCAAAAACTAGTATATCGATCCCAGCTAATTGTTCAGGTTTCGGTTTTTTATTGTCCCCATAAAGCGAAATAATTGGGAGTCCAGTTTTAGAATCTTTACCATCAATTACATGTTCGCCTGCATCAGCCGTTCCACGAAAACCGTGCTCCGGTGCAAATATTTTTTGGATAGCAATATTTTTTTCTAATAGAAAATCTACCAAATGCGTTTTATTGGAGAGAATTCCAGTCTGGTTGGTTACAATTCCAATTTTCTTGTTCTGTAATAATGGGAGATTGTTTTCATAATTGTCAGCTCCAGTCTTTATTGTTGCGGAAGAATTGTTATTATCTTTTTCTAAATCTGATTTTACATTTTCTCTTAAATCTGTTTTTCTAGCCGAACAAGAAGTCGAAATGATTATTAAGAAGGTAAGGTAAAGAAATGTCTTGAAGAATGGTATCATATATAGGTTCAAATAAAATTAATGCCAATTAGTGTAATTCGTGTTTTAGCTGTATTTTTGGCACAAGCGACGCGAACTGGCGAAGCAAATCCAAATTAGAAATCGAATCAAATTGAATTTAGAATATTTCATAGCCAAACGACTCATAACTGCTAAAGATTATAAAAGTAGCATATCTGCGCCAATTATAAAAATTGCAATTTCGGCAATTGCCATTGGTATGATTATGATGATAGTTTCGGTAGCAACGGGAATTGGGTTGCAACAAAAAATCCGAGAAAAGGTTTCGGCTTTTAACGGACATATCATTATTTCGAATTACGATAACAATCAATCCGAAGTTACATTAGTTCCAATTTCTAAAAAACAGGATTTTTATCCAAAATTCACGGTTGTTCCCGGAGTGAGTCATATTCAAGCTATCGCCAGTAAGGCTGGAATTATCAGAACCGAAACTGCTTTCGAGGGAATCATCTTCAAGGGAGTTGGGAGCGATTATAGATGGGATAATATAAAGGAGTATCTTGTTTCAGGAAAGCTTCCTGATTTTTCAAAAAATGTCAACCAAGAAGTATTGATATCGCAATTTTTGGCTAACAGACTCAATCTAAAAGTTGGTGATTTCTTCAATACTTTTTTTATCAAAGAAAATCAAAATCAATTGCCCAACATCCGAAGATTTAAAATAGCAGGGATTTTCAACTCTGGTTTTCAAGAATTCGACGCTACATATATTATAGGCGATATTCGCCACATACAACGCATAAATAAATGGGCTCCAGATCAGGTAGGTGCTTTCGAAGTTTTTGTAAATGATTTCAATAATATAAAATCAATAGGAGAGCAAGTCTACGAACAAACATCATCAACACTGGGCACAAAAACCATAATCGAAAAATACAGCTACATATTTGAGTGGCTTCAATTATTCGATTTCAATATTATAGTCATATTAGTAGTCATGATACTTGTTGCCACGATCAATATGGTAGTAGCACTATTAGTACTTATCCTCGAGCGAACCCAAATGATAGGAATATTAAAAGCTTTAGGAGCCAATAATTGGTCAGTCAGAAAAATATTTCTCTACAATGCCTTTTATCTAATAGTAAGAGGACTATTCTGGGGAAACCTAATCGGTATCTTATTATTGCTAATCCAGCAACAGTTCGGCATAATCCAATTGAATCCTGAAAACTACTATGTCAATCAAGCGCCAGTATATCTAAATTGGGGATATATCCTTTTATTAAATCTACTCACGGTCACCATTTGTTTCTTGGTATTATTAATTCCTTCCTATATAATAACCAAAATTTCACCAGTCAAAGCCATCCGTTTCGATTAAAAAATAATTTGTGCGTTTCCCATTATAAAAAAAGAGGCAATTATCTTCGAGGGTAGTTGCCTCTTTTTTTATAATGGGTCGGGCTATGTGCTGCAAGTCCTCATCAAGTTGCGTTTCACTCCACTTTCTTGCGGGCTTTTCGCTGCTATCCCTAACGCGGGCAGTTGATAAATTCATAAAATTCGGTATACCTTATATAATAGGTAGCATTCATCAATGCTATTTATGGATGCTACAGAAAGGAACAAACCTTCAAAACAGTAATAAATCCCCATTATTCAGAAGAATTCCATAAATAAAGAAGGTAACGATAAGATTGCTTATATGTAATGATATCCACAGTTTTTTACCCGTAAAGTCACCCTCTCCTTTGGAGAGGGTCGGGGAGAGGAAAAAAACTTTTGTGTCCAAAACGCAAGTTTCCAGCGAGTTAAAATAAAAGTGCAAAAAACATCAAAAAAAAGTGTTTAAAAAGCTTGTGAAAGCGGATTTAGTGTGTACTTTTGCACCCGCAATAGCGCAGACGTTCTTTAATAAACTGACAAGTAAAACGAATTAAGGGAGAAAATTTATTTTCAAAAAAAGATTCAAAAAAGCTTGTGAGATTAGAAAACGCTTGTTACATTTGCACCCCGCAAAACAAGCGAAGTTCCTTGACAAACTGCTAAGAAAGCGAGAAGCAAACGAAAATAAAAATTTTCAAAAAAACTTCAAAAATTTCTTGCCAGTTAAAAAAGAAGTTGTACTTTTGCACCCGCTTCCAGAGACACATAATGTGAGTCAAACGAGACGAAAAAACAAGCAGAACACGTTCCTAGACATATTGAATTGACAGCCGTTTTGAAAGAGATTTCAAGACAAAAGAATAAGAGTAATAGAATCGGAAGATTTGAAAAAACCACTAGAGAATTTAGTCGAATATAAAAAAGAGTTCAAATTAATTTGAATTCGCACAATATACGATGAAGAGTTTGATCCTGGCTCAGGATGAACGCTAGCGGCAGGCTTAACACATGCAAGTCGAGGGGTATAGTTCTTCGGAACTAGAGACCGGCGCACGGGTGCGTAACGCGTATGCAATCTACCTTTCACAAAGGGATAGCCCAGAGAAATTTGGATTAATACCTTATAGTAATACGACTTGGCATCAAGATGTATTTAAAGATTTATCGGTGAAAGATGAGCATGCGTCCCATTAGCTAGATGGTAAGGTAACGGCTTACCATGGCAACGATGGGTAGGGGTCCTGAGAGGGAGATCCCCCACACTGGTACTGAGACACGGACCAGACTCCTACGGGAGGCAGCAGTGAGGAATATTGGACAATGGGCGCAAGCCTGATCCAGCCATGCCGCGTGCAGGATGACGGTCCTATGGATTGTAAACTGCTTTTATACAGGAAGAAACACTCCCTCGTGAGGGAGCTTGACGGTACTGTAAGAATAAGGATCGGCTAACTCCGTGCCAGCAGCCGCGGTAATACGGAGGATCCAAGCGTTAT
>NZ_VJZP01000029.1 GCF_007097265.1 Flavobacterium gawalongense | reverse complement strand
ACTACAGCACTATCAGCGGCAGGGAAAGTTCCGTTGCAACCGTTAAGGGTAATGGCAGCAGGGTTAGAAGCTGTCGGAGCGTTTGTATCTTCAACTGTAATGGTTTGAACCAAATCTGTTTTGTTACCACCACAATCTGTTAAAGTATACGTTCTAGTTACAATGTATGGACTTCCTTTACAACCAGAAGCTTCATTATTGGTATCGGAAACAGTTATTGTAACTGGTCCGGAACAATTATCTGTTTCATCAGTTATATCCGTTATTTTTGCAGTTGGGACATCAGTTATACACTGTAAACCAGTAATATTGGCAGGTATTGTTGCAGTTGGAGCAATATTATCATCAATGGTATAGGTATAAAACCAATAACTAAAATTCCCACTTGAATCTGTATATTTATATTTATATTCTCTAGTTCCTTCACAGGTTAAAGGATTTGGACTATCTGTTGTTGAGAATAATACTCCATTAATTGTCCCAGAACAATTATCAGTTGCATTTGGTGGCGTTGGAGTAGTTGCAGCTGAAATACATGAAATAGTACTTGAACTATTTGTGGCATTTACTACAGGAGCAGTGCTATCTTCAACACTAACTTCGGCAGATAAAGATGTCTGCTCACATAAAGTTAATCCATTTATTATTTTTACTTTATAATCTCCGTTGGCTGTAACAACAAGTGTCGATGCTGTTTGCCCACCAATAGCTACATCGTCTTTATACCAAACATAAATTGGAGAAACTGCATTTGTATTAGCAGTTAATGTAGTCGTTAAACAAGCAGTTAGTATTCCGGTAATGGTTGCTGTTGGCAATGGATTGATGGTTGCTGTCACGGCAGTTCTGGCAGATGTACAAGAATTTTCGGTTGCATCCACATAATAAATTGTAGTTGATGCGATGCTTGGAGTTATATAAGAATTTCCAGTTGCTAAAGATGAACCGCCAGTTGGATCAGTATACCAGTTAATAATTCCTGCAGAAGCGGTTGCTCCCAGTGTTACAGAACCTGTCCCACAACGGGCTGAAGGTGTAGTTCCAGTGACTGTTGGCAAACTGCCTACTGTAATGTTAAAGGAGCACGTTTTTGTTTTAATTACACCGCTTGGACTAGTATATGTCGCAACATATTGTAAATCATGGGATCCAACGGGATAAAAACCGGTATTAGGTCCCGTAACGGTAAAGTCAACACCTGCAGAACATCCATCATCATTTAAAATAGCTTTAACCGCAATAATTGTGTCTCCTGTGTTTGCATTACTTGGTTTTGCACCTGTATAATGGAAAATAAATTTCAACCTGTAAACTCCTGTTATTTGAGTTGTGGCGCCATTGCCTGGATCAAAATCAGCAGCCCAACTATAAGTTGAGACACCCCCGGTTACTGTTTGAGTGGATAAGGATATATCAGGATGTGTTATATCACCCACTAAAATCAATTGAACAGTATAAGGGGCTGAACCATTGAAATTTACATTTATGGAAACATTAGTGTCGTCTTCAATTATTAAATAAGGTGTAGTAACTTTAGAATCGTTTGAATTATCACCATCACTTCCTGAAAATAATTTTAGATACCCACTACTACCTCCAACTCTTGAAATATAATTAAAATCCCAACATTCGGAACTTAATATTGACTCATTTAATTCAAATAACATTTGGAAATTGGCATTTGGATTACCGCCAATCGAACAAGTTTGGGAGACTGTAGGCGAATCCCAAGTGAAATTGGCACCAAGCTGACCATCAACAACCATATCTGCACATTTAAATTGGTCAGGAGGACAATTAGTTATACTAATACAATTATCACCATTTACAATACTTTTCGATTTCTGCGCATAGATGTTATTTAAATCAAAAATTATCGCTGTAAACACCAATATTAATGAAGTAATGAACCTTAAAAAAGTAATTTTTTTCATGATTTCTTATTTAATTTATTTGGGACAAAAACAAAATATTTATATAAATTAGATTGTTTTTAGATACTTAAAGACCAATATTCGATGCTAAACTAACTAGAATGATTTAATTATAATTTTTTTTCCTACCAATAACCTAAATACTCGTTGAAACGACATTTCTTGTTAAAAAAAAATTAAAAAAGGCTACTTATCAGCCTTTTTAAAGGTGATTTTAATTTCTTTTTATACTAATCCTGTTTCTTTTAAATAAAATTTTAACATTTAAAATCTATATTTTAAATTAATATTAACAAATAAAAAACATTATAAAATACTTAATCAGTTGATTATCTGTATTTTTTATTATTATTTCATAAGAATAATAGTATTTTTAAATAAATTATTTAACACGTTTACTTAGGTTTTTTTATAAGATTAATAATCATAAACTAGCTTTATTTTCATTATTTGTGTTTGAATAAAAATTAGATTTAAAAAATATTTTGTAATTTGTAATCTCAAATAAATTGATACAATGTCATTGATGAATAAAAACTTGTAAGTATGAAAAATCTAATATTAATACGACATGCAAAATCAAGTTGGGAAGCTCCGTTGCATGATAAAGATCGACCGTTGACTCATAAGGGAATGAAAGATGCTCATTTGGTATCTTCTAATGTAAGTGATTTTATTCCTAAGTCATATGTGATGTGGAGTAGCACAGCTGAAAGAGCCTCAGAAACAGCACTGATTTTTGCTCAAAATATATCGTATCCCATCGAATGTATTGATTACAAAGACGCGCTTTATACTTTTGATGAAAATAAACTGGAAAAAGTTGTTAAATCGTGCGATAATGGTATAGAAAGTGTTATTCTTTTTGGACATAATGAGGCTATTACAAATTTTGTTAATAAATTTGGAGATGCATTTATTAATAATGTTCCTACAGCCGGGTTTGTGTCTTTGCAATTTGATACAGACAACTGGGATACCATTAAAAAAGGCAAAACTAAAAAAATAATATTCCCCAAAGATTTAAAATAAATAAAGTGTTAGAACATAAATATATTGATAGAGAAAAAAGTTGGTTAGCGTTTAATGCAAGAGTACTTCAAGAAGCTGCAGATGATTCAGTACCATTATTGGACAGATTACGATTTTTAGGTATTTTTTCGAATAATATGGATGAGTTTTTCAGAGTTCGTTTTGCTGCTATCAGAAGATTAAGCCTCTCAGGAATATCTGGAGAGAAATACCTTGGTGGTATTTCGGCGCAACAATTAGTAAAAGATATTACCGAAATAGTAATTCAGCAACAATCCGAAAGTTTACGAATTTTAAACATCATCGAAACCAAACTGGGGAAAGAAAACATATTCATTATTAATGAAAATGAAATTTCCAGAGAGCAAGAAAATTTTTTAAAAGATTTTTTTATTCAAAAATTAAGTCCGGAATTAGTAACCATAATATTAAATGATTTAGCTGAGTTTCCTTTATTGAAAGATACTTTAGGATACTTGGCTGTAAAATTAGTTATGAATCAAACTGCTGAAGTTCGATATGCAGTTATTGAAATTCCAAAAACAATTAATCGATTTGTTGTTTTGCCTTCTAATAATGAAAAGCAATACGTAATCCTACTGGATGATGTTATAAGACATAATTTGAAAAGTATCTTTAATATTTTCGATTACGAAAGTGTTTCTGCACATATGATTAAAATTACCAGAGATGCACAGTTAGACATTGATAGTGATTTAAGTAAAAGTATGATTGAAAAAATTTCTACAAGCGTTAAAGATAGAAGAATAGGGGAACCGGTTCGCTTTATTTATGACCAGTTAATAGAAAAAGACACACTTCAATTTTTCCTTGATAAAATGAAGATTGTTTCTACTGACAGTATTATTCCTGGCGGTAGATATCACAATCGACGTGATTATATGAATTTTCCAAATCTTGGCAGATTCGATTTACTTTACAAAACGAATGAACCTTTGCCGATTCCAGGATTAAGTCTTCAAGGAAGTATATTAGAAAAAATTAGTACTAAAGATTATTTATTAAATGCACCTTATCAATCTTTTTCTTATCTCACTAAATTTTTACGGGAAGCAGCTCTTGATCCAAAGGTGACTTCCATAAAAATTACGTTATACCGATTGGCAAAAAATTCTCAGATAATAAGTTCTCTGATCAATGCCGCTAAAAACGGAAAAAAAGTTACTGTTCAAATAGAATTACAAGCTCGTTTTGATGAAGCTTCTAATATTTCGTATGCGGAGCAAATGAAAACAGAAGGTATTGAACTCATTTTTGGAATAAAAGGCTTAAAAGTACACAGTAAAATATGTGTAATCGAAAGAATTGAGAATGAAAAAATAAAACGATATGGTTTTATTTCTACAGGAAATTTTAATGAATCTACAGCAAAAGTATATACGGATGTCACTCTTTTTACAAGTCACCAACAAATTCTAAAAGATATTATAAAAATATTTGAATTTTTTGACATTAATTATCGAGTGCATCGTTACAAACATCTTATTGTTTCCCCTCATTACACCCGAACCCGATTCTACAAACTGATTGACAGAGAAATTTTACATGCATCAGCAGGCAGAAAGACTCATATAAAGTTAAAAATGAATAGTTTATCTGATTTTAAAATGATTGATAAATTATATGAAGCCAGTAATGCGGGAGTGAAAATACAACTCGAAATTAGAGGGATTTGTTCATTGATACCGGGGATTCCTGGGATGAGTGAAAACATTGAAGCGATAAGTATTGTAGATAATTATCTGGAACATTCCAGAATTTATATTTTTGGTAATGCTGGTCAAACGGAAGTTTATATTTCGTCGGCTGATTTTATGACCAGAAATCTGGACGGCAGAGTAGAAGTTACCTGCCCAATTTATGATCAAGAAATTAAAAATGAACTAATAGACAATTTTGATTTGGGTTGGAAAGGAAATGTAAAAGCGCGATATCATTCCTATAAATTAGATAATAAATATAGAGTAAGAAAGCATGATCCTGTTTTTAGGGCTCAATTAGAGACTTATAGATATTATCAAAACAAAATTGATGTATTAGAAGAAATTATTTAAAAAAGTGGTTTCATATTTGCTATTGTCCTCGAATAAAATAAGAAACTAAATTCAAATCATAGATTAAGAATGATTAAACTTAAAAAATATGCTGCAATAGACATCGGTTCAAATGCGATGCGTTTATTGGTTGTAAATGTTGTTGAGCAAGATGGGAAAGAACCTCAGTTCAATAAAAGTTCCCTTGTTCGAGTGCCTATACGGTTGGGGCAGGATGCTTTTACAGTAGGTGAAATTTCAGAAGAGAATATGGAACGAATGTGTGATGCCATGAAAGCATTCAATCTATTGATGAAAGTACATAAAGTGGAACGCTATATGGCATTTGCAACCTCAGCGATGCGCGAAGCCTATAATGGTAAGGAAGTAGTAGCAATGATTAAGAAAAAAGCAGATATCAAAATAGAAATCATTGATGGAAAAAAAGAAGCAGCAATAATCGCTTCAACGGATTTGCATCATCTGTTAAAAACGGACCAAACCTATCTTTTTGTGGATGTTGGAGGTGGAAGTACTGAATTTACTTTATTTTCAAATGGTAAAATGATTAATTCGAGATCATTCAAAGCTGGAACAGTTCGGTTACTTAATGATATGGTATGTGACGTTGTTTGGGATGAAATCGAAAAATGGATAAAAACAAATACCCAAGAATACGATGAAGTTACTTTAATAGGTTCCGGTGGGAACATTAATAAACTCTTCAAAATGTCGGGAAAAATGCAAGAAAAACCTTTGTCTTACATTTACATGAATTCTCAGTATGCTTTTTTGAATTCGCTTTCTTACGAACAAAGGATTTCAGAATTAGGATTGAATCCGGATCGTGCCGATGTAATTCTTCCCGCTACAAGAATTTATCTTAACGCAATGAAATGGAGTGGCGCAAGAAATATTTATGTACCCAAAATTGGACTTTCAGATGGTATTGTAAAAGCGATGTATTACGGTAAGATATAATTTATTATGACTGTCCGGTACTTGTACCAAGCTACATCTTATGAATAAATTTAGCTGTTTTGTCATTTCGACGAAGGAGAAATCACATAACGAGAGCAACTAATGAGATTTCTCCTTCGTCGAAATGACAAAATTAATTACATTGGTATTAGTAACGGACAGTCATATAATTTATATATAAAATTTGAATTTAAAGATTTATTTCAACTACAAGGAGAATAATCATAAATTGCCGCAAAGGCTCAAAGACACAAAGAAAATAAGTTACGAAGTATAGAAAATTAATCTATTTGCTTAAAACATAAAATCGTATGATTTAAAACTTAGTGCCTTTGTGACTTAGTGGCCAAAAAAATGGTTTTGTATTTGTGGTTGCTGAATAGTTATGAAATTTGAATTTAAAGATTTACTAATGAATAAAAACAGATTAGAGGCATTTAGCGATGGTGTTTTGGCTATTATAATTACCATTATGATACTGGAAATAAAAGTTCCGGAAGGGGAAAATTTTAGCGATCTACAATTACTTTTCCCTAAATTTATAAGCTATATATTAAGTTTTGTTTATGTAGGCATATACTGGAATAATCATCATCACATGCTGCAAAGTGTTACTAAAGTAAATGGTAAAATCCTTTGGGCGAACCTTCATTTGTTATTTTGGTTATCATTAATTCCGGTTTCAACAGGATGGATGGGGGAGCATAATTTTGCCAAAGCCACACTGGCTTTATATGGCTTCATACTTTTAATGGCAGGGATTTCCTATGTGATATTGCAAAATTTTATTATTGCCAGCCAAGGAGAAAATTCCCTGCTGAAAAAAGCGATAGGTAAAGATCTTAAAGGAAAATCATCGGCAGCATTATATATCATTGCGATTGTTTTTTCATTTTTTAATGAATGGGTTTCGGGCATTATATATATAGCTGTAGCCATGATGTGGCTCATACCCTGATAAAAGAATTGAGAAAGTAATCAATTCAAATTAATATGACTATCCGTAAATAATACTAAAGAAAAATTTAGCCACAAATTTCACGAATTTGTCACGAATTTTTATCCTTAAAAGAAAAATTAAACACTAATTCGTGAAATTTGTGGAAATTCGTGGCTAAAAAATAATTATAGTCCGCTAAGCGGAGAGTCATACAAATTAATATTATAACTCTTATTCCATAAGATTACGCATCCAAATCTAATCCAAATGTTGTTCGTAACAGTTCAATATTTGGATTTATTTCAAGAAGTCTGTTGTATCGGTCTTGGTCATTAAAGCTTCTTTTATTTTCAAAACTTTCATTCACAATAACTTCTATTGTAATATCATGATTGTGTAAATGACCTTTTAAATGACCTAAAAGTCCATTCAATTCTTTTTCAAAATCTAATTTGGAACCTTCATTAGGCAATTCAATTGAAATGGCAGTTCCATTCAATTTAGGATCGTTGATGAGTAATAACGATTCCATAATTTTATATCCTTTATCCCCTAAACGTTGCGCATATTTATTCCATTGCAACAACATTTCCGTTTCTGTAAAAGTTTCTGTTGGTAAATGAACCACTTCTTTTACTATCCCTTTATTGCTTTCTTCTAATGCTTTTTTGGCACGAATACTCGATAATGAAAATGCGGAAATTTTTGGTTCATTTGATGATGGAATATCAATTTTTACTGTAAGAGATGGAACTATAGGAGTAATATCTATAGCTTCCGGTTCTTTTTGTTGAACTGATTCTATAACTGGAATAACAGGTTTTGATTCTTCAGTTTCGGTTTGAACCGTTATTGAATAATCATTCTTCCTATAATAAATTGCTGGAATTATAAATTGGTCAACTTTTTTTTTTCTCCATCAAAAGTGATAGAGGCAAGTTGCATCAAACAAAGTTCAACAAGAAGCCGTTGATTTTGGCTCAGTTTGTATTTCAAATCACAATCATTTGCAATTTCGATTCCTTTTAAAAGAAAGTCTTGACTGCATTTTTGGGCTTGCACACCATACATTTGTTGTGCTTGTTCTCCAACTTCTAATAAAGATAAAGTAGCAGGGGTTTTGGAAACCAATAAATCTCTAAAATGGGAAGCTAATCCGGATACAAAATGATGTGCATCAAATCCTTTGGCAAGAATATCGTTGAAAGCGATTAATAAATCTGGAATTTTGTTTTCCAAAATTAAGTCGGTTACATTGATATATGTTTCATAATCCAATACATTCAGGTTTTCCGTAACGGCCTGACGTGTTAAATCTTTTCCACAAAAAGAAACCACTCTATCAAAAATAGACAAAGCATCACGCATCGCTCCATCTGCTTTTTGGGCAATGATATGCAAAGCGTCATCTTCAAAATTAACCCCTTGACTGGTGGCAACTTCGGCAAGATGTTCTTTAGCATCTTTTACAGTGATTCTTTTGAAATCAAATATCTGGCAACGAGAAAGTATCGTTGGAATAATTTTATGTTTTTCAGTCGTTGCCAATATAAAAATGGCGTGTTTTGGCGGTTCTTCTAATGTCTTTAAAAAAGCATTAAAAGCTGCCGAAGACAACATGTGAACCTCATCGATAATATACACTTTGTATTGTCCCGTTTGTGGCGGAATACGGACTTGGTCAATTAAATTTCTGATATCATCAACAGAGTTGTTGGAAGCAGCATCTAATTCGAAAACATTAAAGGCAAAATCTTCATTCGGATCATCATACCCTGGCTGATTTATTTTCCGAGCCAAAATACGGGCACAAGTTGTTTTTCCGACTCCACGAGGTCCTGTAAATAATAGGGCAGAAGCAAGGTGATTACTTTCTATGGCATTCAATAAAGTATTGGTAATGGCTTTTTGTCCTACAACATCTTTAAATGTTTGAGGACGATATTTACGGGCCGATACAACAAATTGTTCCATAGAATTTTTATTCGAAAGCAAATATAGGTTTTAATTTAAAGATGGAAAAATTTGCGGCTTGAAAGATTTTATAATTTAACAAAAGGGTATTTAGGACTCAAATGCTCTAGCCCTGATTACTTCACTGTACTATAATTTTTATAGGAGTTCAGTGAACTGCGTTTGAAGTGAAAATCCTTTTTCAGGCTTTTTCAGCCTAAAAAAAGATTGTAACAAAGAGCAGGAAACAGCTCCTAATTAAATTGTAATTTCAAAAAAATAAAATTTCTAAATCTGATTGAATAGTTTTTTAACTAAAAACAGTTTTTGGAGAATTTAAAAATTTCAAACCTGATAGCGGAAATTCTGGCACTCCTTTTTGTTGAATCAAAACCTTAAATTTTGGCCCCATATCAAACAATAATCTGTAATTCATTAATGCCTCATGGGCTGCCAATTGCAAATTATCCTTATTTTTAATTAAAGCAATATTTTGATATTCTTTAATACCGAGCGCTAATAAAAATTGTGCTTGATCCACGATACCGCAACAATCTAGTCCGTTTTGCGTGCCCCAATGCGATATAGCAGAGAAATTGGTATGAGATGTAATGTCTTGTTCTCCAATAAATTGATAAGGATTGTCATTTTTGTGATGTTTGTGATAACACAATAATGTACCGCAACTCCTGTGGTTGTGGTATAATTCAGAGGACAAGGAACCATAATCTATGGTAATTACATAACCTTTCTGTAAAGATTGTGAAACTTCTTTTATCCAAGATACCGCTTCCAAATTGACCTCCGTGCGAAATCCTTTTGGCAGTTGAGCATTTAATGTTTCGAAATAATGGGTGAGTTCTTTTTTTGCAGGTTTCAAAATTTCAATAAAATCCTCTTTATAGTCTACAAAGACTTCCTTAAGCTGTTCTTCCATAATTACCTGATGCACCGCAAAATTATCAACCAATTCATTTGATAAAATACAGCCATTAATCTCAGGAATTTCTTGAATGGAGTTATACCAACTTACTTTTTCATGCAAATGTTTTTTTTCAATTTCACGCATGCTGACACTTTTTTCGATGATACAATAGGTTAAGCTATCATACAAAGGGAGATTATTCTTGAGATAATCTAAAATATCATGACATAATAAACCGGTTCCAGCGCCATATTCAACAATTGTAAAAGGTTTTTTTTCTAAAATTTCCCACATTTCTTCGATTTGACGACCTATCATGGCCCCAAAGTCAGCAGAAATATAAGGGCTGGTGTAAAAATCTCCATTGGATCCTATCTTGTCCGGTATAGAATTATAATATCCCAATTCAGGATAATACAATGCCATTTCCATAAAATCCCGAAAAGATATTGGACCTTCTTTTTTGATTCGCTCTATTATTATTTCGGATAACTGCATCGAACTTAATAATTAATTTTTTTGGAAACCTTAAAAATGAAGTTCTTTTTTTTTAATAAGATGGCTATACAGCAACTAGAGTTTGCATTGCCCGCTACTTTCGATACATAACTTTTCCAAAACAAGTGCGGCATCATTGTCCGAATTTGCCGAAAAGCCAGCGACGAAAACTCCTTTTTCGCCTGAATCAGAGGTTATGCCATATACCACCGATTCTTCATCTGGATCAGCATCCCCTTCGTAGCGGTATACGTGTTTTACTTCATATTTATGCGGATTTGTTTTAATATCATCTTGATGAATATTAAAATCGTAGGTAAAGCCTTTTTCTTTTAAATCTTCTAAGGCTTCTAAAACTGTGGTATAATGGTAAGTTGGTTTCATGATTAATGGGAGATTAATTGTTATTTATAAAGATAACCATTTTATTTTTAAGTCGTTGCAAAAGACATGTTAAAGTAAATAATCTAAAATTGACATCCATGAAAAAATGTTGTAAATTCGCACCGCAGACCGCCTTATCGTTTTATGTTGAACTTGTTTCAACACCTGATTTCAGGTTCCGAATCGAGTTCGGAATAAAGAGGAAAGTCCGGACACCATAGGGAAGCATAGCGGGTAACACCCGTCGGTTCGAGCAATCGGATTAGGACAAGTGCAACAGAAAGTATGTACAGGTAATGCTGTAGTGAAACCAGGTAAACTCTATGCGGTGAAATATCAAGTATATCAGCATTTAAGGGCTTCTCGTCCGTTGTTGAAGGGTAGATAGCTTGAGCTTATGAGTAATTGTAAGCCTAGATAAATGATAAGGCTCCGATTTTTCGGAGACAGAATCCGGCTTATAGGTCTGCATTTTTTTTTACTGCTCAATGCATTTTTTTTGCCGCAAAGGCACAAAGACGCTAAATTTTTTTCTCCTTTTTACACTTTACACTTTTAGAATTATTTATCAATAACTCATTTTCTTTGAGACTTTGTGCCTTTGTGGCAAGTTTGATTACTTAACTTTGTTGTTTACTTTGAAATAGTGATATATGATCGACTTATAATATGAAAACAAGAATAGGGATTTTAGGATTAGGTGGAGTAGGCGGTTATTTTGGTGGATTATTAGCCAAAGCCTATACTCAATCTGAAGCAATAGAAATTGTATTTATTGCTCGTGGTGAAACCCAAAAAGCAATAGTACAAAATGGATTAAAAATTATTTGCTCCGCCAGTTCGCTATCGCTCGGGTCAGATGAAAGTGAAATGATTGTTTTTCCAAATTTGGTTTCGAATGATCCCGAAGAAATCGGGAAATTGGATTACCTTATTTGCGCTACTAAAACCTACGATATAGAAAGTAGTTTTCTTTCTATAAAAAACTGCATTACGCCAAAAACAATAATTCTTCCTTTATATAATGGTGTCGATGCCACGGAACGCATAGAAAAGCTGTTTCCTGAAAATACTGTTTTGCAAGGTTGTGTTTATATTATTTCTATGATTGTATCTCCCGGAGTTATTCGGAAAATTGGTCCTTACGAAAAACTGTTTTTTGGTTCTAAAACAGCACCAATTTCAAAATTGAATGAATTGCAATCCATTTTCGAAAAAGCTGCTATCGAAAGTTATCTTGTTGATACTATCGAAGAAACAGTTTGGGAGAAATTCATTTTTATTTCTGCTTTGGCTTCGGCTACTTCGTATTTGAATCAAAATATTGGTGCTATTTTGAATAATGCAGCTAACAAAGCAATTTATATTTCATTGCTAAATGAGATTACTTCTGTCGCTTTCGCAAAAGGATTAGCGTTGCCAAATGACATTGTGGTTCAAACGATTGTCAAACTGGAAAAATCTCCTCAAGACGCCACTTCATCGATGCACAGAGATTTATTGGCTGGAAGAAATACCGAAGTAGTTTCTTTGACAAAATATGTTGTGGATCAAGCAGTGAAATTTGGAGTTGCAACACCTACGTATCAAATGATATTAGAGAAATTAACGAGAGATTGAGTTTATTATTAAAATAAAATTCTGACAAATTAAAATTTATTATTATGTTTGCTCCCGATATAAATCAAATGATATATCGAGAACTTAATAATAATTATACATGCAATTACCAGTATTTAAAAATGGTAAAGCAGCTATTTTAGCTGTTTTTATTTTAATGACAATTTTACATTCTAACGCACAAGAAAAACCAGCCGTAGAAAAAAGTCAATTTAAAATTAATGTATTACTTCCGGGATTTGTTTACGAACACGGTCTAAGTAATAAAAACACGCTTTATTCAGAATTGAGTTCAGGTTATGGATATACATCGAATAGTTTTGGGAAAACCTGGATCTTTTATCCTTACATTAATGAACAGTTTCGTCATTATTATAATTTAGAGAAAAGGGCAGGAAAGGGAAAAATTACTTCCCATAATTCAGGAGGATTTGTTGCTATGTCCGCTTTTTATAATTTCAGATCAATTTCAACGAATAATAACTTTTTATCCGAAAATTCATCGATTACTGTAGCGCCGGTTTGGGGTTTTCAAAGAACCTACAAAGGGAATTTTAATCTTGATTTGAATATGGGCGTTGGTTATAATTTTGAAAAAAATGACAGTGGTTTAGTGCCTGTATTAAACTTTACTTTGGGTTGGGTAATTGGTAAATAATTACTTTAATTCTTTAATTAAAACAGAAAAGCTCTTGGAATTTCAAGGGTTTCTCTATTTATAGAATATCGAGATTATTCTTCTTCGTCATCGCTTTGGGTTGATTCATTTTCAGAATCTTCCATGTCATTATCAGCGTTTATTTCAAAAAAACTAAAAATAGAACCACCGTAACTTTTCTTAAACGAAAAATGAATCATGTGATCCAGTTTGGTATATTTTGAATGCTCGATTACCATCATTCCTTCGTCATTAAGTAACTCCTTTTCGAAAACCAATACTATAATTTTCTCAAAGGTCTTTTGGTCTAATGCGTATGGAGGATCAGCAAAAATAATATCATACGAAGTTTTACATCTTTCTAAATAGGTGAAAACATCGCTTTTTGTGGCAGCAATATTAAAATCATACTCAGAGGCAACTTGCTTGATGAATTTTACACAACCAAAATCAGCATCAACGGAAGTGATTGGCGTGCTGCCGCGCGAGGCAAATTCAAAACTGATATTTCCGGTTCCTGAGAATAAGTCTAATATTTTTAGTCCTTCAAAACTAAAATGGTTGTTCAGAACATTGAATAATGCTTCTTTAGACATATCGGTGGTGGGGCGGACTGGTAACCCTTTTGGTGGAAAAATGCGTCTTCCTTTGTGTTTTCCTGAAATGATTCTCATGAGTTGAAAAGTATAAAATGATTTCTGTTTTCGGCCTCAGAAAAATAATTGTTCCATCGCAAATCTTCCACATCAATAAGTGAAACGTTGCGAATGTATTTGTAAGCGATTTTGAAATAATCACTTTCGGTATCAATATTTCCGATTAATTCCAATGGGAAGTTTTCGGGATTTAAATTCAATTGTTCGGCTGTAAATAAAATGTAATACAAGAAATCTTCTGGCGTGTTGTAATCAAAAGAATTGAAAAGCAATAATTTTTGGTTCTGAACCACAATGATTTCAAAATGACCCGAATTGATGTGAATGAACATCTTTTTCTCATCCTTATTTTTGGAAGCAACCAAAAGTTTCGAAACCAAAATACTATTGGCATGTTTGTAATCGAAAGAACCAAATTGGTCAATAAAAAAATTATTGATATTCACATACGGAATATAAACTGCATTCATTTGATAGTTTGGAATTTCATCAAAAGCAAAAAAATCGGTTTCAAAAACCTTGGTATTGTATTGCAAATAACTGCCTAAAAAGTTCTCGTCAAAAAGAGCTGTGGGAACAAAAGTGGAAAGATTATTATTGTGAATGACCAAAATTTCATCATACGAATTCTTTAATTCCGGATAATCCCGAAATGCATCACCAAACAATTCTTCAATTTTTGTGGCTTTATGAAACGTATCAAAATGCACTTCGTTAAATGAAGTTACCGTATTGTTAAGTGTGTCAAAACAACAAAAAGAAAGTCCAGTCAAGGAAACTTGAATGGACAGTTTTTTATATTTTTTTTCGGTGATATTTGTGTTTTGTATTGACATAATTTGATTTTCAATCCATTTCTACCTTTATATATAGTACAAGAATTAAACTCGGAGACAAACTTACAATTTTTTTTGATTCTAATGCCAATTTATGCAATTGCCTCGATTTTCATACTTATATTTGATGTTCATTTATAGCAATCACCTTCACATGAATTCCTCCTTGTTTTACAGTCTTTTACAGAGAAAATTTCCTTTTCAGCCAACTTATAAACAAGATATTTTTTTTCAAAAAATTGCTATTTTTTTAACCGAAGCCGATAATAAGACCATTTTCGTTTTAAAAGGATACGCAGGAACTGGAAAAACAACCGTGATTTCTACGATTGTAAATAGTTTATTGGACATTAATAAAAAATATGTTTTGCTGGCACCAACAGGTCGAGCAGCCAAAGTAATTGCTAATTATTCGAATAAACCAGCTTTTACAATTCATAAAAAAATCTATTTCCCAAAGAAATCTTCCGGTGGTGGCGTTTCGTTTACGTTGCAACAAAACAAACATAAAAACACGATTTTTATAGTTGATGAAGCGTCGATGATTTCGGATACCAATTCGGATTCTAAGTTATATGAAAACGGTTCCTTATTAGATGATTTGATTTCTTATGTGTATTCAGGAACCAATTGCAAAATGATTTTATTGGGAGATACGGCTCAGTTGCCTCCGGTGAATTTGGATATCAGCCCCGCTTTGGACATTCGCACTTTAGGAATAAATTATGATAAGGAAGTAGAACATATCGAATTGGACGAAGTCATGCGTCAGGAAGAAAGTTCCGGGATTTTGCATAACGCAACCGAACTTAGGGAGTTATTGAAAGATTCCTTTATCGATGAATTCAAATTTAATGTCAAGAAATTCAAAGATATTGTTCGTTTGACCGATGGATACGATATTCAAGATGCCATCAATTCAGCCTATAGTAATTATAGTATAGAAGATACCGCTTTTATTGTTCGTTCCAATAAAAGAGCGAATCAATATAATGAGCAAATCAGAACCAAAATCCTCGATAAAGAAAGCGAACTTTCCACAGGCGATTTCCTGATGGTGGTGAAGAACAATTATTTTTGGTTAAAAGATTCTGATGAAGCAGGTTTTATAGCCAATGGCGATATTATCGAAATATTAGAAATTTTCAATATCAAAGAATTGTACGGTTTTAAGTTTGCCAAAGTAAAAATCCGAATGATCGATTACCCCAATCAGATTCCGTTTGAAACGGTATTATTAATGGATACCATAAAAAGCGAATCACCTTCTTTGACGTATGAAGAATCCAATAGATTGTATCAGGAAGTGTTGAAAGATTATGAAGGCGAAACCAAGTATAAACAATTCCAAAAAGTAAAAGCCAACGAATATTTCAATGGTTTGCAAGTGAAATTCTCGTATGCGATTACGTGTCATAAATCACAAGGTGGGCAATGGAATACTGTTTTTATAGAACAACCGTATTTACCGGATGGAATCAATAGAGATTACATCCGCTGGTTGTACACCGCAATGACCAGAGCAAAAAATAAATTATATTTGATAGGCTTTAAGGATGAAAATTTTGTGGAGTAAAAAAATATTAAACACGAATTTCACGAATTTTCACGAATTAATTAAAATCTAAAATTGATACGAATTTGAAAAAATAATAATTCAATCTGAATTATGAATATTCACACCCTTTTAATTGAAGTTAAAAAATTCGTGAAAATTCGTGAAATTCGTGTTAGCTTTTTTTCAATTACTGAGTGTAATCATAAATCATTATTTATTATGAATACTTTAAACGACTTACATAAAATTTCAGGCTCTTTTTCGAATACCGAAAAAATGCCGGTGCTGTTTTTGGGACACGGAAGCCCGATGAACGCGATTGAAGAAAATCAGTTTGTGACTGGTTTTCGAAACTTGGCTAAAACGTTGCCGCAACCGAATGCTATTTTGTGTATTTCGGCGCATTGGTTTACCAAAGGGACAAAGGTTACCGCAATGGAAATGCCAAGAACGATTCACGACTTTGGCGGTTTTCCACAAGCGTTATTTGATGTGCAATATCCAGCAAAAGGAAGTCCTGAATTAGCGATAGAAACAAAACAATTGTTGACACCGGTAGAAGTAGAGTTGGACGAACATTGGGGTTTGGATCACGGTGCTTGGAGTGTAATCAAACATTTATATCCAGAAGCTAATGTTCCCGTGATTCAGTTGAGTATTGACTACACAAAATCCGGGCAATACCATTTTGAGTTGGCTCAAAAATTAAGTGCGTTGCGTACCAAAGGAATCTTGATTGTTGGCAGTGGCAATATTGTTCATAATTTGAGATTGGTCGATTATCACAACTTCGATAAAGACAATTACGGTTACGATTGGGCAATTGAAGCAAGGGAAACGGTAAATAATTATTTAGTGGACGGGAATTTTCAACCGCTGATTGATTTTGAAAAACAAAACAAAGCGTTTCAATTAGCGATTCCTACGCCGGAACATTATTTACCTTTACTATATACTTTGGGATTAAAAGGAAAAACGGAAGAACTCAGTTTGTTTAATGATAAATTATTGGCGGGTTCGTTAAGTATGACATCGGTGAAGATTATGTAGGATGGTTTTGTGAAATAAATCTTATATTTGGGTTATGCTATTGATGATAAATTTTATAACAGGATTATGTTTTAAGTCAGCGGCAATATTTTTAGAAATTAAGAAATTATATGAAATACACAAACGAAGCCAAACTAATAAATGAATTAATTACAATTTCTCAAGTTATTCATCAACATCAACAAAATGATAAATTTGCCGAGTCTTTTGGATTTGATGAAGAAAATATTTCATTTTTAGGTTTAATAAATATTAATAAATACAAACAATCGATTGAAAAACTATATGGCGCAAATAAATCAATTTTTGAAACATTTAGTTTTATTAAATTTCAAAATAGAATAATAGAATTAATTAGAACTTTAAAAGGTGAAAAAACACAATGTAAAGCTGAAAATTTCAATGATATTATAAATGAAATAATAAGAATTGAAATAATTGAACATGAAATTTTTTATCCTTTTTATGGAGCACAAATGAATTCAGATTCACTAAAATTCGGAGATTTTACTATCTATAATAAACAAAAATGTAAAGAACTTTTAAATGAAAAATCTTTTATAACTAACGATAAGGATTTATATTTTGAAATTATAAAATCTGACTTATTAATTAGTATAAAAATAGACGCTAGAGAGAGTGATAAAGCCTTTGAAATTGCGGATAAATATTGTATGTCATTTGAAAATGTTTTCAGTTATATACTTGCAGATTTATCACATGATAAAAGAATAGGAATATTTAACTTTAGAGGCTATTCAACAATGGGAACAATAATTTCAAGTGATTTTGGATTAGGCTTTAGAGGTAAAAATGATGTAATATTAAGTTTAAACCTAGATTATAATTATTCTAGCCATTTTAATAATAATGAATTGGGTAATGATAAAATTTGGTTTTTAATAACGAAAAGAGATAAAACAGAAATTGAAAAAAGATTATTGAATGCTATAGAATGGGTTGGAAAAGCAATAAACGATAGAGACAATCCAAAATCTTTAATCCAATTTGTATTTGCAATTGAAGGAATGCTTCAATATGATGAAAAAACATTTGTAAATCAATCCATTGTAAGTCAATTAGCAGATTCGTTAGCCTTTATAATATCTGAAGAAAAGGAAGAACGAAAAGAAATATCAAAAAAATTTAAAGATATCTATAAAAAACGATCTAGTATAGCTCATGGTTCAAATACAAAAATTGATTTTGAGGATTTAGAAAAAGCATTTGAAATTACCAAAAATATGATAATTTCGTTTTTAATTAAAAGTCCTTTCAAAGAAATGAAGTCAATGGAAAGTTTAAATAACCATATGATAAATTTAAAATTCAATTAATAATAACTTAGTCTCGTTCGTGACCACAAACTAATATAACTTCTTCTTTTAAGAATAATAATCTCTAAAATCAACCTCTAAAAACTAAATTATTGTGAAAACACAAGACAATAAAAAATTAGATAATCCGGTTTGGTTTTCGTTATCAGAAACGCATCAAAGTTTTGCGGTAGATTATGACAGAATAAAATTCTATCATCCGGATTATTGTCCGTTTGGTGGTTTTGTAAAAGACAATGCGATTGCAAAGTCTATCGATGAATATTCTACTAAAGTTGACAATTTTTTTGTTGTTGGAGAAAAACCGGAACTTTCAAATCTATTGAAGTTAAATAAAGAAGTGATTTGCCTTCAAATGATTGTTTATGATCCAATCGATATTGTAATTAATGAACAAATAATAAAACTTACTGACGAACATATTGATACTTTATATGAGTTGGTGAACTTGGTACAACCAGGGTATTTTAAAAGAAAAACCGCTTTATTAGGCAATTATTATGGTATTTTAAAAAATGAAGAACTTGTTGCCGTGACTGGTGAGCGCATGCAAATGAATAATTTTGTTGAAGTAAGCGCAGTAGTAACACATCCCAATCATACTGGAAAAGGATATGCGAAACAATTAGTTGCTCATACTGTAAATGAAATCTTTAATCAAAATAAGATTCCTTATTTGCATGTGATTGAAGATAATAGTGGAGCAATACAACTCTACGAGAAATTAGGTTTTGAAATTCGACGAAAAATTAGTTTTTGGAATATCACAAAGTTAACTTAAGTCGAGAGAAGTTAGAACAGTTTTGTAACTCATAAAAAAACATACTAACTTAGTCGCCAATTAGCTCGATTGTTCTGAGCTAGCTTAAACCTCTCGCTTGTGACCATAATAAATGAGAATTAATATTTTGTGTTCGATACGAGCGGGCAATGACATTAAGTTAAGGATTCGTCACTTCGAGTAATTTTGAACATTAATGCGACAGCTTTAATGTTCAAAATTACTCGAAGTGACGGTCAAAACTGCTTAACCTAATGACATTGTACGAGCGGGACACTCTCACCAGCAAAAGATTAAAAATAAAACTTTGCGACTTAGTGTCTTCGTGGCAAAAAAAAAATACAAAAATGAAAATAATAGCAGTCATTCCCGCGCGTTACGCATCCACACGATTTTCCGCCAAACTCATGCAGGATTTGGGTGGTAAAACGGTGATTTTAAGAACTTATGAAGCCGCAATAAACACCCATTTATTTGATGATGTTTTTGTGGTAACGGATTCTGATTTAATTTATAGCGAAATTTTTTCTCATGGTGGAAAAGCCATTAGAAGTATTAAGGAGCATGAATCGGGGAGTGATCGAATTGCCGAAGCGGTTGAAAATCTGGATGTGGATATTGTGGTGAATGTGCAAGGGGATGAACCATTTATAGATGTAGAGCCTCTGGCAAAACTGATTGAAATTTTTAGAAATGATTTGGATGAAAAAGTGGATTTAGCTTCTTTGATGCGTGAAATAACAGACGAATACGAAATCGAAAACCCCAATAATGTAAAAGTAGTGGTGGATCAAAACGGATTTGCCTTGTACTTTTCGCGTTCGGTAATTCCGTATGCTAGGGAGAAAAATGTGGGTGTAAGATACATGCAACACATCGGGATTTATGCTTTTAGAAAACAAGCTTTGTTGGATTTTTACCATTTACCCATGAAATCATTGGAAGCATCCGAAAAACTGGAGCAATTACGTTATCTAGAATTTGGAAAACGAATCAAAATGGTTGAAACTACACATGTTGGAATTGGAATTGATACTCCCGAAGATTTAGAAAAAGCTAGAAAAATGCTTTAAGAATAGCCACAAATTCACGAGTTTTTCTTCAGTAAGATTTGAAAAAAATCAGTGAATTAGTGGCTAAAAAAATAGTTAACATTTGCTGAATCACCCATTTAAATGTTATAAAAAAGCCATGAATTTAACATCATTGTTATAAAATTGTAAATAGTCAATAAAATTTATTAGTTTTAACGTAACTAATTTATTGACCTATGAAAAAAATAATGCTCCATCTTATTTTTTTGGGATCCTTTTATGGACATGCACAAATGAAAGCAGATGATGTAAAAACGTTTACACTTACAAACGGAATGAAGTTTCTGGTTGTGGAAGATTTCTCCATTCCAAATGCCAATATGTATTTGTTTTATAAGGTGGGAAGCCGAAACGAATATCAAGGTATCACTGGACTTTCTCATTTTTTTGAACACATGATGTTCAATGGAGCTAAAAAATATGGTCCAAAACTCTTTGACCAAACCATGGAATTTAACGGTGGTGCTAATAATGCCTATACTACTGAAAATGTTACGGTCTATTCCAACTGGTTTCCAGCATCAGCATCTGAAGTTATATTTGATCTTGAGGGGGATAGAATTTCCAGTTTGAGTATTGATCCTACTATGGTAGAAAGTGAAAGAGGTGTGGTTTTGAGTGAGCGTCGTACAGGGCTTGAAAATTCTCCATGGCGTCTATTGTCACAGTCTGTGCAGGCAACTGCTTTTCAGGAACATCCCTACCATTGGCCAGTTATAGGGTATGAAGATGATATGAAAAATTGGACACAACAAGATTTGGAACGCTATTTTAAAACCTATTATGCTCCAAACAACTGTGTCGTTGTAGTTTCTGGAGCTATCAAAATGAAACAAGTTAAGGAATTTGCTAAAAAATATCTTGAAATTATTCCTGCACAAGCAGCTCCACCTAAAGTTCACATTATTGAACCTGCTCAAACTGGGGAACGAAGAATAATTGTTAAAAAAGAAGTAGCAACTCCATATCTCATGATTGGGTATCATACGCCAGAGTCTAAAAATGAGGATTATTATGCATTGAATATTCTTAGTTCTGTTCTTTCAAGTGGGAATTCATCTCGATTGTATGCTTCATTAATAGATCAAAAACAATTGGCCACTCAGGTATTTACTGATTTCAGAGATAGTTTTGATCCTAAGCTTTTCAATGTATATGCTGTTGCTAATAAAGATGTTAAAGAGGCTGATTTAGAGCAAGCGATTTATGTTGAGATTGAAAAAATAAAAAAGGAAGGCATTAGTGAAACAGAACTTCAGAAAATAAAAAACCAGAAACTGATGGAATTTTACTCCCAAGTAGAAACCATCGATGGAAAGTCAAATAATATAGGTACATACGAAGTGTTTTTTGGAGATTATCGAAAAATGTTCAACGCACCGGCTAACTATAATAAAATTACCGTAGCTGATGTGCAGAATGTTGCCAAAAAATATTTTACAAAAAGTAACAGAACCGTAGGAGTATTAAAAACAAATGTAGAAGATTAACTTTATGAAACAGATCAACCAAAAACTCATAATATTCTGCCTACTGGTGATTACCAGTATAAATCTATCGGCGCAGAGTTTTAAATTACAAAATTACACCACTTTTAAATTACCAAACGGCCTAACAATTAATCTGATGGAACAGCATGATGTTCCTGTCATCAGTGTTTCAGCCATACTGCCAGCCGGTGCAATTTATGACTACGATAAAGCAGGTTTAGCATCATTAACCGCTACAGCTCTTAAACATGGTACTAAAAATTTCACAAAGATAAAACTAGATGAAGAATTGGACTTCACAGGAGCTGATGTAAGTACTTATGCTTCCAAAGAATTTTCTGGTCTTTCTTCAAAATTTGCAGCTAAGGATAAAGACAAAGTACTCGCTATCATTAAAGAAATACTACTCAATCCTGTTTTTGATACTTCAGAATTTGAAAAAGAAAAAAGTCGTTTATTAGTTACACTTGAACAACAAAAGGAAAGTCCACGATTAGTAATAGGATCATATTTTGATTCACTTTTGTACGGAAATCATGTATATGGAAATGTTTTAAGTGGAAATAATTCAACTGTTAGTAAATTAACGGTTAATGATGTTAAAGATTTTTATAAAACAAATTATAAACCTAATAATGCTGTTATAAGTATTGTTGGAGATTTTGCTACTAATGAAATGAAAGCAAAACTAACCAAGTTGTTTTCTGGTTGGGAAAAATCAGCAAAAGAAGAAGAAAATCCAGCATCAAAAACGATTAACATTCCTACTGAAAATAAGGTATTACTAGTCAATAAAGGCGATGCTAAGGAGACAACATTTTATATTGGAGCACCGGGTGTGAATAGAAACAATCCAGATTATGTAGCTATTGATGTTGTCAATACATTATTTGGAGGACGTTTTACTTCCATGCTAAATGATGAACTTAGAGTAAATTCTGGTTTGACTTATGGTGCTTCAAGTAGATTTAATGCTTTAAAGAATGGGGGGTCTTTTGTAATTAGCACTTTTACAGCCGTTAAAACGACGGAACCAGCAATTGATAAAGCTTTGGAAGTATTGAATAAATTACATACAAATGGTATTGATGAAAAATCATTAAGTTCAGCCAAAAATTATGTGAAAGGACAGTTTCCACCGCGTTATGAAACAACAGAGCAATTATCAAACTTACTGTCTCAAATGTTTTGGTATAATTTTGATAAATCTTTTATCGATAATTTCGAAAAAAATGTAGATGGTCTGGATTTGGTAAAAGCCAACCAAATTATTGCCAAATATTTCCCTAAGGATAAGTTACAATTTGTACTTGTAGGAAAATCAGAAGATATCAAAAAAATTGCTGAAAAATATGGTAAAGTTACTGAACTGGAAATAAAGGATGATATAAAGAAAGTAAATTAATAAAATGAAAATAGGGGATTAGGTTCCTACCGCATGGACACAAGTTTAAAGTAGGACACAGATAACACAGATTTTATCATATTATAAAAAAGTTAGCCACGAATTTACTCGAATTAATTAGTGAAAATTAGTGAAATTCGTGGCTGAAATTTCGTCTAAATATTTGTGTCCACACGGTAGGATTAGGTTCCCCTATTTTTTTGGAATAAAATCTATGTTTTTAGTCATTACTGAAAATTAAGATGTTTTGGAAATATATCTTTAAATATAAAAACCAATGTATAATACTAAGAATGGAATCATTATTTCAAAAATTTAATTCTAAAAAAAGTAAAAATGTGTGAATTGAAACGGAATTGATACCTTAGAAGATTTAGAAAAAGCGAGGAAGATGATTTAAACTAACCTTCATTTTCAAAGTCAAAATAACCTTTAGTTTTTATTTTAGTAGAGAAAAAATTTAAAAATAAGACTACAAAAAATAAAAATAATAACGCCTGTATGCTCACTAGTACTTTTCCTAGTGTGGTAACGGGATAAAAATCGCCATAGCCAATAGAAGAGGAGGTAATTGTGCTAAAATAAACCGCATCAAACCAATGAGTGAATGGTTTATTCATAAAATTATCGCAGGAATACAAAACGCCAAAAGCCAACACAATTTCTACATAATTTAGGAAAAGCAATAACATAGACCTTTTATAGGAGCGTGGTTTTGAAAACAAATCGGAAGCAAAAATTAAAGTAGGGATGTACAAAACGGTTTCCAGTAAAACATAAATCAATATCACAATAACAAAACCATTAGTCTGCCATTGATTAATTAGAGTTACTAATGGAAATATAACTTTAAGCAAAACATAAAAGTCAATAGCTAAATCCTGATATTCAACTCCTTTTCGGGAAGCCAGATATTTGATGTAAATTCCAGGAAACAGTAATTGCGATGAGGAAAGAAACAAACGAACTATTTTTTCTATTCCGTTATCATCTTGATGATCATTATTCCAAATCGCTTTTATATTTTGAACACGCTTTTCAACAGGATTGATTTTTGGTTTAGCAACTATTGGGACATTTCCTAAAAGAAGTTTTTTTATGATTTTTTTCATATCATTATCGGTTAGGAAATTCATATCTAAAGTACAAAATAATTGTCGTATTTTAAATATATTACACTTGTATTTAATTGTAATAATCTTATTAATAGTAGCTTAAAAATAAATGCTTCGCCAATTAAGACGAAGCATTTTTCATTAACAACTATAACAACAATTTGTGATTTTTAATAACCCAATCCGAAACCAAAAGGATATAAAGGATCTTTTGAATCGTAAGGAACATCTTCTTTTTGGTTTCTTACCGCTTCCATAGACGAAGGTAATTCAAAAGGTAATTTTCCCTCAGGTTTTGCATTTCCGAAAATGATATCTAATAAAGCCGCATCGGCAGCACCATAATTGGCAAAAACGCCCTTGGCAGCAGCATTAATTTCTGGGAAAACAGCCGGACGATCTAAATAAATATCTACAATCGTTGGAACGGTTTTACAAAGTGTCAAAACCTCTTCCAAATCTTTTCCTTTGAAATCTAAATCACCATGATGAAAGCCTTTAGCAAACGGATTATCAGTATCTAAAGGAATCCAAGGCGTATTCAATCGAATAATCGCAATGTCTGCTTGTTCTGGAAGCGACACTATAGTTCCATATTTAGAAGCAGCTTTTGCATCTACATTTTTTACATAAATTTTTAATTTAGAATCAGCGGCCAACGGGAGTTTGATATCATTTTTTAATAAAGTCATCGAGCGACGTTGCGTGGTTTCTCCTAATTTTCTAAAATCATCACGACCCACAATTTTGGTAGCGCTATCCACATCTATATAAGGATTGTCGAATAAACCCAAAATGAATTTTTGACGCAATAATCTTCTAATGGATTGGTTAATACGGGATTCTTTTATTTGCCCTTCCTTAACTAACTCAACAATATATTGCGGACAATTTTCACCACCAAATTGATCACAACCCGAATCGATTATTTTTTTGACGCGTTGTATTTCACTTAAATTTTCCACACCCCAAGCACGAGCTGGCCACAAAACAGGTCCCATATGAGTATCAGAAACCAATCCCCAATCCGTACAAACTACACCATCGAATTTGTATTTATCACGCAACAACTTAGTAATGATATCTTTATTATACGAAAAACCAACGTTTTCTGAAGTTTGATCCATTGGAACTCCATAATAAGGCATTATGGCCGCAGTTTTTACATCGAAAGCTGCCTCAAAAGGAATCAAATGGTAATCGAAATTTTTACCAGGATACACTTGGCCTTTTTGATATTGAAAATGAGGGTCAAGTCCTTCTTTTTGAGGACCTCCACCTGAGAAATGTTTAGTCATACAAGCAACACTGTTGTGTCCTAATTTGGTTCCTTGGAAACCTAAAATATACGCTTTTATCATGCGTGCAGAAAGGTTGGCATCTTCCCCAAAAGTACCGCTTACACGGGGCCATCGTGGTTCTGTAGCCAAATCAGCCATAGGATGTAAGGCTTCACGGATTCCAACAGCAAGGTATTCCTGACGGGCAATATCACCAAATTGCTGCATTAATTTGGTGTCATTGATTGCTGCAAAACCTAATTGTTCCGGCCATTGTGAGAAACCATTGGCTTCCATGGCAAAAACATTATTGCTAAAATAATGACGCGGATCTGATGCAATAGTTACAGGAATTCCAAGTCGCGTATCCTCGGCAACTTTTTGAATCGCATTATAACCTATCGCCAATTCTTTTACATTTGGTGCTTGCCAATAATTGAAATGGTTCATTTTTTTATCCACAATCAATTCACGTGGGGAAGGAAGTCGGGCTGCCATTCCTGTAGCTCCTTCTTTTTTGTCGATACTTCCGTCTGTATTGATGAGTGTTCCGTTGATAAACATCATTCCGGCTTTCTCTTCGATATTCATTAATGAAATCAAATTATCGATTCTTTTTTCGATAGGAAGTTTTACATTTTCATACGGATCCATTTTTCCATTCTTATTAAGGTCACGGTATTTTGGGGGATCGATAAATGACATTAATGTAAAGCTTGAAAGAAGCGTAATACTTAAAATGGGAATAGTATTGCTAAATTTTCTCATAAAAATAATTGGTTTAGAATTAATAGTGGTTGTTTTTTATCAAATGTGTTAATATGACGTAATGTACATATTTTTTTAATTCAAAACTTATTCCTAATACGATTTAACTATTTCATTCTAATTTTTCAATTATAATCAATTCATTGTGTACTTCGACTCTTGGAATCGTTTTTATTTTGAATCGATTTTCATAAAATTCAGAGACATATTTTTGATTTCTTATGTTTTGGGATTCATTCAAAATCATGGTATTGAAAAGAATAAAACCTCGATTTCTTAAAAGAAAACAGATACGATTAATAAAATAGGTTTCAAATAAAAAATTTGGCATTGTTGTATCTTGAAAAATATCAATAATAATCAAATCGTATTTATTTTTAGTTTTCAAAACAAATTCGAATGCATCTTCAATTACAATATCGAGTTGGGGTATTTTATCTAAGTCAAAATATTTATTTGCTATTCTGATTATATCTGAATCAATTTCAACTCCGGTTATTTTTCCTTTATAATTAATCTCATCGACCAATGTTTTTATAACGCTGCCACCAGCTACTCCCAAAACTAGAATACGTTCCATGGCGGCTATTTTTTCATAGCCAATATTTTTTAATCCTATTCTTAAAATACGTTGCAAACTTCCATAAGAATAATTCGCATTTTCAGAATCTAAAACTAATTCACCATTTGCCCAGGTTACCTCAATCGATTTACTCAATGAAGATTTCGTTTGATAAATTTTTATTGGAATTAGATAACTGAATATTTTTTTAATCATTAGTGACAGTTTTACTCAAAAATAAGATATAAATTATTTATTTTGTACGAAAGAATTGAAGAATGAAGAAACAATTTTATAAATGGATATTTTTCAAGCTTATGGGTTGGAAAATAGTTGGGACGATTGATCCGAATATCAAAAAATGTGTGATGATGGTAATGCCGCATACCAGTGCGCATGATTTTTATTTGGGAATTTTTACTAGAGGAATAACTGGATTAGAAATGAATTGGGGAGGTAAGAAAGAATTGTTCCGTTTTCCTTTTGGATTTTATTTTAGATATATGGGAGGAGAACCTTTGGATCGTACTGGAGGTTTGAATAAAGTAGATTCTATTGCGGCGATTTTTCAAAGAAAAGAAGTTTTTCGTCTGGCCGTTGCTCCTGAGGGAACTCGAAAAAAAGTTGCTGAACTAAAAACAGGATTTTATTATATTGCTTTGAAAGTAAATGTTCCCATAATTCCTGTCGCTTTTGATTTTGGACAAAAAGAAGTGAATTTGGGAACTCCATTAATGCCTTCAGGAAATATAGAAGCCGACATGACTATTTTGAAAAAACACTATATAGGAGTAGAAGGTAAAATTCCGGAAAAAGGATATAAAGAATAAATCCAGTCTTTTTGATTGTTCGAAGAAAATTTCAAAACTGTTTTCAGTTTTAAAAACAACACAAAGCGGTTTAAAAATTAATCAGGTGTGTACACCTTAAAAGTTCCATTTTTGTAAAAGAATACAATTTTTTCTATTTCACCCGAAGTAGATTCTTTTACGATATGTTGACTTTCCATTTTTTTAGTTTCCAATGCATTTATCGGATTTGTATTTTTTATTTCTGAGAATAAATTTTCAGGAATAATTTTGTTGTTTAATGGAGTAGGGATATTTTGCTTTACAACCTCTTCAAATATATTTTCTTTTTTATCGATGTGTTCCGTATTTTTTGGAAATGTTCCTTTTCCATTCAAAATCCAATACAAATCAATATCAGGAAAAACGTCTAAAATTTTAAGGATAAAATCCAGACTTGGTTTGTTTCTTCCTGAAAGTAGGTGAGACAAACTCGAACGCTGAACGCCAATTTTATCTGCAAAAGAAGAAGCATTCAGACCGTAATAATCCAGTATAATTTCTAATCTTTTAATAAAATCTTCTATGTTTACCATTGTAAATTCGGATTAAAAATAATCTATTTACAAATGTAACTAAATTAAGTGAAAGCACCAAAATTACAAGTGGAAATAGTCTTTATTTTAATAATTTAATTAAAGTTTTATTACAAGTAAACATATTTAATTTACTGATAAACAATAATATATTTTATATATACTTTAATAGTAACATTTGTCAATTATGATAAGTTTGTTTGGTGTAGTAGAAGGAGGCAAAGTGTTTACAGCATTGAAATAATTAAAAACATTTTTGTTTACAAATGTAAATGCAAAGATGTTTACTTTTGTAAATCAAATAAAGTAGCATGAATTTAGAAGAATTATTTAATCAATATAAAGAAGAATCTATCCAAGGTCGCTATATCACTTTGGATTCCATTGAACCTTTGTTGCAAAAAATAAACACCAATAATCAACTGAAAATTATTGGAAAATCAGTCCTTGGAAAACCTGTTTATTCGTACCAAATTGGGGAAGGTGAAACTAAAATTTTTCTTTGGTCTCAGATGCATGGAAATGAAAGTACTACTACAAAAGCCCTTTTTGACTTCTTAAATGTACTTAATAGTGGTTCGGATTTAGCGAAGCAATTGCTTAGAAACTTCACTTTTTGCAGTATTCCGATGTTAAATCCTGACGGAGCAACTTTATATACGCGTGAAAATGCTAATAAAGTCGATTTGAATCGAGACTCTCAGAACCTTTCACAACCTGAAAGCAAGATATTAAGAGAAACTTTCGAATCTTTTAAGCCTGATTATTGCTTTAATCTTCATGATCAGCGTACTATATTTGGAGTTAGTGATACAGGAAAACCTGCAACATTGTCCTTTTTGGCGCCTTCTTATAATGAAGAAAGGGAGATAAACGAATCGAGATTAAAAGCGATTAATTTGATTGCGGGCATAAATGAAGTATTACAGCAGTATTTACCAAATCAAATAGGACGTTTTGATGATTCTTTCAATATAAATTGTATTGGAGATACGTTTCAGTCATTAGGAGTTTCAACTTTATTGTTTGAAGCAGGACATTTTGCAAATGATTATGATAGGGAAGAAACAAGAAAATTTGTTTTCATGGCGCTAGTTTCCAGTTTTACGACACTTTGCGAAAACGTTATAGTTGGCAACGGAATTAATAAATATTTGAATATTCCTCAAAATAAAGTCGTTTTTTATGATTTAATGTATAAAAACATCAAAATAAATTATGATGGTATCGAAATAATCACCAATTTTGCAGCACAATACAAAGAAGAGTTAATTGAAAATCAGATTTGCTTTAATGCTTATATTTCACAAATTGGCGAATTAGAAAATCATTTTGGTCATTATGTGTATGATGCTAAAGGAGCGTTATATAAAGATGACTATGATAATTTTCCGAAATTAAATCAAAAAGCTGATTTTTACTTAGATAATAACATAAAATTTGTTAACGGAATGATAAAAATATAATATTTATGTCGTTTTATTAATTTTTATGTATATTTTTATACTTTGTAATAGCAATTATTAATATTAATTAAAGAAATATGAGTAAGTTTCGTTTAGATGAAGTAGATCACCAGATATTAGATATGTTGATAGACAACACAAGAGTTCCATTTACAGATATAGCAAAAAAATTGTTGATTTCTGCAGGAACGGTGCATGTTAGAGTAAAAAAAATGGAAGATGCAGGAATTATAATGGGATCCTCATTAGTTCTTGATTATGACAAATTAGGGTATTCTTTTATTGCATATGTAGGTGTTTTTCTTAACAATACGTCTCAAACAAAATTTGTTTTAGAGCGTATTAATGAAATTCCTTATGTAACAGTTGCGTCTGTAACAACAGGTAAATTTAATATTTTCTGTAAAATCAGGGCTAAAGATACGAAACATGCTAAGGATGTTATCTTTATGATTGATGATATAGAAGGTGTTTACAGAACAGAAACTATGATTTCACTTGAAGAAAGTATAAATGATAAGAAGCGCCTAATGCATACTATTTTTAAAAATATGTAATTAATCTTGAACGCTATATTCTAAAATATAACCTCAAGTTTATTCTTGGGGTTTTTTTATGACAAATTAACTAACTAAATCAACTATAACTGAATTATGTACACGCTGCCTAAAATAGAACGTTTCAATCAAGATGTTCTTTCAAAATATTACATTTATAATAGTGTTTTTATTACATTACCATTTGATTCTATAGATAATACAGGTGTTTTACTTCCTTTGTTTACAGATGTTTGTGATACGGGTTTTAAAAAACAAGAAACGCCTAAAGAAATAGTCGATTTTTTCGCTAAAAGATATTTACATAGCGCTTCAGAAACAGAAAAAATTGATTTAATGTTTCGTTTTATTCAATATATCGAACGCCAAATTGTATTGTTTGACGCTATTGAAGACGCTGCTTTTCCAGTAGTGAACAATATGGAAGGAAGGGGATCGTTAAGAGATATAAAAGAAAAATCAGAAGCGAAAGATAAGGAAGAGGAGTTGATTAATTTCTTGGAAAATTTTAATGTAAGAACGGTTTTAACGGCTCATCCTACACAGTTTTATCCTGGAGCAGTGTTGGGAATTATCAATGATTTGACTGAGGCAATTCGTAAAAATAACTTGCTTGATATCAAACAATTATTGGCGCAATTGGGTAAAACTCCATTTATTCAAAATGAAAAACCAAATCCTTTTGATGAAGCAGTAAGTTTGATTTGGTATCTTGAGAATGTGTTTTATAAAACTTCGGGAGATATGGTTCATTATCTTCAGAAGAATATTTTTAATGGAAATTCAATTAAAAATCCATTAATTAAACTTGGATTTTGGCCAGGTGGAGACCGAGATGGAAATCCATTTGTAACTACAGAGATTACTTTGAAAGTTGCAGAGCGTTTGAGAACTTCTATATTGAAATGTTATTACGTAGAAATGAGAAATTTAAAACGTAAGTTAACATTCCCAGGTGTAGATGTTTTAGTTTCTGAACTTGAATACAAGCTTTATCGTTCTGTTTTTTATTCACGAGGGGAGATTTTTATCACTTTGGATGAATTTAAGTCACAGTTAAAAAAAATCAAACAGATAATTATAGATCAGCATCAATCATTATATCTTGATGAGTTGGACTCCCTTTTAATTAAAGTGAATTTATTTGGTTTTCATTTTGCCTCTTTGGATATTCGTCAAAATAGTAAAATTCACGATGCTGTATTTAATGACGTTGTAGCATTTTATTTGAATTCAAATCCTGATGTTTTTCCTGAGAATTATTTTGAATTATCAGAAGAAGAGAAATTTGCAGTTCTTTCTAATGTTAATGGAGATCTAAATCCTAATGTATTTAATGATGAAATGACTAAATCTACTATTGAATCAATTCAGGCTATAAAAACAATCCAAGAGAAGAATGGAGAATTTGGTGCAAACCGTTATATCATCAGTAATAATGAAAGCGCACTTAATGTGATGGAAACTTTTGCATTATTCCGTTTGAGTAACTGGGAAAATCCATCGGTTGATATTATTCCGCTTTTTGAATCCGTTGATGATTTGCAAAATGCGCATGCTATCATGGAGAAATTATATATGAACCCAGCTTATGCAAAACACTTAACCAATAGAAATAATAAGCAAACAATCATGCTTGGCTTTTCTGACGGTACAAAAGATGGGGGTTATTTAATGGCAAACTGGAGTATTTATAAAGCTAAGGAAGAGTTAACTGCAATCTCCAGAAAATATGGTATAAAAGCAATTTTCTTTGATGGTCGTGGCGGACCTCCTGCTCGTGGTGGTGGAAAAACACATAAGTTCTATGCTTCATTGGGTCCGAATATTGAAAATAATGAAATTCAGGTTACAGTACAAGGTCAAACGATAAGCTCTAATTTCGGAACTTTAGATTCTTGTCGTTATAATTTGGAGAATTTATTAAGTGCTGGTGTAACCAATCAGGTTTTTAGTAAAGGCCAAAATGAATTGTCAACTAACGAAAAAGACATTTTAGATCAATTAGCAGAGTTAGGATATGAAAAGTATTTAAGCTTTAAAAATCATCCTAAATTCATTCCTTATTTGGAACAAATGAGTACTTTGAAATATTACGCTAAAACTAATATTGGAAGCCGACCATCAAAAAGAAGTAAATCTGAAAGTTTAGATTTTGCAGATTTGAGAGCGATTCCTTTTGTAGGTTCTTGGAGTCAGTTAAAACAAAATGTACCAGGATTTTTTGGGGTAGGATCTGCTTTGAAACATTTTGAAGATACGGATCAATGGAATAAAGTTCAGGATTTATATGACAACTCTTTGTTCTTTAAAACCTTATTAGAAAACAGTATGATGTCATTGGCAAAATCTTTTTTCCCATTAACTGCTTACATGAAAAAAGATCCTGATTTTGGTGCTTTTTGGCAAATAATTTACGATGAATTTTTAGAAACAAAACGTTTGCTTTTGAAAATTGCAGGGCATGAAGAATTAATGGAGAATTATCCTGATGGTAAAGCATCCATACAAATAAGAGAACGTATTGTATTGCCATTGTTAACGATACAGCAATATGCTTTATTGAGAATTAATGAAATTAATAAAGAAAAAAATCCAGATCTAAGCTTGATTAAAGTTTACGAAAAAATTGTAACCCGTTCTCTTTTTGGAAACACAAACGCAAGTAGAAATTCAGCTTAATTGTAAAAAATGAAAACAGATCAATTGCCTGTAAGTGAATATTCTGAATTTAACGCAACTTATATTAAAGCTGCCGGAAATGTTGAAATGATTGATGAATTGGAAATTTGTCTTCACGATTTTATTCGTTTTGTGCAAAATATTCCCATGGATAAATTTGATTACAGGTACGCCGAAGGGAAGTGGACAATCAAGGACATTATTCAACACATGATTGATACGGAACGGATTTTTGCTTATCGTGCGTTGCGAATTTCCAGAAATGACAAAACACCATTACCTGGTTTTGAAGAAAACGATTATGTAGATAACACGAATGCAAACAATAGAAATATTAAGGACTTATTAGCTGAATTATCAGCAGTTAGACATTCTAATTTATTTCTTTTTAAAAGTTTTTCAGAGGAACAATTAAGGAGAATCGGAACTGCTTCTAATACGTCTATTTCAGTTCGTGCAATAGGTTTTATTATTATTGGTCATCAAAAACACCATCAAAAGGTTTTCCAAGAAAGGTATTTATAGGGTACTCAAAACAAGTGGACCAGATTTTCAACTTGTTTTCAAAAGACATTGTATTAGCAGGACTAGTTGAAGGCATCACATGATACGTGATGCCTTTTATTTGCCCGAATTTTTTTAGAAAGTATTTATGACTTTCTTTTCCGTTAAAGATGATTTTAGTGATTGCCGGAAATTCTTTGAACAATGTTTCAAAATCATTTTCTTTTTGATTTTTGATATGAATATCCAGACTCCCTTTTCTTTCACAATTTTCTAAAACATCCCATATTCCAATTTTATTGGCTTGCAATAATTGTATTTTTTCTTCAAAAATTTCTGATATTGGCAGATTATCTAACAGTGTATACATTATTTTCCAGAAATGATTTCTTTTGTGCGCATAATATTCCTGTTTTTCCAAAGAAGCTATGCCAGGCATCGTTCCTAAAATCAAAATTTCAGTTTTAGAATTTACAAAAGGAGCAAATGATTGTATCATAATTTTTAAAGTGCCGTTTTTTCTTTTTCTAGTATAGCCAATGCCAATCGGATTTTTCCGTAATCTATTTTTTCTTCAAAATAATCAAAATACGGTTTCAAGACATTTGGAGATTCCAGTTTTATTTGTGCTTCAGCAATTTGAGATACTTCTTCTTTTGATATAAGCGGATTTAAATCAATAGCAGCTCCGTCAACATATAATTTGGCTAAATGTGACATAATCGTACTTAAACCTAATTTTCGCTCTTGAGAAATTTCTTCAACTGATAATCCATTTTGGTACAATTCTAATGTCTCTTTATAAGTTGTGGCTTCTTTCTTTTTTTTTACAACTTTGGACTTTTGAAAATCAATGATAGCTTTTATAAATATATCGCCATATTTTTCCAATTTTGCTTTCCCTACGCCATCAATAGCAAGTAATTCCTGGTCGCTCATTGGTCTTTCGGTTTCCATTTGGCGTAAAGCCGCATCACTAAAAATGACATAGGCAGGAACGGATTCTTCTTTAGAGATTTCGTAACGCAGTTTTCGTAACGTTTCAAAAAGTGAATTCGCATTAGATTTGCTTTTCACTTCTTTGACTTCTTGTTTGTCAATATTGATTTTTTGAACTATAGTCAATTGTACTTTTTCTCCTTCAAACAAGACTTTTTTTGCAAGGGTAGTCAGTCTAATTTTGTTTTGTTGATGAAAAGCAATTTCGCAATACCCCAAATTGATGAGTTGGATTAAATATTGGTTCCAATCAAACCAAGAAAGATCAATGCCGACGCCATAAGTTTTTAGATTTTGATATTCTTTTTCGTAAATATAGGTGTTTTTTGAACCACGCAAGAAGTCAATGATTACGGGTAATGGTTCCGTTTCCTGCAAACGAATAATCGCTGACAATGCTTTTTGAGCAATTACCGTACCGTCGAAAAAAGACGGCGGGTTTTTGCAAATATCACAATTTCCACAGTTCTCCGTAACTAATTCTCCAAAATACGAAAGCAATATTTTCCTGCGACAACTTAAGGCATCTGCATATTGTTTCATTCTTTCTAGTTTTGCCAATTGTACTTCGGCATTCAAACCCTGTGAGGCAAATTTTTGCAATTGAATGACGTCACCGTAGCTTTCAAACAATACCGTTTCAGATGGTAATCCATCGCGACCGGCACGACCAATTTCTTGATAATAGCCTTCTATGTTTTTTGGTAAATTATAATGAATCACCCAACGAACATTTGATTTGTCAATTCCCATTCCAAAAGCTATTGTGGCGCAAACTACTTGGCAATCGTCATTGATGAACTCGTCTTGGGTTTTTGAACGAATCTTGTTGTCTAAACCAGCGTGATAGGCTTTAGCATTAATGCCAATTTTTTGTAATTTTTCAGCGAGCTCTTCAGTCGTTTTTCTGCTTAAGCAATACACTATTCCTGATTCGTTTGGTTTTTCTTGAATGAAATCGATAATCTGTTTTACTCGATCTAAAGCAGGACGAACCTCTAAACTTAGGTTTTTTCTATCAAAAGAAGCTACGAATATTTTAGGATTTATTAGATTTAATTGTCCACTAATATCCTTACGGGTAGCTTTATCAGCAGTCGCAGTTAAAGCTAAGATTGGAGTAGAAGGGAGGCGATTTTTTAGATAACCCAAGTTAGTGTAAGCAGGACGAAAATCGTGTCCCCAGGCCGAAATGCAGTGGGCTTCGTCAATAGCAATAAGGCTTATGGTTAAACTATTGAAAATAGTATCAAGATATGATAAGCTTTCCGGAGCAATATAAACTAATTTTATAATGTTCGCTTTTAAGCTTTCAATATAAAATTGACGTTCGCCTTCGGTTTGGCTGCTATTTATAAAACAAGCTTGAATACCGTTCGCTTTCAAACTATCCACTTGGTCTTTCATTAAAGCAATTAGTGGGGAAATTACGATTGTTATTCCTGGTAGAATCAATGCAGGTAATTGAAAACAAATTGATTTTCCACCGCCTGTTGGCATAATAGCCAAAGTATCTTGACCGGAAAGTACACCATTTATTATGTCTTCCTGATTGGGTCTGAATTTTTCAAAACCAAAGTTTTCCTTGAGTTTGGTATGTAAAATTTGTTGCGTCATTTTGGCGTATATTTTGAATTCTAAATTAACAAAAAAAGGAACTCGTTTGGGGAGGGCACTGAAAAAGTATCTCTTTTTAGTAATTAGACATTTTAAGGCGATTAAGGAAAATTCGAGTTTTGCTTAAGTACTTCATTTTCAGGATAAAAAAAAGAGTAGAAAATCTTATTTTTCTACTCTTTTAATGAAATCTAATTCTTTAAGGGCTTTTTCAGTGCCCTCCGTTTGGGAGTTCCTTTTTTATTTTTATCGAAAAGTTAAATTAATCTTCGTCATCTTCGTCCGATATATCTTTATCTTCAATATCATCATCGTCATCGTCTCCATCATCTCCTGTATCAGAATCTGGCTTGTCTAGATTGTCATCGTCATCATCATCATCGACTGAATCATCATCATCATCAAGCTCTAGACCGCTAATTGGTTCTACAACTGCATCTATATCATCATCTTCGTCGTAATTTTCAATTCTATCAGCCAATTTTGTACTGACTTTTACTAAATAAATAGTGTCTTCAGTCCGTACTTCAACAGCTTCTATTAATTCGTTTTTAGCATTTCTAAAGCGGATAATGTCTGAATCATCATATCCGTCAGGAAATTTTTCTACCAAAAGGTTTAAAATTTCATTTGTAAGTTTTGCGTAATCAACTATTACTCTTTTCATAAAGTTATTCTATAAATCTAATAAATAAGCGAAAATTAAAGGTGCCACAATCGTAGCATCGGACTCAATAATAAACTTTGGAGTTTTTATATCTAATTTGCCCCAAGTAATTTTTTCATTCGGTACCGCTCCAGAATAAGAACCATAACTGGTTGTCGAATCTGAAATCTGACAAAAATAACTCCAAAACGGAATGTCATGCATTTCCATATCTTGGTATAACATTGGGACAACACATATTGGAAAATCTCCTGCAATTCCTCCACCAATTTGGAAAAAGCCTACACCATTGGTACTGTTTTTTGGGTACCAATCAGATAAGAAAACCATATATTCTATACCTGATTTCATTGTAGATGCTTTTAATTCACCTTTAATAACATACGATGCAAATATATTTCCCATGGTACTGTCTTCCCATCCTGGAACAATAATAGGTAAATTTTTCTCGGCAGCTGCATACATCCAACTGTCTTTTAAGTCAATTTCATAATATTCTTCAAGAACACCTGAAAGTAACATTTTGTACATAAATTCATGCGGAAAATATCTTTCGCCTTTATCATCGGCATCTTTCCAAATTTTGTAAATATGTTTTTGCAAACGACGAAATGCTTCGTGTTCCGGAATACAAGTATCGGTAACTCGGTTTAAACCTCTTTCTAATAAATCCCACTCATCCTGAGGAGTCAAATCTCTATAATTTGGAACTCTTTCATAATGAGAATGGGCTACCAAATTCATAATGTCTTCTTCAAGATTTGCACCTGTACAGGAAATAATTTGAACTTTGTCCTGGCGAATTATTTCAGCAAAAATCTTTCCAATCTCCGCTGTACTCATAGCACCGGCCATGCTCACCATCATTTTTGCACCGTTGGCTAATTGTTGTTCGTATGCCTTAGCCGCGTCAACTAAAGATGCAGAGTTGAAATGCAGGTAATGCTTCTCAATAAACTGACTGATTGGTCCTTTGCTCATTTTTTTAAATTTAAAGATTTAAAAATCGAAACATTGAATTTGTATTTCAAATTTAACGAATTTTTAAATTGACTAATTGTATAATTAAGATTTATTTTTTGTCGTAACCTAATATTTTTAAAACATCATCAGAGGTTTGTTGTTCTGAGAAAACCTCAGTTGCCAAAATTCCATTTTCATCTCTATCTATCAGTATGTGTTTGGGTTGAGGAATTAAGCAGTGGTGTAAACCTCCATATCCGCCTATAGTTTCTTGATACGCTCCGGTATTAAAAAAACCTATATATAATGGTTTTTCTTTGTTGTATTTTGGCAAATATATAGCATTCATATTTTGCTCAGAATTATAATAATCATCGCTATCACAAGTCATTCCGCCTAACAAAACCCTTTCGTAAGTTTCATTCCAACGATTTACTGCTAGCATGATAAACCGTTTATTAATAGCCCATGTATCCGGTAAAGTTGTAATAAAAGAGGAATCAATCATATTCCATTTTTCTCTGTCATTTTGTTGCTTTTGGTACAAAATCTGATAAATTGCTCCACCACTTTCTCCAACCGTAAAGGAACCAAATTCTGTAAAAATATTTGGAACATCAACTTCTGCTTCGTCGCAGGCAATTTTTATTTGATTGATAATTTCATCAATCATGTACTGGTAATCATATTCAAATGCCAATGAGTTTTTGATTGGAAAACCACCACCAATATTTAATCCATCTAATGTAGGACATTCTTTTTTTAATGCAACATAAACTTTGATACATTTTACTAATTCATTCCAGTAGTATGCATTGTCATTGATTCCTGTATTGATAAAAAAGTGCAACATTTTAAGTTCCAATTTTTTATTTTCTTTGATTTCTTTTTTATAAAAAGGAACGATGTTTTTGTATCCAATTCCTAATCTTGAAGTATAAAACTCAAATTTAGGTTCTTCTTCGGCAGCAATACGAATTCCAATTTTGAATTTTCCTTTTATCTGACCTTGAAGTAAATCTAGTTCTTCGTAGTTATCAATAATTGGAATAGCATTTTTATGTCCGTTGTTTACTAACCGAGCTATGTTTTCAATGTATTGATCTCTTTTAAAACCATTGCAAATGATATAAGTACTTTTATTGATTTTTCCATTTGCTAATAAATTTTCAACAATATTAATGTCAAAAGCGGATGAAGTTTCAATGTGAATGTTGTTCTTAAAAGCTTCATTCATAACAAATTCAAAATGAGAGCTTTTTGTGCAATAACAATAATAATACTTAGCCTCATATTTATTTTTCTCCATCGATTTACGAAACCAGCTTTTGGCTTTGTTAATGTTATTGGAAATTTGAGGTAAATAAGTAAATTTTAATGGAGTGCCATATTTCTCTACTAGTTTCATTAAATCAATATTGTGAAACTGAAGATTATCTTTGTTTAAAGTAAACTCTTCTTGTGGAAAGTAATAGGTTTGATTTATTAAATCAGAATATTTTGTATTCATTTAGTTTTCAGGATTTTAGATTAAATATACGTAAAAATAATTAACCTAAAATTCAAACTCTGATATTTGCATAAATAATTTGAAGCTTTTCTTGATCGGCTTTCAAATACTGAAAAACATCAAAACTAAAGTTTCCTTTGATAGAATAAAAACGTTTCAATATTCTTAAAAAAGACATATTGTTTTGGTTTTTCTTAGAACTATAATTTCTCTTGTTTTGACTTTTTTTCATCGAAGCAAATGTAAAAAATATTATATACGTAATGCAATCCTTTTTATAAAAAATAATTAAGATTTATAATCCTGAAACGCTTTAAGAATTAATTCATTTTCAACCGATTGATTGATTTTTATTTTTCCGATGCCTTCTATCAATGCAAACTGGATGTTACCATACTCATTTTTTTTGTCGTGAATAAGCAATTCCAAAATAGGTTCGATATCATTTTCTTCAAAAACAATGTCGTCGTATATAGTCTTGATAGTTGATTTTATTTGAAAATATTCCTCCTGATTGATTAAATTTTTATTTAACGAAATGTAACTTTCCAATATCATTCCAACAGCAATTGCTTCTCCGTGTAATAAAGTAGTTTTGTTTTCATTCTCCAGAAAATAGCTTTCAATCGCATGACCAAGTGTATGACCAAAATTCAATGATTTTCGGATGTTTTTTTCAGTAGGATCTTGCATGACAATTTCATTCTTTATTTCTACAGAACGATATATTAATTCATCAAAATCGACAAAATCAATGGCTTTCAAATCTAGAAATTGCTCCCAATATTCTTTATCATATATCAAACCGTGTTTCAGCATTTCGGCAAGACCGGAACGCATTTCGTTTTGGGGCAATGTGTTAAGATATTGTGTATCTATAAGTACCATTTTTGGCACATTGATTACACCTATTTGGTTTTTTAAATTCCCTAAATCAACACCATTTTTCCCGCCTACAGAAGCATCAACCATGGACAATAGAGTAGTAGGAATATGAATAAAATCAACTCCTCTTTTGAATGTTGAAGCGACAAAACCACCTAAATCAGTAACAACACCACCACCAAGATTAATCACGAGACTTTTTCTGTCGGCACCAAGTTCAGTTAATACATTCCAAATTTGTACACAGGTTTCTATATTCTTGTTTTGTTCCCCTGCTTCAAATTCAATGATTTCAATAGTAAGATCAGTTTCTAAAAAAGGTAGAAATTTTGGCAAACAAAACTCATTTGTATTGCTATCTACAATAATAAATAGGTTAGAATACTTGTTCTCTTTTAAATGAAGGTTTAGTGCTTCATATCCTTTTTCATTGAAATGAATCGGATAATTGTTGGCTTGAATTGATTGCATCTTTATTGATTAATTGAAAGGGCAAAATAAGGTAATTTTTGCTGAATAATATTCAAAACTCTATCTATATTTGTACAAAAATATCACAAAAAATGGAAAAAATATTCAATAATACACAAGTTGCGTTTGCATTAAAAAGCGATACCGAACTCGATAGAGCTTATTTTCTTTTCAAAATGATTGATAATCAGCCTTTAGTTCGAATAGGAACTGCGGTTACTAATTTTGCACTGAAAGCAAATCTTCCTGTTGAAGGTTTAATTCGCGCCACCGTTTTTGACCATTTTTGTGGCGGAGTAAATGAGGTTGACTGTCTTTCTGTGGTCGATAAAATGTTTACCAAAGGTGTTTCGTCTGTATTGGATTATTCTGTTGAAGGAAAAGAAGAGGAAGATCAGTTTGATGCTGCATTGGAAATGACTTTAAAAACGATTGAATTTGCCAAAGAACGCAAAGCGATTCCTTTTGCAGTTTTTAAACCAACTGGGTTTGGACGTTTTGAATTGTATGAAAAATTAGGAGAAAAACAAACGTTAACTGCCGAAGAACAAGCCGAATGGAATAGAGTAGTGGAGCGTTTTGATTTGGTTTGTAAAGACGCCCATTCAAAAAATGTTGCACTTCTTATTGATGGTGAAGAAAGTTGGATGCAAGATGCCGCTGATGATTTAGTTACCGAAATGATGCGCAAATACAATAAAGAAAAGCCAATTGTTTTCAATACGCTGCAAATGTATCGTTGGGATCGTTTGGATTATTTGAAAAAATTACACGAAAAAGCCAAAAAAGAAGGGTTTTTAATTGGAATGAAATTGGTTCGTGGTGCCTACATGGAAAAAGAAATTGCGCGTGCTGAAGAGAAAGACTATCCGTCACCAATATGTGCTTCAAAAGAGGTTACAGATGAAAATTATGATGCGGCAGTGCATTACATGATTGAACATTTAGATACGATGTCTATTTTTGCAGGAACCCATAATGAGGAAAGTACTTATGCTCTAATGGAGTTGATGCAAGAGAAAGGAATTAAATCAAACGATGACAGAATCTGGTTTGGTCAATTGTATGGAATGAGTGATAATATCAGTTACAATTTAGCCGCTAATGGTTATAATGTTGCTAAATACCTGCCTTTTGGTCCGGTAAAAGATGTGATGCCGTATTTAATTCGTCGTGCTGAGGAAAATACTTCAGTTGCCGGGCAAACCAGTCGGGAATTATCAATGATAAAAGCGGAACGCAAGAGAAGAAAAGGGGAGTAAAATAAAGTTCTCAGTGATCAGTTCTTTAGTATTCAGTTATATTAAAATGTATAACAACTGTCATGAAAAAATCCATTTGTTTTTCGCAAATGGATTTTTTTTTAGGTCATTGAATTAGAACTAAGAATTGCTAAACTGCAAATTACTTAAGTTTTTATACATTCCATTTTCTAAAGCGATTAATTCCTGATGTGTTCCTTGTTCTGTAATTTTTCCTTTATCCAGAACCAAAATTTGATCAGCGCTTCGTATAGTAGAAAGACGGTGCGCAATAATGATACTTGTTCTTCCTTCCATCAAAATCTCCAGTGCTTCCTGAACCAGTTTTTCACTTTCGCTGTCTAATGAAGACGTGGCTTCATCCAGAATCAAAATACTTGGGTTTTTTAGCAATGCTCTCGCAATTGCAATACGCTGCCTTTGCCCTCCAGAAAGTTTAATTCCTCTTTCGCCAACAACAGTTTCAAATTTTTCCGGAAAACCTTCAATGAAATTTAAAGCATTGGCTTGTTTTGCAGCCAGAAGAATTTCTTCCTCAGTAGCATCCGGTTTTCCGTAGGCGATATTTTCTTTGATGGTTCCTCCAAATAAAATCACATCTTGAGGCACAATACTCATATTACCCCGAAGATTTTCTAAATCATAATCGTAAATGTTTTTCCCGTCTACCAAGATTTCTCCGCTATCAATAGTATAGAAGCGCAGCAATAAAGAAGCGATAGTCGATTTTCCGGTTCCACTTGGACCTACAATGGCGATTTTTTGACCATAATTAGCGGTGAAGCTGACATCTTTCAATACTTTGATTTCTTTTCTCGAATGATAACTGAAAGCTACATTCTTGAAAGTAACATTGCCTTTTATTTTATGGGCAGAGGATGCATTTTGGATTGAATTAATTTTTTCAGGAGTTTCATCTAATAATTCAAAAACACGTTCGGTTGCACCAATTGCCTTTTGGATTTGCGCATAAAGTTCAGCGATTCCTCCAAAAGAAGCACCTACAAATGTAGAGTATAATACAAACGAAATTAATTGTCCTACGCTCATCTCTCCGCTAATGCTCAAACGAACGCCAAACCAAACTACGGCAACAATGGCTCCAAAGAGACAAAAAATAATGAATGAAGCGAAGTATCCTCTGTATTTTCCTCCCTTGATGGCTATTTTAACGACTTCTTTTATCTTGCCATTATAACGTGCAATTTCGTACCATTCATTGGCAAAAGCCTTTACAATACTAATTCCTTGCATCGTTTCTTCAACAATAACCTGACTTTCGGCAACTTTATCTTGAACGTTTTTCGAATATTTTCTGATAAATCGTCCAAAAATAACCGCAGCAACAGCCACAAGTGGTACTACAGATAACATTAGCAACGTTAATTTGATACTTTCATTCGCCAACAAAAGAACACCGCCAATAATTAAAATGAATTGTCTTAAGAATTCAGCTATTGTAGATGTTAAGGTGTCTTGTATTTGGGTTATATCCGAACTGATTCGGCTGTTTAATTCACCTACGCGCTTTTGTGAAAAGAATGACATGGGTAACTTAACCAGATTACTATATAACGCTAATCTAAGATTAGCCAATGTATGTTCCGTAAAATTGACAAATAAAGACAATCTGAAAAAGGAAAAAATAGATTGAAAAAATAAAATAACAACTAATCCCAAGGCAATATAATTAGCCTGCGCATTATCTTTATTTTTCACACAATCGATAAGCATTCCCATTAATTTAGGGAAAGCTAACGCGGTTGCACCTGTTAGCAGTAAAAAAACTAAACCAACATAAAATTTCCAACGATGATTTCCTGCATATTGAAATATAAGAGTCGCTTTATGGAGTGAACTTGCAGTAATTTTTGATTTTGGTAAATCGTTTTCTTTGAATCGTGCCATTACATATTATTTATATCACAAATGTATGACTATAACGACTCATTACAAAAAAACAGTACTGTTTCATTAGATAATTAAAGTGCTATTACAGAGCATGAAAAGGATTTTTATCTAATTTTTATTTATTTTTTTGATAATTTACTTGTAAATACAATTTCTAAATGTATCTTTGCACACCTATAAGGGCGATTAGCTCAGCTGGTTCAGAGCACCTCGTTTACACCGAGGGGGTCGGGGGTTCGAACCCCTCATCGCCCACAAGTTTAATAACAAATGGTTTCAAAACCCTATAAATCTTACGATTTATAGGGTTTTTTCTTTTGTGCATATACCAAATTATTCATTCAATCTTAATTGGAAAGGGACAAAATCGAGACCCTGTAAAATTCAAAATTTAGGGTCTCGCTAAATCTTCTCAATCCTTGCAAACAGTCGTACTAACAACCAGTTCAATGCTTGTTCAGAATATGTACATCTTGTTTGTTATCCTTTAGAAAATTAAATTGAATACTAATTAAAAGGTTACCACTATGAAAGCAAAAATCACTTTACACATTTATGCAAAAACCACAAAAGCTAATGCAGCTGGACAATTACCAATTTATATTCGGCTAACAGTTGACGGCCAACGTTTCGAATTTAGTTCCAAGAAATTCATTGAAAAATCCAAATGGTCTCCAGAACTATCTAAAATGAAAGGAAGCTCGGAAGAAGCTAGAACATTAAATAACTATCTTGATTTAATGAAATCGAAAGTTTTTGACATTCAAATGGAGCTAATCCATAAAAATGAAGAATTATCCCTAGAGAATTTCAAATCAAGAATATTAGGAACCCATCAACGTGAGCGAATGATAATTCCAATTTATCAAAATCACAATGATAAAATCGAAGAACTTATCGGAAATGGGTATGCGTATGGAACACTGGAACGTTTCAAAATATCTTTGAAACACTTGCAAGAATTTATCCAATGGAAATACAGTGTTTCAGACATTAGCATTAATAAAATTGATTATGCTTTTGTAACCGAATTTGAATTCTACTTGCGAAGCGTTAAAAAGTGCAATAATAATACTGCTGTGAAATATGTTAGGAATTTTAGAAAAATAATTAAAATCTGTTTGGATAACGATTGGTTAGATAAAAATCCTTGTAGCCGATACGAAGGGAAAATGAAAGAAGTGGAACGAGATTTTCTTACTGAAGAAGAACTAAATAGAATTTACAATAAAAGGTTTTCAACAGAACGATTAACTTTAGTAAAGGATATTTTTATTTTTTCCTGTTACACCGGTTTGGCTTATGTAGATGTAAAAGGGTTAAAGATAGGCCATATAGCAATAGGCATCGATGGCGAAAAATGGATATTCAAAAACCGTCAAAAAACAGATACCAAGTCAAAAATTCCAGTGCTGCCAATTGCCCAAGAAATCATTCTAAAATATGCCAACCATCCAAAGTGTTTAAATGAAGATAGTATTTTGCCGATTTTGACCAATCAAAAAATGAATGCTTATCTCAAAGAAGTTGGAGATCTATGTGATATTTCAAAAGAAATTACTTTTCATATGGCAAGACACACATTTGCTACCTCTGTAACTCTCACAAATGGCGTCCCTATTGAAACTGTAAGTAAAATGCTTGGACATAAAAACATACAAACTACTCAACATTACGCAAAAGTTTTGGATAAAAAAGTGAGCGAGGATATGAAAATTTTGAGGGATAAATTTGCAATAAACAATATTCAATTCAAGCAAATTAAAATCTAATAAAGACAATTTAATTGAGTTGTCTTTTGAAAAAATAATTAATGCAAAATCAAAAAAAAATATTAAAACTTTACCTATAATTTTTTGGTTTTTATCAAATTTTAGTAATGAAAAATTCTGTATAAGTAATATATTATTTTTTGACATTTCTACTTTTACCAATGTAGAATTACTTTAACATCAACAATAAAAATCTATCATTCTCTTTTGACGCATCCTATTTTAAAGCAGGAAGCTATCCAAAAGCCACAGGAAAAGGTGAAAATGTTACCTATGTATCTTTTAAATCAAATTTTAAATTAAAGAACTTCATTTTTATTCTATCTCGAATTAAGGCAACAATCCTATTGTGATATTTTTCATACAGCCATCCGCATGAGCCTTTCCTAATCTTGCAGACGAATATCCCCAGTTGGAATAATATATTTTCTAATGGCATTAAAATCATCGAATATTGTTCTTCTAAATCACTAAATTTGAAGTTATGAAAAAATCAATCGTTATTTTGCTACATATTGGTTTTTGGTTGTGCTATTTACTGTTAATAGCAATCATGTTAACTGTTTTCTATAGGAGCAGTAGTCATGCAGTAGATCAAACAGCACGAATTTTGAATGCCTTCAAATCCCTTTTCCTGTTTGCATATCTCCCTTCATTCTTAACATTTTATGGTTGCTATTTTATAGTATTTCCAAAATACCTACAGCAAAAAAAGTTTTTCCTTTCCTTTTTTTTTGGCATACTAATTTCAGTAGGTACTTCGATAATAGCCTATATTGTGATGCGGTATTTAATAGAATCGGGACAACTTATTGACATGGATAAAGGAGGGATAAACGGTAGGTCTACCGCTATCAGAACAATACTATTTATGAGCTTTATTGCTTCAATATCTGGTTTAGCAGCATTAATACTTAAAGGTTTTATTACTTGGGTTAATGAAATAAAGTTGAAAGAAGAATTGAAACAAAAAAATCATGAAACAGAAATGGCATTGATAAAATCCCAGCTGGATCCTCATTTTCTATTTAATACGCTGAACAACATCGATGTGTTGATTTTAAAGGATGCGACAGAAGCTTCGAATTATTTAAATAAGCTATCCGATATTTTGCGTTTTATGCTGTACGAAACGAAAACAGATGAAATTTTACTTAAAAAAGAGATTGAATACATAGAGAAGTACATCGAATTACAAAAAATAAGAACTGCAAATGCAAATTATGTTAGATTTGAGGTAATAGGTAATCCAGTCAGTATAACAATAGCACCAATGGTTTTTATTCCATTTATTGAAAATGCCTTTAAGCATAGTACAAATAAGAAAATAGATAATGCTATTAATGTTCAGCTATTTATTAATAAGAAAAACATCATATTTGTATGTAAAAACAAGTTCGATTCCAATCGAAAATTAAAACAAGAAAGCAATGGTTTAGGTAATGATCTTATTCAAAAACGTCTAAATTTAATTTATCCAGTACAACATATATTAGAATTAGACCATCAAATCAACCTTTACAGTGTAAAATTAACAATCAAAAATGGATAGATACTCTTGTATTATAATAGAAGACGAACCCTTGGCTCTCGAAAGAACCAAGAGTTTTGTTAACAAAATACCCTTTCTCAATTTATGTGGTACGTTTGACAATGCACTTAATGGTCTATCCTATTTAAAATCTAATAAAGTTGATTTGCTTTTTTTAGATATTAATATGGATGAATTGTCCGGTATTGAATTGCTTGAAAGTTCAAAAATAGAAAGTCAGGTTATTATAACTACAGCCTATCAGGAGTATGCCATAAAAGGGTATGAACTTAATGTAACTGATTACTTATTAAAACCATTTACGTTTGATAGATTCTTAAAAGCCATAAACAAAGCACAAGAAAACATCAACCAATTCCTTCCTAACGTGCCATTAGACTTTATTTTTGTAAAGACGGAAAATCGATTAGAGAAAATAAATTTAAAAGATATTTTATTTATCGAAGGAATGAGAGATTACCGTAGAATTCATACAATAAATAAAAAGATCATGACGCTTCAAAATTTTAGTGAACTAGAACAAATCATACCCTCCAATTTGGTTTGCAGAGTTCATAAATCCTATATGGTTGGGATTAACAAAATAGAATCTATAGAACGGATGAGAATAAAAATTTCTGATCAGAGAATCCCAATTTCAGAAACCTATAAAGAGCTTTTTTTTCAGGTAATAAATAATAGAATATAGATTTTCAGTAAATGTCTTGCAGAATTAAAATAATAGTTTGCAGACATCTTCACTTACTTCGCATAATAAAATTGTAGCCCTAGCTCTATTCTTGGACTTTTGTATAAAATATTATCAATTTATACATAGGAACAATTATGGAAAAGCTTATTTACACCTATTTACTACTTGACTTTTTATCGGCGCTGGCTATTGTCAAAATATATACCATAGAAACGGAAAACTAAAATTGCTAACCCAATTTACGATTTACCTTGCATTTGTACAGCAATTTACACCAAAAAAACTCAATCTTTAATCTTTAATTATTTTTAAATCATGAAAACAAAAAATAAAAAAATAGCGTACTTATACTGGTCTCTTTTAATACTATTGGCTGTCTTTTTTGCTATAAGCGGCTTTATGGAAATAACTAAAAACCCATCTACCTATCCAAAGACTTTAAGAATGGGTTACCCACCCTATTTTATACTAACACTTGGAATTACTAAAATTGCTGGAGTTATAGCTTTGTTGATACCCAATCTAAAACGACTAAAAGAATGGGCTTTTGCAGGCTTTACTTTTGATGTTATTTTTGCTTTTATATCGGGACGTGCAATAAATAGCAATGCAGACTGCATAAAATCAGCTATTGTATTCTGCATATTAATCCTGACCTATTTCTTGTTTCTAAAAAAAGGTTCGTTTCAAGAAGCTAGTACAGTGGCGGCATAAAAGAGTGGTAACTAACTTGGTTTTTGCAATAGTAATGTTGTTAGTCAAAGCTAATTTCATATAAGCCCTATTCAACTTCTTTTTTTCCCTATCCTGCAGATCACATCTAAAAGTACTTTGCTTCCAGTTTTGGCAATTGGACAAATTAAAATAAATTATCAAGAATTTTATCGGGGAATTTAAAATAGAATATAAAAAAATACCACAATAGTAAGTGATGAAAAGCCGATAAATAAATATATCCTGAATAATAAAATGATATGAATGCAAAATATAATTTATCCTTTGTCCTCTTCTGAAATTTTTTTGTCTGATAATATTTAACCATCATCTAACCTTTCGTACTTGTCTCAAAATAATGAGGCAATAATAATAAACAATTTAATACAAAAAATCAATGAAAAAACTAACATTATTTTTAGCATTATTACTTCTTTCAAATTTTGCTTTTAGCCAAAACAAAGAGACAACAGACAAAAAAGAAATAAAACAAATTTTAAATTCGTTTATGGCGTGTATTGTAAAAAAAGACAGTATAAAGTTTTATAATCTCTTTCATAACGAACCAATAGTTTGGATCGGAGTTATTAAGGATAAAACTCAAGAAGACGTGTTAAAAAAAGACAGTACAAAGAAAAATTATTTTGAAAGTACTTATCAAAAATTCTATAGCTTTATTTCAGATACGGGTACAGATGAAGAAAAATTTTACAATATAGATATTAATGAAGACGGTAGTATTGCATCAGTAACTTTTGATTATAGTTTTTGGAAAAATAAAATAAAGAAAAATTGGGGTAAAGAAAGTTGGGGGCTTGTCAAAATAAATGGAAAATGGAAAATAACAAGCGTACTCTTCTCCCTTGAATCAGAAAAAATTAACCCGGAACCAAAAAGAGAAAATAGCAATACTGACTGAATAAATGCTAGCCACTATTACAGGAATACGCTACAACAGAACGAAGATTTATTAAAAGAAATAGAATCCTGAACCATACAAAATCTAACTAATAAAATGGTTGATGCGTACTTGGGTATTACACAAGAATCATTAAGTCAAATAAAAAAAACTTTAATTATTTAATCATTTATAAATCATGAAAACAAAAAACAAAAAAGGTGCTTATTTATATTGGTCACTTTTAATACTATTGGCTATATTTTTTGCTATAAGCGGCTTTATGGAAATAACTAAAAACCCATCTACCTATCCAAAAACTTTAAGAATGGGTTATCCACCCTATTTTATACTAACACTTGGTATTACAAAAATTGCTGGAGTTATAGCTTTGTTGATACCCAATCTAAAACGACTAAAAGAATGGGCTTTTGCAGGCTTTACTTTTGATGTGATTTTTGCTTTTATATCGGGACGTGCAATAAATAGCAATGCCGACTGCATAAAATCAGCTATTGTATTCTGCATATTAATGTTGACCTATTTCTTATTCCTAAAAAAAGGTTCGTTTCAAGAAGTTAGTACAGTGACAGTATAAAAGAGTGTTAGCTAACCTGGGTTTTGTAGTAGTACTATTGATAATCAAAGCTAATTTCACATAAGTCCTATTTAACTTCATTTTTGTCCTATCCTACAGATTACATCTAAAAATACTTTTGCCATTTCTTAACTTAAGCTAATGGGATTAAATAGTGTCAATAATATTTTTGCATTCTGAAATTATCATAAAAGCCATCAATTTGAAGGTTTATATATTAAAGAATAACATCAAGATTAGTATTAAAATGACCTTGCAAAAAAATTAAAATTAAATATTATGAATATGAAAATGGTTTATCTCTTGACCCTATTATTTCTACTCTTCTTTAGCAGTATATATTCTCAGGAAACACACACACTAAGCGGTATCGTAACTGATTCCAAAAGCAACGAAACCTTAATCGGAGTAAATATCTATTTTCCTGAATTAGAAACAGGAACAACTACAAATGAATATGGCTTTTACTCTATCACAATTCCCAAAGGCAACTATAAAGTGCAAGTGAGTTTTTTAAGTTTTCAAACGATAACAGTAAATGTGAACCTCAACAAAAACTACAAAAGTAACTTCAAACTTTTCAGTAGCGAAGAACAATTACAAGAAGTGGTTATTACAACCGATAGAAAAGCAACCAACATAAGAAAAGCAGAAATGAGTATCAATAAACTTTCTATTGCTACAATAAAAAAAATGCCTGTAGTCCTTGGTGAAGTTGATGTTCTGAAATCTATTTTACTTTTACCCGGGGTAACCAATGCTGGCGAAGGTGCTTCTGGTTTTAATGTTCGTGGAGGTGGTGCAGACCAGAATTTAATACTTTTGGATGAAGCAACTATTTTTAATTCTTCCCATGTTTTTGGATTCTTTTCGGTCTTTAACCCTGATGCAATTAAGGACTTAAAACTTTACAAGGGTGGAATACCTGCAAGATATGGAGGAAGAGCCTCTTCGGTTTTAGATATTTACCAGAAAGACGGAAGTAGCACCGGTTTTCACATGAATGGTGGAATTGGATTAATTTCCAGTAGGTTATTGGCTGAAGGGCCAATAGTAAAAGACAAAGGTTCTTTTCTTATTGGTGGTCGTGCCTCGTATGCACATCTATTTTTAAAACTCTCTGAAGAACAAAAAAACAATGCAGCCTATTTCTATGATTTGAATACAAAGTTATCGTACAAACTAAATCCAAACAATAATTTGTTTCTATCGGGGTATTTTGGTCGGGATGTCTTTAGTTTAGACAAAAGTTTTACCAACACCTATGGCAATTCAATTTTAAACTTGCGTTGGAATCACTTATTTAATGACAAATTATTTTCAAACCTATCCGTGATATTTAGTGATTATTACTTTGGCTTAGATTTGGATTTAGCTGGTTTCAAATGGGATTCCGGAATTAAAAATTATAATATAAAATATGATTTCAAGAATTATATTTCAGATAAATTCAAATTAAATTTTGGTGTGAATAGCATTTATTATGATTTCAATCCTGGAACAGTAAATCCAACAAAACCAAATTCAGGAATAAATTTTAATCAATTAGATAAAAAATATGCTTTTGAACCTGCAATATATATTGAAGCCGAGCAAGAAATTTCTAAAAAAGTTTCCCTTTATTATGGCTTGCGATACAGCCTGTTTTATAGGCTAGGTAAATCAACTACAAATATTTATGCTAATGATGAACCTGTAACTTTTAATCAAGAGCTGCAGATCTATGAAAAAGCAACTCCTATTGGCACTAAATTTTACGATAAAAACAAAGTAATTCAGAACTATAATTATTTAGAACCTCGGTTTTCTATCGCTTATGGAATAGATAAAAATCAGTCTCTAAAAGTAAGTTATAATAGAATGGTTCAGTATTTACAATTGGTTTCCAATACTTCATCACCAACACCACTTGATATTTGGATGCCTAGTGACAATTTTATCAAACCACAAATTGCAGACCAAGTGGCTTTAGGTTATTTCAGGAATTTCGATGAGGAAATGTATTCCTTCGAGGCGGAAACTTTTTATAAAAAAATCCAAAACAGGATGGATTACATTGACGGCGCCGATTTGATTGCAAACGAAGCCATTGAACAGGTAATCCTCAATGGGCAAATGCGCTCTTATGGTTTAGAATTGATGTTCCGCAAAAACGAAGGCAGATTTACCGGTTGGATTTCCTATACCTTATCAAAATCAGAGCAGCAAACTCCGGGAAGAAACAGTTCAGAAATCGGAATCAATAATGGAAAATGGTATAGTTCAGCTTACGATAAATTGCATAATCTCGCCGTTACAAGTAGCTATAATTTAAATAAAAAATGGAGTTTTGGAGCCAATTTTATTCTGCAATCGGGACAGCCCGTAACCTACCCAAACGGTCAATACACGTATCAGGACATTTTAGTACCCAGTTACGGCTTAAGAAACGAAAATAGATTGCCAATTTATAACCATTTGGATCTTTCAGCAACACTAACGCCTCATAAAAACGACAACCGAAAGTGGAATTCAGAATGGGTCTTCAGTATTTATAATGTATACAACCGTAAAAACGCTGCTTCAATAAGCTTTCAGCAAAATGCCGACACTGGAAACAATGAAGCACTAAGAACCTCAATTTTCGGGATAGTTCCTGCAGTCAGTTATAACTTCAAATTTTAAAAATAAACAAAAATGAAAAATAAAATCTATTTCATAATCGGAATACTAACAGTGGTCTTTTTTAGCAGCTGTCAAGATGTAGTAGACATTCCCCTAAATACGGACAAACCAAGATTTGTAATTGATGCCAACATTAATTGGATAAAAGGGACACTTGGAAATAATCAAACTATAAAACTATCTACAACAACCGATTTTTATACAAACGTGATACCTGTGGTTTCAGGGGCGACAGTTTTTATAAAAAATAGTTCAAATGTCATTTTCAGTTTCATTGAAACACCCAATACTGGAATTTATCTTTGTGCTAACTTTGTTCCAGTCATTGACGAAACCTACACTTTGACAGTGATCAACAACGGACAGACCTATACTGCCACAGAAACCTTGAAATCAGTTGCTGCAATAACTTCGGTGACACAAGAAATTCAGACAGGGTTAGGCAACGATATTCTAAAAATAAAAACTTTTTTTGATGATCCAGCCCAAGCAGATAATTATTATCTTTATAAATACAAATTCTCAAAAAACCTAAAACCAGAATACGCTGTGGATGATGATCTCTTTTTTCAGGGAAATACATTCTATAGCTTGGTACTCGAAGAGGATACTAAACCTGGTGAAAAGGTTGAAATTACTCATTATGGCATTTCAAAGGCCTATTTCAATTACATGACCATACTATTGAGCGTGTCAGGAAGTTCAGGAGGCGGGCCATTTCAGACTCCACCTTCAACTGTGAAAGGAAATATAAAAAACGAAACAAATTTTGACAACTATCCACTGGGCTATTTCAGGTTAAGCGAAGTTGATAAAGTTGATTATACCATTCAATAAATCACTTAAATATAATATTTGTAAAATCCTTAAAACTATTTAAAAACTAATAATTTACTGATAGTTAGTAAGCCAAACAGCGGAATTAAAATATACTTCCAAGTACAGATCCTTTCAATATGTTTGCAAACGTCAACCTTCTAAAATCTGACTAGTTTAAGGTGGATTGGAGCATTTTTTTGAGAGAAAAATTTTTCTAAAAATCAGTTAGCGGTCATGCAATGAAAATAATATCAACATTGACATGATGTTTTAAAAAGACCAACTAATAAACCTAATCATTTTGACCAAATCAATAAAGATAAATTCATACTATTAAAACAATAAGAAATGAAACCACTATTTATATTACTCGGAGCATTTACAGTCAGTTTACTCGTGACCAAATTGTTTACCAAAACATTTGATTATCCCTTATTAGGCAGAATTTCTATGGCAGTCATGTTAGGTTTTACAGCAATTGGACATTTTGCTTTTACAAAAGGCATGACGATGATGCTACCTGATTTTATACCTTCTAAGTCCGAAGTAATTTATTTAACCGGTGTTATTGAAATCATTGCTGCTGTAGGTTTACTAATTCCTAGCTTTAGAGTATGGACAGGCTGGGCATTGATACTTTTTTTTATCTTATTGTTGCCTGGAAATATCAAAGCCGCTATTGACCACATTGACTATCAAACAGGGTCTCACAACGGGAATGGACTCAATTACTTATGGTTTAGAATTCCTTTACAAATACTATTTATCGTGTGGACTTATTTTAGCACAATCAGATTTTAATGCGCGTAACGGCTAAGGTTTCGTTGCGTTTACAGCACGAACAATGAAACCCGTGTTATACGGAACCGATTCCCATTCCGTATTTATGAGTAAGCGGACGGATATAACAAATTATGCAATCCAATAATTTTAGGCAAAATCTATTATTAAGTTGAATTTGCTTAACGAATTTCAGAAGCAATTCAATACAAATAGTAAAAAATATAATCATCAAAGTATTTTTAAAATACTTTGATAAAATCATCGAATAGATTACACATTTAATAAAAATAGAAACTATGAAAGAAAGACGATACGACTTAGATTGGTTGAGAGTAATTGCAATTTTGTTATTGCATTTATTCCATTGTGCTATGCCTTTTGTTGCTGAAGAAGGTTGGCATATAAAAAATAATGAATTAAGTAATCTTATGTTGGAATTCAATTATTTTATTTCCAGATGGAGAATGCCATTATTATTTTTGATTTCTGGTATTGGCACAGCTTTTATTATGAACCATGTATCTAAAAGGCAATATGTAATGCAACGGTCTAAAAGATTGCTAATACCATTACTAATAGGTGTGTTACTAATAGTTCCTCCTCAAATCTATTGTGAAAGACTCTTCCAAGGAATAAAGTACGAATCTTATCTAACATTTTATCCTAGTATTTTTTCAACTGGTTTTTATCCTGAAGGAAATTTATTTTGGCATCATTTATGGTTCATAGCTTACCTTTTTGTTTACTCAATAATAGCATTACCCTTCCTTCTGTTCATTAAATCCGACAAAGGAAAAAAAATTGTTTTAAAGTTTGCTAATATAACACGAATGACAGGGATGTACTGGTGTATGATTCCGCTTTATCTAGCCTTTTTACTTTATTTTTGGTATCCTAATGACACTCATGCTTTGATTGGGGATTGGGGAATGTTTACAAGATATTTCACATACTTTATTTTAGGTTCTTTCATTGGAATCAACCAAATATTTTGGAATGACATTGAAGATAAAAGAAAACAGTATTTAAAAACTGCTTTTTTGAGTACTATCCTCATAAATTATTTTCGTTGGAATGATTTAGAACCTGAATGGGGTTTCAATTTACCGAACATGATATATATAGCGTTAGGGATTTTGAATGTATGGACATGGTTACTAGCCATTTTCGGATATGGAAAAAAATATTTAAATTTTAACAACAAAATTTTAAAATATGCAAATGAGGGTATTTATCCTTTTTATATTTTACACCAAACTTTTATAATCGTAATTGGGTATTATGTAATTCAGGTTGATGAAAGTATTATTAATAAATATCTCTTTTTAACATTTGTATCCTTTTTACTTTCAATTGGTGTATATGATTTTTTTATAAAACCATATAATCATATTCGAATTTTATTTGGAATGAAAAATAAATAAAAAATAGTACATAATGGGTACTATCACAATGCTTTATCATACGAGTGATTATTGCTAATGATGGTTTTGAAATAGTATCCATCAATTTTTTTTTAATATAATCATTCCATTCGCAGTACTTTTTCAGCTACCGTTTTTGAACAAATTTTAATTAGAGGTATTAATTTTAGAATAATTGACAAACTCAATCATATAGGAATAAAAATTATAGGTATAGGCACTTTGGTCGCACTTATTAAGTACTGATTTTATTGACATTTATTTATAATTTACCATCTTTCTT
>NZ_VJZP01000028.1 GCF_007097265.1 Flavobacterium gawalongense | reverse complement strand
ATTTTATCAAATTGATTACTCATTATATCCGCATTAAGAGAATCTATCAATATGGTATTCAACTTGTTATTTTTAGGAACAATCTCTTTATTGGCTATTCTCAATGCAAGCTTGATAGCTTCGCTACCGCCTGTTGGATATAAAACAGTGGCTTCTAAAACTCCATCCTTAACTAATTGAATCCCTCCAAATGGACCATTCAGGCCATCAACCCCTATAAATTTTATTTTTTTCTCTAATCCTTTATTTTTAGCAATTTTCCATGCGTTGTATGCTATCATGTCATTAAAAGCATATACATAACCTATGTTAGGCAAACTATCTAATAACTTTATATAGTTTGTTTTAGGATGTCCAAAATCATCTGAATCAATAGTAAAAACTTTAATACCAGGATATTGCTTGACAATTTGTTTAAACCCCAAACTTCTTTCTAAACCAGGTGAAGTATTAAGATCTCCATTAATTTCAATCACATTGGCATGTCCGTTCGAAATTGAAACGATATGTTTTCCGGCGAATCGTCCCACTTCAATATTGTCTGCTCCCAAAAATGCTGTATAATTTGGAGTATTTGCTTTTCTATCCACTATGATTACTGGAATTCCATTAGCTTTGGCCTTCTCTATTACGGGAACAATAGAGTCCGATTCAAAAGGAGAAACTATTATAATACTAGTTTTATCTTTAATCATCCTTTCTATATCATCAATCTGCTTTTTTGCTTTTCTATTGGCATTATAAATCTTCAAGCTAATTTCTGGATGAAGTGAAGCTTCCACCTCCATCGCATGATTCATCGATGTTCTCCAAATATCGTCACCAACACTTTGTGAAAATCCAATAGAAATTTTTTTCCTATCGTTTTCTGATGAATTACAGGAAATTAGTATAGCTATAAAACTTAATAATAGTATGAGACAGGACCCTCTTAACATAGAATTTATGGTTAATTTATAAAAATAAACATACGATATTTAGACCAAAAATCAATTGTTATTATACTTGATTTTTGTAGACCAATATGTATAAAATAATTTATGTAGTTAGATATAGACTTTTTTAAAGTTTCAAAAATACATACTGATTTATTATAATTTCAATCGTGTAGTAATTGTTATTTCTTGTAGAGTTAATATCATTTTTTCTGAATATCAAATGATTTTTTACAATTTTAGACAAATATATAAAAATATGGTATTGTTATTTCATTTTACACAACGATTTTCTTTTTAGAAACTGACAGACAGTTTTTTATCGAAAAGTACTTATTAAAAAATTCGAAATTATAAAAATTGAAAATCAAACATAACTATGCTGATTTAAAAAAGCAAAAAGATTCTAAAAAATGACGTTTGAAAAGCTTTTACTTTAATTTAAATACTTCTCTTTAAAATTAATCATTACAGCAATATGTTTGTATAATTCAGGATGCGCCATTTTAAAAACATGAGGCGTTTCAAAAAAATGTTCCAAGATTACCGATAAAAATTCAAATTGATTTTCATAAGCATACAACCTAAAATACCCTTTCTGGATTAGCTCATTATTTAAAATTGGATCGTTGTAATATTTCATCACTTCATTAAATTCATCAAAAAAGATAATGGCACTTGGATCATTGCTTTTTAAGCAATGAAAATGCAACACATGGGAAAATTCATGTAGACCAAGATTAATATTGTCATTTGAAGTCGCATGCCCCAATAAGAAATCTTCCCACGAAAAAACTATCGCTTTCATTCTTGGGTTGAACTCTCCTTTATGATAGGCTTGATTTACGGTGGAATAATAACTAGAAGGATAAATTATTATTTTGGCAAACAAACTCACAAGATAATTTCTCATTCCAAAAGTCAACATCACATAAGTTCCTGCAATCAGCATTTGCATTTGTTCCGTAATGACAATTTCGTTACCTATGAACTGATAGTTCGAAATAAACTCTTTCACCCTATGTTCAAAATACATTTTCCTTTTAGCGGAAAGCCTATTATAAAATGGAAATTCATTTACTAAAATTTGTCGTTGGTTTAATTTTAATTTCTTGGATAAAGGATACCAATGAATATAAAGTGGCTTATTGAATAGTAAGAGGTTAGCAGGTTCCAGAACTCTAAAAATAATTATTAGAAGGAATAATATCCCAAACAATACGGAAATAAGAAGTTGTTCTGTCATATTTTTTTGTCTCCTTTTAAAACAAAAATACTCCAAAATAATCAAGTTTACTTGAAATTATTTTGAAGCATTTTCGCTTATTTGTGACCGCGGCAGGGTTGACTTCGTCCTACCTTCAAAGCTCCGCTTTGAAAATAGAATAGGATAGAAAAAATTATTCCAAGCGAGCTTGATATTTTTTCTATCCTATTCTATTTATTCGTGACCGCGGCAGGGTTCGAACCTGCAACCCTCAGAGTCGAAATCTGATATTCTATCCAGTTGAACTACGCAGTCTTATAATTTTAAATGTTGATTAACGATTTTATATTTATGATATAAAATCGTTAATCAGCAATCTATTTTTTATGTCAATAATTTTTTAACTATTGTAGAAATGGTTTTTCCCTCAGCAGTTCCGCCTAATTGTGCAGCAGCTAATCCCATAACTTTTCCCATTGAAGCAATACCTGCAGCTCCAGTTTCGGCGATGATTTTTGCAATCACTGTTTCTACTTCTACTTCGCTTAATTGTGCCGGTAAGAATTTTTCGATTACTGCAATTTGAGCTAATTCTGGTTCGGCCAAATCCAAACGGTTTTGTTCTGTAAAAATCTTTGCGCTATCCTTACGTGTTTTTACCAATTTTTGAAGCAATTTTATCTCCTCTTCTGCTGTAATTTCTTCTTTAGATCCTGTTGCTGTTTGGGCTAATAGGATTTCTGATTTAATCGCTCTTAAAGCTTCTAATGCTACTGTATCTTTGGCTCTCATGGCGGTTTTCATTTCGTCCATGATCTGTACTGATAAACTCATACTACTATTTAATTTTAAATTTGCTATTCAATCTAAAAACTGAATACTGATTACTTTTTAAATGCCCCAGATGGTAGTAAAAAACCTTTTTTGGAGAAAATGTATTTTTTCTTGAACTTAAAAAGCGACTTTAGAAGCTCTTTTAAGGACTTAGAAAAAAGCATTTTCGAAAAAAAGCTTGAAACGACAGCTGGATTAAGGCTCGACAAATTTAAAGAAATTTACTGGAATTAACAACAGATTGCTTTCTTCTCGCTACACAAAAAAATAACCCGAAAATTAAATTGAATTTTCGGGCTATCTCATTTTGGTTTGAGTTAGTTAATCTACGTTATCATGTAAATATGAGTTATTAGAACGCAACTGTAAATCGTTGTTGCTGTCTGTCCCCACAGAAATTCTCGAATTTGTATTGTTGGCTTGGTTATTTGAAATGTCTATCCCCAATCTTTTGTAAGCAGGTTCTTTTTCATACTCATCAATTTTAGAAACATTATTATGAAACTTGTAATTGAATTCTTTTAATTTTTTTCTTCTTTCATCAGCTCTCATTCGCAATGATTCTTCAATAGTCATTTCCATAGGAGAAATGGTATCAAAGTCAACGGGCATATTCACTGATGTATTAACTTGTTTCATGGTAATGTTCAACTCAGCTGGGATAACAACTTCTGGAGTTTTTGCAACTGGCTTAGCCATGAAATCATTCTCAGGCTCCATATATTCTTCAAGAGAATATTTGATAATTCCGTTATCAGTCAATTCCGTTACCGGAACAAATTGGACTGCTTCATTTACTTTAATATCACGAGTTTCATTCGTTAGTTCAAACAAAACTTTATTTTCTTCCACTTGTGCTACAGGTTCTGTTTTGAAAAGTGGCAAATCAAAAGAAAAAGTAGTTTGTTCTTGTCTTTCAATAACTTTTGGCTGTACCGCCTTTACTTCTTTAACTTCGGCTACTGGTGAAGTGATTGTAAAATCAATATCAGTAATAGGAGAAACAATTTCGAAAGTCACATCTAAATTTTTAATAAATTCAGACATAACCATCAACTCTTCTTTATTTATTGTTGGAGCAGGTGTTGTTACAACTGGTTCAGGTACAACTACAGTATCTTCTAATAAATCGAAAACAATTCTTTCACTTGAATTAGAAATTGGTGATTCTGTATTCGAATCAAATCCAGCTACAGTTCTATTGGTTAGATTGTGTACACTTCTTTGTTCGTCTTCTAATGTGTGAATTATTTTTTTAGGCTCTGTGTTTACGATTCCATTTTGCTGTTCAATATCAAAACCTGTCGCGATAATGGTTACTGCAATAGCATCCCCTAGAGATTCGTCTTCACCAACCCCCATGATAATATTTGCATTATGACCTGCTTCGATTTGAATGTGATCATTGATTTCTCCAATTTCGTCAATTGTAATTTCATTAGTTCCAGAAACGATAAGCAACAATACGTTTTTGGCACCAGTAATTTTATTATCATTTAACAATGGAGAATCTAAAGCAGCAATAATTGCTTCCTTAGCTCTATTCTCACCTGAAGAAACAGAAGATCCCATAATAGCCGTTCCGCTATTAAACAATACTGTTTTGGCATCTCTTAAATCGATATTTTGAGTATAGTGATGCGTGATTACTTCAGCAATTCCTCTTGAGGCTGTCGCCAAAACTTCATCAGCTTTTGAAAATCCAGCTTTGAAACCAAGATTTCCATATACTTCTCTCAATTTGTTATTATTGATAACAATTAATGAATCGACTTGCTTGCGTAATTTTTCTATACCAATTAAGGCTTGTTCCTGACGCACTTTACCTTCAAATAAGAAAGGCAATGTCACAATCCCTACAGTAAGAATATCTCTTTCTTTAGCTAATTGTGCAATTACTGGCGCAGCACCTGTTCCGGTCCCACCACCCATTCCGGCAGTGATAAACACCATTTTAGTATTGCGATCCAACATTTTTTCAATATCGGAAATACTTTCTATGGCTGATTGTTGCCCAACATCTGGATTTGCTCCAGCACCAAGTCCCTCAGTCAAATGTACTCCTAACTGTATTTTGTTAGGCACAGAACTGTTTTGTAAGGCCTGAGAATCCGTATTACATACGATGAAATCTACGCCTTTGATCCCTTGTTTAAACATGTGATTTATAGCGTTACTACCGCCTCCACCTACACCAATAACTTTTATTACATTTGATTGGTTTTTTGGTAAATCAAATGAAATACTTCCAAATTCTGAGTTGCTCATCATTTTATTTGGTTTTTGATATTTATTATTAATTATTGTGTTTTTGGGCACTGCCCTTATTCTGCATTATCTAAGAAATCTTTAATCTTATCAACATAACGGTCGAAGAAATTTCTCTGAATTCTGTTTACTGTCGAATTCTGTTTTTCATTAGTGTTTCGAACCTCTTCCTCGACTTCATTTTCAGGAACCTCAATCACAACTGGAGCTCTGTAAACTGGAGCTTTTGGTTGTTCGATTGCATCCATTCTTACCGCACTTTGTGTTTTGTTTTCAATACTGTTCATTACTAATCCTACCGCGGTAGCATACAAAGGGCTTGAAATCTCCTCATCTGAATTTCCAGCCAAATGTTCGTTTGGATATCCAATTCTCGTATCCATTCCTGTGATATATTCCACTAACTGTTTGATGTGTTTCAATTGAGCACCACCACCAGTAAGCACTATTCCTGCAATTAATTTTTTACGAGGATCTTCGTGTCCGTAAGCTTTCACTTCCGTAAAAACTTGGTCAATAATTTCAACAACACGAGCATGGATAATTTTAGATAAATTTTTCAAAGAAATCTCTTTTGGTTCTCTACCTCTTAATCCTGGAATAGAAACAATCTCGTTGTCTTTATTTTCTCCTGGCCAAGCTGATCCAAATTTGACTTTCAATAATTCGGCTTGCTTTTCAATTATAGAACATCCTTCTTTGATATCATCTGTGATCACATTTCCTCCAAAAGGAATTACCGCAGTATGACGAATAATACCATCTTTGAAAATAGCCAAATCTGTTGTTCCGCCGCCTATATCAATAAGTGCTACTCCTGCTTCTTTTTCTTCCTGACTCAAAACTGCATCAGCTGAAGCCAATGGTTCCAATGTCAAACCTGACAATTCGATTCCTGAACTTTGAATACATCTGCCTACATTACGAATCGATGAGGCTTGTCCTACTACAACATGAAAACTGGACTCTAATCTTCCGCCATACATTCCTATAGGCTCTTTGATTTCAGATTGTCCGTCAATTTTAAATTCTTGTGGCAAAACATGTATTATTTCTTCACCAGGTAACATCGCCAATTTATTTACTTGGTCGATCAAAAGCTGAATGTCATTCCCTCCAATTACTTCTTCGGGATTGTTTCTGCTTATGTAATCAGTATGCTGAATACTACGGATGTGTTGACCCGCAATTCCCACCACTACATCTTTTATTTTATAGCCTGAATTATTTTCGGCTTCTTGTATCGCTTGCTGTATCGATTGTATGGTTTGAGTAATGTTATTTACAACCCCTCTGGCCACACCTAAACTTTTAGATTTTCCTACACCTAAAATTTCTAGTTTCCCATATTCATTCTTCTTGCCTATCATGGCAACTATTTTAGTTGTCCCAATATCTAGACCTACTGCAATATTCTCTTTTTCCATTATCTATTATTTAGTGCAAACTACTTGTTCCGTAAATCGGAGATCAATCTTTTTATATTTATACAACGAACTATCTAAAACTGCTTTTTGAAAAAAAGCTTTATAATTCTTAAATTTTCGCTCCACATTTATCATTCTACCAAAATCAATTTGATAATCAAAATTTCTATTGAGCATTTTTAAGCTTCCATTCGGCATAATTTCAATTCCAATGATGTTTTTTTTCAAAAACGCATCGTCATAGATTGCGCGAAATAAGTCGGCTAAATCTTCGTTATTTTTTTTATTTATCCCCCCGGATACAAGTGGAACTCTCGCTGTAAAATTAGTTGACAATGACATTCTATTCCCTTCGTAATCAATATAAAAAGAACCACCCTCATTAAAAACTCTAGCTATAGGAGTTTTTTGTTTTACTACTGCTTTCAATACACCGTCAATACTCACAAATACATCTGATTTTTCAACCATTTCTTGTGCATTGAGAGTTCTTTCCAGCTTATTCAAATCTAATTTAACTTTTTGAATGCTTGATGCCTCTCTTTTATTTTCTATTAACAATTTATTAACCGTTTCCTGTTTCACAAAAGGAGCGTTATCTCCTACAAAAACAACAACAGATTTAGTCAATTTTCTGTTTTTATTTCGATTTGAAGTAAACGAAAACAGAAAAATAACCAATACAAACATCAGTAATAATCGAATATTTGTCCAATTAAAGAGTTTCATTTATCGCTTTTTTAATGGATGGCACTAATTCTCCAATATCTCCTGCTCCAATAGTTACAATAACGGTAGCATCGCTAGCTAAAATTGTTGAAATTAAATCGCTTTTAGAGACTATTTTTTTATGATTATTAGTCATTTTATCCATCAACCATTGTGAATTTATGCCTTCCATTGGCAATTCACGGGCCGGATAAATATCTAATAAAACAACGTCGTCAAAAGCAGATAAGCTTTTGGCAAAATCATCTGCAAAATCTCTCGTTCTGCTGAATAAATGCGGTTGAAAAATAGCCAAAACTTTTTGGTTTGGATACAATTCTCTAACCGCCTGATGTACTGCATTTATCTCCGTTGGATGATGTGCATAATCATCAATATAAACTAACTTATCCGTTTTAATTTGGTACGAAAACCTTCTTTTTATTCCTTTGAATGATGCAATGGCTTTTGCAATGGCATCGGTTGGGGTGCCGAATATATTTGCCATTGCAATAGCCATTAATGCATTCATTAAATTGTGTTTTCCCGGTAATCCAAAATATAAATCTTTAATTATCTCATTAGGCGTTTGTACGTCAAAAACATAGCTGCCATTTCCTATTCTAATATTAAAAGCTTTGAAAACAGCATCTTCATTTACAGCACACGTTACGCCTTCTATTGGTAGTTCTTTTGTAATGAAAAGTTTGCTCTTATCTTCTATTTTTGATGCAAATTCAATAAAGGATTCTTCTATCGCTTCACTGGTTCCATAAATATCCAAATGATCCGCATCCATTGATGTAATGCAAGCAATATTAGGATACAAATGCAGGAACGAACGATCAAATTCATCTGCTTCAACAACAGTAACTGTTTTTCCGCTTCCTATTAAATTTGAATTATAATTTTCTACTATTCCACCAATAAAAGCAGTAACATCAGCACCACTTTCGTATAAAACATGGCCTAAAATACTTGAAGTAGTGGTTTTTCCATGTGTTCCCGCTACAGCAAAACAAAAAGTATCTTTTGTGATTATCCCTAAAACCTCCGCTCTTTTTTTAACCTGAAAATCTCTTTCCAAGAAATAATTCCACTCCGAATGTGCTTTTGGAACTGCTGGTGTAATAATTACCAAAGTATTTTCTACATAAAAATCCTTTGGAATTAAATCAATACTATCTTCAAAATGAATTGAAATTCCACTTTCTATTAACTCATTAGTAAGAGCAGAAGGCGTTTTATCGTAACCTGAGACTTGTTTTCCAAGATTCTTGAAATAACGAGCCAAATTACTCATCCCGATGCCTCCAATTCCTATAAAATAGACGTTATGTATTTGATTTAAATTCATATTATTATTATTTTGCCACAAAGGCGCTAAGACACAAATTTTATTTAAAATATTTATTATAATGATTGCATGATTAGATATAAGCCGAATATAATAGAGCCAAACCCCCAATAAAACCTCTCCAATCATTTATATCTTTATGCTTTCTTCTTTTATTGAATACGTAAGACAAAGTGACAATCCCAATTAAAAGAAAAATACAGCCTTTAAAAGCATCATCCATTGACTACTTTATTAATTTTATTATTTCGTCAACAATTTGTTTTGTTGCTTCTGGCATAGCCAATTGTTTTATGTTTTCACTCAGTTGGTTTTGTTTTCCTTTATCTTTCAATAAGGCCTCAAAAACAAGACTGAATTCTGAATCAAGCTCCGATTCTTTAAGCATTAGCGCTCCCTTTTTATCCACTATGGCTTGCGCATTTTTAGTTTGATGATCTTCAGCAACATTGGGAGACGGAATAAAAATCACTGGTTTCCCTACGATACACAACTCCGAAACTGATGACGCTCCTGCACGAGAAATAATAACATCGGCAGCAGCATAAACTAAATCCATTCTTTCAACAAAAGCGACTACCTGAACATTTGCTGAATCGTATTTTTTATAATCTTCTAAATATAATTTTCCGCATTGCCAAATCACCTGGACATTTTGAGAAAGTATATTTTCCAACTCTTTTTCGATTAATTGATTGACTCTTCTCGCACCAAGACTTCCTCCAAGAACCAACAATGTTTTCTTTTTAGAGTCTAAATTAAAATATTGAATTGCTTCCGCTCTTTTACTTTCGATATCTATTAAATCCTGACGCACTGGGTTTCCAGTCAAAATCATTTTCTCTTTTGGAAAAAACCGTTCCAGATTTTCGTAGGCAACACAAATTTTGCTTGCTTTTTTACTCAATAATTTATTGGTGATTCCAGGATAGGAATTTTGTTCTTGAATCACTGTTGGAATACCTGAAATCCCCGCTACTTGCAATAACGGGCCACTTGCAAAACCTCCGGTTCCAATAACAACATCTGGTCTAAAATCCTTTATTATTGTTCTGGATTTTAATAAACTTGAGATTAATTTGATTGGAAAAAGTGCATTGTCAAATGTCAGTCTTCGCTGTAATCCTGCAATCCAAAGTCCTTTGATTTTGTACCCTGCCTGAGGTACTTTTTGCATTTCCATTTTATCATTGGCACCTACAAAAAGAATTTCGGCATTAGGAAAACGAGATTTTAATTCATTGGCAATTGCAATTGCCGGATAAATATGTCCGCCTGTTCCGCCACCGCTTAATATGAATTTATACTGTTTCATTTTTTTTAAAGTTACTGAGTTCCTAAGTTTTTAAAAATTACTTTTTCTCTGAAAACCGAATTACTTATTTAAAAACTGCATGCATTGGATTCGTAGCTTTATCTTCAATAGAATAATCTCCTTCTATCACAACTTCCTCTTCTAATTCTCTATCGATTAATTTCTGCAGTGCTTCTTCTCTTTTGGCAGCATCTTTTAATTCCTGTGCGATTTCTTCCTCCTTTTTAGTTACACTAATGATAATTCCAAGGGCAAAACAGGTCATCCAAATAGAACTCCCACCGCTACTTATTAATGGCAAAGTTTGCCCTGTAACAGGCAATAATTCTACTGCAACTGCCATGTTAATCATCGCCTGAAATATCATGGGAAAACCTAATCCAATAACCACTAATTTCCCAAACAATGTATTGGCTTTATGTGAAGCAATGACAAATCGAAATAGTAATAATAAATATAACGAAAGCACTCCCAAACCTCCTAAAAGTCCGTATTCTTCAACAATAATGGCATAAATAAAATCAGATGAGGATTGCGGCAAGAAATTCTTTTGAACACTTTTTCCAGGACCCAACCCATATATTTTTCCGGAAGCAATGGCGATTTTAGCTTTTTCGATTTGGTAATCATCTTCATCAGGTTTGTCAGTAGTAAAATTTTCAATTCTATTTCCCCAAGTCCCTACTCTACTAAAAAACCTGGAATCAGGAAAAGCTTTGGCAACCAGAATAAAAAAAGCAAGAAATACTATTCCTGAGCCTATTATAACAGCAATATATTTTAACGGATATTTTCCAATAAAAGTCAGCATAAGAATCATGGAAAAAATCAAGGCAGTTGTGGAGAAATTAGCCGGCAAGATTAGTATTAATGTAAAAAACACCGGTAACCAAAGCTCCCATAAAGAAGATTTGAATGTCACTGGTTCTTCTCTGGTTTTCGACAAATAACGTGCTACAAATATAAATAGCACCATGGATGCCAATGTTGATGTTTGAAATGTAATTCCAATAAAAGGTACTTGAATCCATCGACTGGCATTAGCACCAGCGATAACTGTTCCTTTGATTAATGTGTAAGCCAATAATATCCATACAACAGGCAACCCAACTTTAGAAATAGCCCGAAAATAATGATAAGGCACTTTATGTACCCAATAAATAATAGAAAAACCAATACAAATATGCGCTATGTGTTTTACCAAATAGCCTAATGTATTTCCGTTTCCCTGACCTAAGTAGGCCAAATTACTACTCGCACTAAAAACAGGCATAAACGAAAACAAGGCTAATAAGGCCACGAATGACCAAATTCCTTTATCTCCTTTTAAACTGTTAACTAGTTGTTTCATTTTTAATTTTTGTTTAAAGTTTCATTTTGTTTAAAGTTTAGGGTTGAGCAACTTTAAACTTTAAACAAAGAAAACTTTTTTATAGATTCTTAACGGCTTGTTTGAACTGATTCCCTCTGTCTTCATAGTTTTCGAACAAATCAAAACTAGCACAAGCTGGCGATAATAATACTGTATCACCTTTTTCTGATAAACGTTGCGCCATTCTCACTGCATCATTCATGTTATCTACTTCAATCATCATGTCAACCACATTTCCAAATACATCTATAATTTTTTTATTATCTACACCAAGGCAAATAATAGCTTTCACTTTTTCACGAACTAATGACATCAACTCATTATAATCATTCCCTTTATCAACACCACCCACAATCCAAACCGTAGGCGTATTCATACTATCTAATGCAAAAAAAGTGGCATTTACATTGGTTGCTTTAGAATCATTAATGTATTGTACGTTTTGAATTTTCAATACTTTCTCTAAACGGTGTTCTACTCCTTGAAAATTAGACAGGCTTTCACGTATAGTAGCCTTTCTTATTTGCATTAATTTTGCCACAGAGGTTGCTGCCATCGCGTTTTTCATGTTATGTTTCCCTTCTAAGGCAATATGTTCCGTGTCCATTGTAAACTCTTCTTGATTGATTGAAATTTCCATTTTGTTGTTTTTTATATAAGCTCCTTCGCTGAAAGTTTTTGTCAATGAAAAAGGAATTAATTTGGCTTTAGTTGTATGTGTTTTAAACCATTCTGCAATGGCTTCATCATCCGCATCATAAATGAGGTAATCTTCCTCGGTTTGATTCATCGTAATTCTAAATTTTGAATCAATGTAATTTTCATATTTATAGTCATATCGATCTAAATGATCCGGACTTATATTCGTAATGATTGCGATATGCGGTCTAAAATTTATAATCCCATCCAGTTGAAAACTACTCAACTCCAGCACATAAGAATCATATTTATTGTCCGCTATTTGCCAAGCAAAACTCTTCCCAATATTCCCTCCCAATCCCACATTCAATCCCGCTGATTTTAACAAATGATGCGTCAACATTGTAGTGGTAGTCTTTCCATTGCTTCCCGTTATGCCTATTATCGTTGCATCTGTAAAAGGGGCGGCAAACTCAATTTCTGAAATTACCGGAATTCCTTTTGCAATAAGCTTTTTTACTATTGGAGATTTATCCGGAATTCCCGGACTTTTCATCACCACATCGGCATTCAAAATCAAATCTTCAGTATGCTTTTCTTCTTCCCAAACTATTCCATTAATGACAAGAATCTCTTTGTAATTTTCTTTTATTTTTCCGAAATCAGATACAAAAACATCGTATCCTTTTTTCTTACCCAGAATAGCAGTACCTATACCACTTTCTCCTCCGCCTAAGATCACTAGCCTCATATTATCTTAATTTTAAAGTAACAATTGATAATATGGCCAGCATGATCGCAACAATCCAAAATCGGGTTACGATTTTACTTTCGTGATAGCCTTTTTTCTGATAATGATGATGTAAAGGTGACATTAGAAATATTCTTCGGCCTTCGCCAAAGCGTTTCTTGGTATACTTGAAATAACTTACTTGTAAAACAACTGATAGATTTTCGACAAGAAAAATTCCACATAATAATGGAATCAACATTTCTTTTCGAACAGCAATTGCCAGAACGGCAATAATACCGCCTATTGTCAAACTTCCTGTATCACCCATAAAAACAGATGCCGGATAGGAGTTATACCAAAGAAATCCGATCAATGACCCAACAAATGCAGCAATAAAAACCGTCATTTCCCCCGAATTAGGAATATACATAATATTCAAATAATTAGAAAAAATAATATTCCCCGAAACGAACGTAAATATCCCTAATGCGAGGACCGAAATAGCGGAAGTTCCTGCAGCCAATCCATCAATTCCATCTGTTAAATTAGCACCGTTAGAAACCGCAGTAATAATAAAAATAACCACTGGAATAAAAATCAACCAAGCCCATTTTTCATACCCTTCACCTGTCCATGCTAATAATTCAGCATAATCGAATTCGTTATTTTTAAAGAAAGGAATGGTAGTCGCGGTAGATTTTTCTTCAATTGGAGCAGGCGTAATAACCGTTTCTGTTGGCACTTTAAAAATATCCGATTTTGCTGTATCGGTACGAACGGTAACTGCAGGACTAAAATAAAGAACCGTCCCTACTATTAAACCCAGACCTACTTGTCCAAAAACCTTAAATATTCCTTTTAAACCTTCTTTGTCTTTCTTGAAAATTTTAATATAATCATCTATAAAACCAATAGTTCCCATCCAAAGTGTGGTGACAATCAACAAAACGATGTAAATATTATGCAGTTTTGCGAAAAGCATAACTGGAACTAGCGTGGCAAAAATGATGATTAAACCTCCCATAGTTGGTGTACCTGCTTTTTCATTTTGGCCTGCCAAACCAAGCTCTCGAACGGTTTCTCCTACTTGTTGTCTTTGCAGGAAACGGATTATTCTTTTTCCATAAATTGTAGACAATAACAACGAAAGCATCAATGCTAATGCTGATCTGAAAGTAATGTACTGAAAAACGCCTGTTCCGGGAACATCTAATGTTTTGTCTAAATATTCAAATAAGTAATACAGCATATTTTTCTATTTATGGAGTTGGTCTAATATTTCTTTAACTATTTTCATGTCGTCAAAATCATGACGGACGCCATTAATTTCCTGATACGTCTCATGCCCTTTTCCTGCAATCAAAATAATATCATTTGGCTGAGCCAATTGACAAGCTGTTTTTATAGCCTGCTTTCTATCAGTTATAGTCAATGTTTTTTTATAATTTTGAGGTGCTACGCCTTGCTCCATTTCAGTAATAATCATTTCTGGATCTTCATTTCTTGGATTATCCGAAGTAAAAATTGCTTTATCACTCAATTCAGATGCAATCCCAGCCATAATAGGGCGCTTGGTTTTATCTCTATTACCTCCACAGCCTACAACCGTAATTAATTGCTCGTTTTTTGTACGAATGTCATTGATTGTTTTCAGCACATTTTCTAATGCATCTGGCGTGTGGGCATAATCTACAATCGCCGTAATATTTGAATTCGAGACAATAAATTGAAAACGTCCCGAAACACTTTCTAAATCTGATAATAACCGAAGTACTTCAAGACTTTCCATACCTAATTCAACCGCAGTTCCATAAATAGCCAATAAATTATACGCATTAAAAGTTCCAATCAGTTTTACCCAAACTTCATTTCCGTTTATTTTCAACAACAAACCTGACAATTGATTTTCTAATATTTGTGCTTTATAATCCGCATACGATTTTAAGGCATAAGTGAGTTTTTTAGCTGCCGTATTCTGCAACATCACTTGTCCATTTTTATCATCAATATTGGATAATGCAAATGCTGTTTTAGGTAAATTATCAAAAAAAGATTTTTTCACATCTCTATATTCTGCAAATGTTGGATGATAATCCAAATGGTCGTGAGACAAATTGGTAAAAATACCTCCAACAAAATGCAATGCTTCTGTTCTTTTTTGATGAATTCCATGCGAACTCACTTCCATAAAACAATATTCAACACCGTTCTCCACCATTTCTTTTAGATAATGGTTTATTGTAATTGAATCCGGAGTTGTGTGAGTCGCTTTGTATTCAACATCGTCAACTAAAATTTTAACTGTAGACAACAATCCAACTTTGAAACCTGCTTTTTTGAATAATTGATACAACAAAGAAGCAATGGTAGTTTTACCGTTTGTTCCTGTAATTCCAACTAATTTTAAGTTTTGAGACGGGTCTCCAAAATAATTTGCAGCCATAAATGCTAAGGCTGAATTAGTATCTTTTACCTGAACATAGGTAATTCCTTTTTCAAGAGTTTCAGGAAACGTATCACAAATAACTGCAATAGCACCTTGTTGAATCGCTTTTTCTATAAAATCATGACCATCAGAAATTGAACCACGAATAGCAATAAAAACATCATTGCCCTCGATTTTTCTAGAATCGAAATCCATTTTGTTTATAGCGATATCCGTCGAACCTTTTACGGCTTCGATAGCTACTTTATATAATATGTCTTTTAAGATTTTCACGATAATTCTAATAAAATTGTTGTGTTTCTAACTATGTTTTGTCCAGCCTGAAGCGATTGTTTTTTCACTTTTCCAACTCCAATAGCTTTTACCTTTATACCTAAATTTTCTAATAAGGCTACAGCATCCATTCCTGACATTCCTTTTACGTTAGGAATTAACTGCTCTTTCTTTTGTGATTTAACAAAATAAGAATCGTAATTATTTTCTTGTTTTGGTATTTTTCTATCTAAGTTCTTAATTTCATTTGTAGAAGGAGCATCGGTAAAAATCTTTTGCGCGATACGTTTAAAAACTGGACCTGCCACATCGGCACCATAATAATTATTTAGCGCTGTACTTGGTTTATGCACCACAACGATACATGAATACATAGGTTTATCTGCTGGAAAATAACCAACAAATGAAGAAGCATAATATTTCCCAGAACCTCCATCTTTACCATAATTCACTTGTGCTGTTCCTGTTTTCCCCGCCATAGAAAAATCTTTAGAATACAATTTTGAACCGGTTCCTTTTTTGACAACATTTTCCAAAACCGCTTTCAATTTCAAAATAGTTCCTTGCGAGCAAATTCTTGGATTCAAAACTTCTTTATCGTATTTTTTGATGGTTCTGTTCCATTCTTTAATTTCAGAAACAAACTGAGGTTTAACCATTTCACCATTATTAGCAACTGCATTATAAAAAGCCAATGTTTGTAATGGTGTAATAGAAACGCCATATCCAAAGGCCATCCATGGAAGCGAAATGTTTGACCAGTTTTTATCGCTTGGCTGCGGAATATATGGTCGGCCTTCTCCTTTAATCGAAAGTCCTAAAGGTTTGTTTAATCCAAAATTATTAAGATGATTTACGAATTTCGAAGGCTCATTTTTATAATTATCATAAACTGCTTGAACCATAATCGTATTAGATGAAACCTCAAAACCTCTTGCTAAAGAAATTTTACCGTAACCGCCTTCATGCGAGTCGCGAACTTTTTTTCCAGAATAAACGATAACTCCACCTTTACTATCATAAACTGCACTAGTATCCACTTTTTTATCTTCCAGAAGCGCCATTAAATCCGCTAATTTATAAGTAGAACCTGGCTCATGAGATTCTGCTACTGCATAATTTGTTGTTTCATAGTATGTACCGTCTTTCGCTCTTCCTAAATTTGAAATTGCTTTTACATGACCCGTTTTAGTTTCCATAACTACCACACATCCATGATCAGCCTGATACAATTCCAACTGTTTTAGTAAAGCGTGATGCGCTATATCCTGAACATAGACATCAATTGTTGATATAACATCATATCCATCCTGAGGATCAACTTCATTGATATCGCGTATGGGTTTCCACTGCCCTTTTGCTATTTTTTGCTTTAAAATTTTTCCGTCTTTACCGTTCAGATATTTTCTAAAAGCCCATTCAATCCCTTTTCCATCAAGTGTCCCACCATGCGAAGTTCTCTCGTAACCAACGGTACGCTCGGCAATTTTTCCTATCGGATGTTCTCTTACCGTTTCTTGTTCAATAATAATTCCGCCCTTGTAAGCACCCAAATTAAACAATGGGAAGCCTTTAATTTTAAAATACTGCGTGTAACTCAAATTACGGGCTATCAAATAATATCTATTTTTATTTGCTCTGGCTTTTCTTAATTCGTTTTGAAAAAAATTTGATGGCTTTCCTAAAACTAAGGCTAATGAATCTGATAATGACTTAACATTTTTTTCGAATGCTTCAGGTTTTGGAGCCACAGCATCAAAACGTATTTCATAATTTGGAATAGAAGTTGCCAAAAGGCTACCATCAGCCGAGTAAATATTCCCTTTATTAGCAGGAATCACAAAATTTCTAACCGTTCTTTCTTTCGCTAATTTTCTATAATAATCCCCTTCGACCCACTGAATATTTGTCAATTTTACAGCAATCGCAATGGCCATCAAAAAGATAGCGAATGCAACCAGATAAATTCTGTACGATATGTGTTTATCTTCTACTGCCATATTTTTTTCAAAAAGCTTTTCTCTTCTTCTTTTTTAACTTTAATTTTAACAGGAGGAACAGTTGATGGAAAAATTTGTTTTTCTACCATTTTTTCAGAAACGGTAGATTCCATTTTCAGTTTCATTAACTCAGAACGCCTGTCTACAAATTCCGAACGCAACTCTTTAACCTGATTTGTCAACTCGGCAATCTTAAATACTTTTTGCTCAAATCGTTGTGTATTCGCAATCATGACAATAGCCAAAATAATCACAAAAACGATAAAACGCCAATTTTTAACAGCATCATCATCTATAAGAAACCGCGCTTTTAATAGGCTGTAAACTCCGTTTTTCATTTGTCCTCTCCCCGACCCTCTCCAAAGGAGAGGGAGCCGAGATATTAAAAGTTAATATTTATTTTTCCACTTTAACTCCTCCTTTTGGGAAGGCGGGGTGGTGATTAAATCTTTTCAGCTATTCTTAATTTGGCACTTCTCGCTCTGTTGTTTTCTTTTATCTCAGTATTATCCGGCACTATTAATTTTCCAATAGTTTTAAATGGAACAGAAAAATTACCAAAAAAGTCACGTTCAGGCTCCCCTTCAAACATGCCATTTTTCATAAATCTTTTCACTAATCTATCTTCTAAAGAATGGTAAGAAATCACGCTTAATCTACCGCCTGGATTTAATATCTCCAAGGACTGCTCCAAAAACTCTTTCAAAACATCCATTTCCTGATTTACTTCAATTCGAATGGCCTGATACATTTGAGCCAAAATTTTATGGCTTTTATGAGCCGGTAAAAAGCGACCTAAAACCATTTTCAATTGCTCCGTATTTTTAATAGGTTCCGTTTCTCTTGCTTCAAGAATCACTCTTGCTATAGCGGGTGCATTTTTTAATTCGCCATAATCCAAGAATACTCTTCTAAGATTTGTTTCATCATATTCATTTACAACTCGATAGGCATTCAAATCATTTTTCTGACTCATTCTCATATCTAATTCTGCATCAAAGCGAGTAGAAAAACCTCTTTCAGCAACATCAAATTGATGTGACGAAACCCCTAAATCTGCCAAAATTCCATCAACACTTTTCACGCCATAAAAACGCAAAAACCGTTTTATGAATCTGAAATTTTCATTAATAAGAACAAATCTTTCATCTGGCAAGGCATTCGCCAAAGCATCTTCATCCTGATCAAAAGCAAATAACTTCCCGTTTGGACCCAGTCTTTTCAAAATTTCTTTTGAATGCCCTCCACCACCGAAAGTCACATCAACATAAATGCCGTCAGGCTTAATATTTAAACCATCTACTGATGCTTGAAGCAAAACCGGATTATGATATTCCATTGTCGTCGTCATTTATATTTCCCATTACTTCTTCTGCCAAATCTGCAAAATCAACATCTTCACCATTTATTGATTTTTCGTATAAATCTTTATCCCAAATCTCAACAATATTCACTGCCGATGAGAACACAACTTCTTTAGCAATACTCGCAAACATTACTAAATCTTTCGGCACCAACAATCTACCTAAAGCATCTATCTCAACCACTTTAACCCCGGCAGTAAACCTGCGGATAAAGTCATTGTTTTTCTTCACGAACCGATTCAGCTTATTGATTTTTTGCATCATCAAATCCCACTCCTGCATAGGATATAGCTCTAGACAAGGCTGAAAAACGGAACGCTTCAAAACAAAACCGTTTTGAAGTGAAGAAGCCAATTGCTTTTTTAAAGGCGCTGGCAACAGCAACCTCCCTTTAGCATCGACTTTACATTCATATGTTCCAATAATTGTATCCAAGTAAAAAGTTTTAAATGATGTTGAGCAAAAATATAAAAAATATTACCACTATTTACCACTATATACCACTTTGTTAATAAGTTTAACCACTTTTGAATAAAAACCCTTAATTTTTGGACAATCAGAACGTTACCTTCATTTCATTTTATTTGTAAGAAAGATAATGTTATAAAAAAAGGCTGCTAAATACAATGAAATTTTAATTCAAAATGCTAAGAAGAAAAGTGAAATAATTAAAATTTAGAACTAAAAAAAGTAAAAAATAGAGAAACATTTTTACATCAACTCGTATAATTTTACAATTAAAAATTGTTGTAAAAATTCATTTTTATTTATTAAATCCTATATTTGTCAAAATTGAAAATCCGGATTCAAAAAAAATGGAAAAACACTATAAAAAAGAAGGTAGATACAGCTATTATGAAGCTGGCGAAGGAACTCCAATTGTCATCTTACATGGACTTATGGGAGGACTTAGCAACTTTGATGCTGTTGCAAGTTACTTTTCTGCAAAAGGATATAAAATAATCATTCCAGATTTACCTATATACACCCAGAACATTTTAAAAACGAATGTAAAAAGTTTTGCGAAATACGTTAAGGATTTCATCACATTCAAAGGATTAGAAAGAGTAATACTTTTAGGAAATTCGTTAGGTGGTCACATCGCTTTGTACCATACCAAAATGTATCCTGAAAAAGTGGCCGGACTTGTAATAACCGGAAGCTCAGGACTCTACGAAAGTGCAATGGGTGATAGTTACCCAAAAAGAGGTGACTATGAATATATCAAGAAAAAAGCTGAAGATGTATTTTATGATCCAAAAGTAGCTACCAAAGAACTTATCGATGAAGTTTACGAATCCGTAAATGACAGAATAAAATTGATAAAAACATTGACGATTGCTAAAAGTGCTATTCGTCATAATATGGCAAAAGATTTACCAAAAATGCATGTTCAAACCTGTATTATTTGGGGGAAAAATGACAAAGTTACTCCGCCAGATGTTGCAGAAGAGTTTCATAAATTATTACCTAATTCCACTTTATACTGGATAGACAAATGTGGTCATGCTGCCATGATGGAACATCCCGATGAGTTTAATCGTTTGTTAGAGGATTGGCTAACCCATACCCATTTAGCAGCGCACTAATCTTAAAAAGGAGAATTTTACACCTAGAAAAAATGAAAATTAATACCGCCGAATTTATTATTAGTAACTCCGATGTAGCCAAATGTCCGAAAGACTTTTTGCCGGAATATGCTTTTATAGGCCGATCAAATGTTGGTAAATCTTCATTGATTAACATGCTAACTAATCAAAAAAAATTAGCTAAAACATCTGGAAGACCTGGAAAAACACAGTTGATTAATCATTTTTTGATCAACAGCAATTGGTTTTTAGTTGATTTACCCGGTTATGGTTATGCGAAAGTTTCTAAAAAAACAAAATCTATTTTTCAGGAATTTATTACTGATTATTTTGAAACCAGAGAGCAACTAGTTTGTGCTTTTGTTTTGATTGACATTCGTCATGAAGCACAAACAATAGATATAGAATTCATGTCTTATATGGGCGAAAGCGAAATTCCTTTTTGTATCGTTTTCACCAAAGCAGATAAGATAAGCAAAGTAAAAATCGATTCTCATATTGCGGCGTACAAAAAGAAAATGTTTGCTAATAACTGGGCCGAAATGCCTCACTATTTTGTTACTTCAGCTACTGAATCTACAGGAAAAGAAGAATTATTGAGCTATATTGACGAAGTAAATCAAGAAGTTTTCAAAAACAATAGTCAGTTTTAAAAAACACTCCGTTTTCTTTTAAAAATCAAATAAAAAATCCCAAAACTTAAATTTAAGTTTTGGGATTTTTTTGGAACAAGCCTAATTTATTTTGTCAACTCCAATTTTTCTGCAAAATAATCACAAAAATCTTTCATGGTATCAGCCATTTTTTCGTCATCGGTGGCACGTTTGAAAGTTTCAGACATAGCAACTAATGTTTGATGAAAGAAAATTTTCATTTCATCTACTGGCATATCTTTCGTCCATAAATCAATTCGCATACTCTCTTTTGCTTTGCTGTCCCAGATAGACAACATTATAGCTTTAGCCTCTTCCTGTTCTACTCCACCGTCTTTTGCAGACCACATTAATTTTTCAGGAACACGGTTATCATCTAATTCTATTAGAAACTTAATTTCTGATGTATTTTTATTTGACATTACTTTTTAGGTTTATATTTTGATTTCACAAATATTTCTTTCGCATCGGTTTTCAACAAATCAGCAATAGGCACTTCATTATTTTTCATATAAGATCGCACCATTTGCCAACCTATCCAGGCACCAACTTGTCCTGGCGATTCATTATCAATTTCCAAATAAAATTTAGAAAATGGAGCTGGATTAATAAATCGTGGTATTAACTTTTGATCATCGCTGTAGAGCATTTCATTTTCAATAAAATAACGCCACATGTAACTTTCATTTTCTTGACACCACGTTATTTGTTCCGGTGTGTAGCCCATTTTTTCTGCATCACTATAATTTGGCAAAAGTAAGTCTTTTAAATATAATTGTTTGCCAAAATAGATCATTTGACTAAGCATTTTTTTATCAGTAACAGGAGTAATTTTACGCGTTGAAAAACTCGAAACTACATCTGGCATGATTTGTCTTTGCTCAAAATTTTGCTTTATATAGTTAGGAAATTGATAAAATTTATGATTTTTTCCTAAATATAATTCAAGCGAAATAATCACCAGACTATCCGCATAAATAGTCTTATTATTATAATCCATTTCTGAGATTATAGTAATAGCTTTTGGCGTTTTCGTTTGAGGAAAATAATATTTAATGTGTTTAAAAAGCGACTCCAATTCTACTTTTACAGGTTCAAAATTAGCATACTTTTTTTGAACTTCAGTATATAATTCCCTCCAGATTGGATCCTGCATTTTATTCAACCAAATGCTATTATCATTTCCTGCTGGAAAAAAGAAAGGAAAGGCTGCCTTTACTTTTTCTAAATCTTTCGGGGAAGTTTCAAAAAATATTTTGTCAAAGCGCTCTACTTCTAAAGGAATTACTGAAACGGCATTTTCTATCTTATTTTTTTTCTCACAGGATAAAAAAAAGAGACAAAAGACTACAAAAAACAGATTTTTTTTCATATTTATTAATTAAATTTGTGTCCTAAGAATAAAGGAAACGATGCGCAACTAATTTAGTTTGCAAATATACATTCCTGCTTTTTAAAACGTAAACTATTATGACTAAAAAAAGTACAATCCAAGTTGAAAAAGTGAATACTCATATAGTAAATTGGTTAAAAACTTATGCAGAAAATGCAAAAGTTAACGGATTTGTCATCGGGATTTCAGGAGGAGTAGATTCAGCAGTGACCTCTACATTATGCGCACAAACCGGATTACAAGTTTTATGTGTTGAAATGCCAATCCACCAGCCGCACAGCCATGTAACTCGTGGTCGTGAACATATCGAACAATTAAAAAATAGATTCCCAAATGTAACAAGTGTTGAAGCTGATTTAACGTACGTTTTTGAAAGTTTCAAAAAAATAGTCCCGGAGAATGTTGACACACATAAACTTCACTTGACTCAAGCCAATACTCGTGCACGTTTACGAATGACCACATTGTATTACTTCGCTGGTATTTATGGATTATTAGTTGCTGGCACAGGAAATAAAGTAGAAGATTTTGGTGTTGGATTTTACACTAAATACGGTGATGGCGGAGTCGATTTGAGTCCTATTGCTGATTTATTGAAATCTGAAGTTTATAGCCTGGGGGCTTATTTAGAAGTTCCTGATTCGATTTTAAAGGCATCTCCGTCTGACGGATTGTTTGGCGATGAAAGAACTGATGAAGATCAGTTAGGAGCCAGTTATGACGAGCTCGAATGGGCAATGAATGAAGATCAAGCAGGAAAATCAGCAAATGATTTTACTGGCAGAGAAAAGGTGATTTTTGAAATTTACAAGCGTTTAAATACAACCAACAAACACAAAATGAACGCAATACCAGTTTGTTTAATATAAAATCCTAAAAAAATCATATTTTATATTGATTTTCAATTAATTACAGAATTTTTTTATTAAATTTACTATCCAAAAGATAAACAACACTTAAATAAAATTAAATACCATGATTAAAGTATGTTTAGCCGACAATTATCCCGTAGTGCATTTTGGAGTAAAATCTTACTTTAAAGACCATGCCGAAATTTCAATAGTTGCCAATGTTGGTAATTTTTTGATGGTACGAGATATACTGCTTACCAAAGAGATTGATGTATTAATATTGGATTTGGAATTAGAGGGGCTTTCAAGCATTTTCGAAGTAAAATCAGTTTTGAAAAACTTTCCAAAAACAAAAATTATTATATTCAGTGGTCTTTCTGAACAAATTTATGCACCAAATGCTATAAAAGCCGGGGTTTCAGGGTTTATTCACAAAAAAGAAAAACTAGAAACTTTAGGAATTTCAATTATCAAAGTCCATCAAGGAAAGATAATTATTAACGAAACCGTTAAGAAAAATCTGGCATTAATTGCAAAACAAAGTAAGAGCGAACGATTGTATCGAAAGCTTTCTAATCGTGAGGTAGAAGTTTTACGCTATTTAAGCGATGGAAAAAAGAATCATGAAATAGCCGAAATTCTAAAACTCAACGAAAAAACAATTAGTACTTACAAATTAAGATTACTAACAAAACTGAATGTTACCAATTTAGTAGATTTAGTAAACAAAGCAAAAACATTAGAAATCGTCTAGTAATACCTAGACATTACTCTTCCTAATTTTTTTGAAAATGAATGGATTAGCGTGTTATAATCCATAATCATAGACATGGGCTCTGTATTATCTGAATTCGCTTCTGATACTATAGAGCTTTTTAATTCTTCAATGATTTTGCCCACTAAATACCATCTTAAAGTTAAAATGGTCTCGGAAACATTCTGAACTATTGTATCATTTTTAGACTTTGGAAAAATATTCTGTCCCTCCCAATTGTGCAAAATAACTCTTTCATCTTCCATCAAAATATCAGTTACTTCTTGTGCAAAATCTGACTGTAAATGCATCAAATATTGCTCTAAACTAAAGTTTTCATTTTGATGATAGAAGTTTATCAAATCATTGAATATATCCCGAAACAATGGATTTGCTAATTCAACCTCATCCTCCTGCAAACTCAAATAAATTCTCTGATATACTTTATATTCCTTCTTTTCTAAAACATTTTCGATTTCACCATCCTCATTTGTTTTCAAAAAAGCATCTTCAAACTCTTCTGTTTTATTTCCATACAACAAAAGAATCTCGATAATTTTTCTTTCTAAACGATATAGAATATCGACTTTTTCAGCTTCAACCGGATTCTCATCTTTTACAACCTCAAAAACTTTTTGCTCTTGTTTTTGTTTTTTTCCAACTTCAGAAACATCTTTTTGAACTAATTGTGCCAAGGTACTCACAAGCACTTGCTCCGAAATATCCATGATTCTGGAACATTCCTGAATGTAAATTTCTCTCTGAATTCTATCTGGAATTTTAGAAATACTCAATACCATATCCCGAATTAAATCGGCTTTTTTTATAGGATCATTCTTCGCTTCATTCATCAAAAGCGAGGCTTTGAACTGAATGAAATCTTTTGCATTATTTTCGAGATATAAAACTAAATCATCATAGGATGTTTTTTTGGCAAAACTGTCCGGATCCTCTCCATCAGGAAAAGTACACACTTTCACATTCATTCCTTCCTCAAGAATCAAATCGATTCCTCGAATAGAAGCACGAAGTCCCGCTGCATCTCCATCAAAAAGAACGGTAATATTCTTTGTTAATCTGTTTATTAAACGGATTTGGTCTGGTGTCAGAGCCGTTCCAGAAGAAGCAACTACGTTCTCAATTCCAGCTTGGTTGAACTGAATCACATCTGTATATCCTTCAACCAAATAACAATTGTTCAGCTTCGCAATTGATTGTTTGGCTTGAAAAATTCCATAAAGGATTTTACTTTTATGGTAAATGTCACTTTCTGGAGAATTCAGGTATTTTGCCGCTTTTTTATCATTCGTAAGAATACGACCTCCAAAACCGAGTACTCTTCCTGACATACTTTGTATCGGGAAGATAACGCGTCCTTTGAAACGGTCAAATGGTCTGTCTTCTCTAGCAATTGTCAAGCCCGTACTTTCAAGAAACTCTATTTTATATCCTTTTCCTAAAGCTTCTTTTGTAAAAGCATCCCAGGTTTCTGGAGAATATCCTAAACCAAATTTCTTTATGGTCTCATTAGTAAAACCTCGCTCTTTGAAATAAGAATACCCAATAGCTTTGCCTTCCTCAGAGTTTAAAAGTGTATTATGAAAATAGGTTTTTGCAAATTCCGAAACCAAATACATACTTTCACGAACATCAGTATTGGCTTTCTCTTCATCAGTTTGTTCCGTTTCCTCAATTTCAATATTGTATTTTTTGGCTAAATAGCGAATGGCTTCCGGGTATGTGAAATGTTCGTGTTCCATCAAGAAAGCCACAGAATTACCCCCTTTTCCAGAACTAAAATCCTTCCAAATTTGTTTTACAGGAGAAACCATAAACGATGGTGAGCGTTCTTCAGAAAATGGGCTGAGCCCTTTGAAGTTACTTCCAGCGCGTTTTAATTGCACAAAATCACCAATAACCTCCTCTACACGAGCAGTTTCGAAAACAGTATCTATGGTGGCTTTTGAAATCAAATTGTATGAAATATTTAATACTTGAAAAGTTTGCAAAAATACACAAATCAAACTTGATAATTCAATTTCTAAAAACAAAAAAAAGCGTTTTTTTCGAAGTGCTTTCCAAAGTATAAAAACTAATTCAACCCAACTTCGACATACCTTACCTTTTTTTGGACTCTGATAAAAGAAATACATTCGTTCACCATAATTCTTCTAATCCAACCTTCGAAACTTCCCTTGTGCTGAAAATTTTTCAGATTGGTAAAAACTTTCATAAAAGCAGTAATCATGATATCTTCGGCTTGATGAATGTCTTTTATGTATTGTCGACAAACACTTAACATTTTTGGAGAAAACTGGGTGTAAATTTTCTGTTGCGCCTGCCGATTACTTTCGACAGCTAACTGGATCAATTCATTTTCCTCCTGATGTAAGTTGATTACTTTCAAAATCTTTATAAAGTGTTTCTATTAGCATAGACGATTAGCAATGCGAAAAGGTTGCATCCTAACTTGGGGATTTTTCGAATTCATAGTTCGAAAATAAAAAAAGCCAATAAAATCAATGGCTTATGAAATAAAATTATTTGGAAAAAATTATTTTTTTCTTTCAATAACATAGTTTACCATCAGAATCAACGCATCTTTAAACTCAGAATCGGGATAATTATCTAAAAGCAAAAGTGCTTCTTGCTGAAATTCTACCATTTTTTGTTCCGCATAAAGCAATCCATTATTGCTTTTTACAAAAGCAATAACCTCTTTCACCCGTTTTTTATCTTTATTATGGTTTTTAATGGAGTTAATCAACCAACTTTTTTCTTTTGAAGTACACGTATTCAAAACATGAATAAGAGGCAAAGTCATTTTCTGTTCTTTGATGTCAATTCCTGTTGGTTTTCCAATGGCTTCATCCGTATAATCGAATAAATCATCTTTTATTTGAAAAGCCATTCCAATAAGTTCACCAAATTTCCGCATATTCTCCACCTGAACTTCATCCTCGACAACTGATTTTGCACCAAGAGCGCAACAGGCAGCAATAAGTGTTGCTGTCTTTTTTCGAATGATTTCGTAGTAAACATCTTCCGTGATGTCAAGTCTTCGGGCTTTTTCTATTTGTAGTAACTCGCCTTCACTCATTTCGCGAACAGCGACAGAAATAATTCGAAGCAAATCAAAATCGCCATTATCAATAGAAAGCAACAATCCTTTGGATAACAAATAATCACCAACCAAAACTGCAATTTTATTTTTCCAAAGCGCATTGATAGAGAAAAAACCTCTTCGCCGATTGCTGTCATCCACTACATCATCGTGAACTAATGTCGCTGTATGAATCAGCTCGATAACGCAGGCACCGCGATAGGTTCGTTCATTTACAATACCTCCAGAAACCATTTTAGCAGTTAAAAAAACAAACATGGGACGCATTTGCTTTCCCTTTCTGTTTACGATATAATAAGTGATTCTATTTAACAAAGCCACTTTGGAAGTCATCGATTCATAGAACTTTTTTTCAAAAAGTTCCATTTCATCGAAAATCGGCTGTTTTATTTGTGAAGTAATATTCATTTAGATTTCAAATATACTATTTTAAATAAAAAACTTTGTCTATTTCCTGTAAGTATATATTTTTTTGTGCATTTCCTATTTGAAATCAATGATCAAACTCAATTCTGTTTCATAAGAAAAATTGAACACAACCTCAGTCAGGATTTATATATTGACATCATTATTACATTTTCACAAAACTATAAATTGCACAAACATAGGACTAAACTCCTGAAAAATAATTTATTCGAATCGATTTTTTCTATATATTTATAACTTAATTGAGCCCCAATTAAACCTTTTTATAATTTATTTATCAAAAGAAAAACCTTAACCCCATTTATCATGAAAACAAAAATCTTATTATTTGGAATGATTTTGAACATTCTTGCATTTACAAGTTGTTCGCCAGACCCTAATTCTGCTACTGCAGATGCAACTGTAACCAGTAACGATGTTGCTGCTACTCAGAAAATGGATAATGCCATAGACGATATTTCACTTATCGTTGATAATCAGTACGAAGTAAGTGAAGGTTCCACAACTGGAAAAAGCACTGAAAATTACCATTCATTGTTACCTAACTGCGCATCCGTTAGTGATTTAGGGTCAACAACTTCCGTTAGAGTCTTGACCATTACTTTTGGAACTGAAACTTCTGCCTGTATATTTAGAGGACATTCTCTAAAAGGACAAATTATTTTAACTCGCACTATTGGAACCACTTTTCCTAAAATCATGACTGTTACCTACCATAATTTTTATGTAAATGACAACAAACTAGAAGGCACATCAACTTGGAAAAGAGAAATACTAGGCAGTGGAGACACTTTACATCCAAAAACCACATTTACCATGACTGGCATGACACTAACCACGTCAACAGGAGTTTACACCCGTAATGGGGATCGTGTAAGAGAAATGACTGCAGGGTTTTCAACCCGTTTAAGCCCAACTGATGATGTATATTCAACTTATGGCACATTTACTACAAATCATCCAAATGGAACTGTTTTTACTACTTTAATAGAATCAGCAACACCATTAGTTCATAAAACCGCTTGTAGTTTAATACCAGTTCCTATGTCATTTCCTGTATCTGGAATAGTAAAACTTTCAAAAAATTCACACCACGCAACAATTGACTACGGAACAGGTGATTGTGATAATTTAGCCATGCTATCCATTGATGGTGGTGCAGCAACTCAAATTACTTTGGGTAACTAATAGGTTTACCAATATTTTCATATTCGTTCAAGACAAAAAAAGGAGTTCAAAATTGGAGGCCGCTGAAAAAGTCCCTCTTTCCAAAAAACTATTAAAAAAGCAACTAAATAAGGCTTTGATTTTATTTAATCTCCGTTTTTTATTCAAATTTAATTTTATGAGACCAGAAGGTCTTTATAACAACTAAAAGGAGCGAAACCATGGTGTTTTCGCTCCTTTTTAAGTATTTTCATTTTCCGTATTTCAGGTAGTTTTTCAGTGCCCTCCAAAATTGAACTCCTTTTTTTATGCTTCTTTATTGGCTAATTGACCACAAGCAGCATCTATATCTTTTCCGCGGCTACGTCGTACTTTCACAACAATACCGCTGGCTTCAAGTGCTTTTATGTAGGCATTAATAGATTCTTCTGAGGCTTGCTGGAATTCTCCATCGTCAATTGGATTGTATTCTATTAAATTAACTTTACAAGGAACATATTTACAGAATTTCACCAAAGCATCTATTGAGGCTTTATTATCATTGATATCTTTCCAAACTACATATTCATAGGATATCTTACTTTTGGTTTTTCTGTACCAATATTCCAATGATTCACGTAAATCAGCCAAAGGGAAATTTTCACTGAAAGGCATGATTCGAGAACGAATTTCATCAATTGCTGAATGTAAAGAAACCGCGAGTTTAAATTTCACCTCATCATCAGCGAGTTTCTTAATCATTTTTGGCACACCAGATGTTGAAAGCATAATTCGTTTGGGTGACATTCCTAAACCTTCCGGTGACGTAATCATTTCGATTGCTTTCAACACGTTGTTGTAATTCATTAGCGGCTCTCCCATTCCCATAAAAACAATATTTGACAATGGATGATTGTAATACAAACGACTTTCTTTGTCGATGGCAATTACCTGATCATAAATTTCTGCCGGTTCTAGATTACGCATTCTTTTTAATCGTGCTGTAGCGCAAAAATTACAATCCAAACTACAACCTACTTGACTTGAAACACAAGCTGTTGTTCGAGTATTTGTTGGAATCAAAACAGATTCCACCACCAAACCATCATGCAAACGAACAGCATTTTTCACGGTTCCGTCTTCACTGCGTTGCATGGTATCTACTTTGATATGATTGATAACAAAGTTAACCTCAAGCATAGTTCGTGTTCCCTTGGAAACATTTGTCATATCCTCAAAACTATGCGCGCCTTTGCTCCACAACCATTCATAGACTTGATTTCCACGAAAGGCTTTGTCGTTATTAGCCACAAAAAAATCACGTAATTGTTCTTTTGATAAGGCTCGTATGTCTTTTTTATCGATTTGCATGGTGCAAATTTAATGACAATTTGTTGATTTGTTGATTTGATAATTTGATAACTTTGCCTTCTATTGAAAAAAAATCAAAAAATGCATTTCATTTCACAAGAATTAGAAGATTATATCGAGCAACATTCTGAAAAAGAGCCAGCTTTATTGGCTGCTTTGAATAAAGAAACCTACCAAAAAATTCTACTGCCAAGAATGTTGAGCGGTCATTTTCAAGGTCGTGTTTTGAGTATGTTATCTAAGTTGATTCGGCCGGTGAATATTCTTGAAATCGGGACTTATACGGGTTATTCTGCCTTGTGTTTGTGTGAAGGAATGCAGGAAAACGGAACGCTTCATACGATTGACATCAAAGAAGAATTGGTTGATTTTCAGCGCAAGCATTTTGACAAATCACCTTGGGGGAAACAAATTTCCCAATATCTTGGAGAAGCTATTAACATCATTCCAACGCTTGATATGAAATTTGATTTGGTTTTCATTGATGCCGACAAAGAAAATTACCTCAACTATTTTGAGTTGATTGTTCCAAAAATGAATAAAGGCGGAATTATCTTATCGGATAATGTGTTGTGGAGCGGTAAAGTTCTCGAACCATTGAATCCTAAAGATTTGAGCACAAAAATATTATTGGAATACAATAATCTATTAGCAAATGATCCCCGAGTAGAAACAGTTTTATTGCCTATTCGCGATGGATTGACCGTGAGTCGGGTTCTTTAGATTTCAGGTTGTAAATTTTAGATAGCAGAATTCAGGTTTCCGGTTTCTGGCAGTATTAATTTTTTAAAAAAAATAAGCTTTTAAAAACCAATGCCCTAGCCCTGATTAAAACGAAAATCCTTTTTATTTTTTTTTTAAAATAAAAAGATTGAAGTGAAAAGCAGGAAATAGCTCCAAAACCTTCTAACTATCTTTTCGAGGAAAATATTTTAATTGTGCTGCTTTGTATATCTTAAACATTAAGAAGCCAAAAATAAATCCAAACAAAAATCCAGCAAGAATATCTATTGGATAATGTAACCCTAGATATATTCTGCTGTATGCAAATATCAACGGCCATAAAAACAGAAAGCCGAAATATTTGATTTTGTTTTTAAAATTGAAATATAAAAAAGTAGATACGGCCATTGAATTAGCGGCATGTCCAGAGAAAAAACTATAGGAATTACGAAATTGTACAACTCGAATAAATGAATTTATTTCTGGATTATTACACGGTCGCAATCTTTGAAATCCATTTTTGAATAAATTGGTTGTTTGATCTGTAATTGTTAACAACACCGCTATAAATAAAAGTAAGTATAGGGTTTGTTTTGCTCCCAATTTTTTATAAAGCAGGTACGCTAACAGCAAAAATAACGGAATCCAATTACTCTGTCTGGTAATAAACAGCCATAATCCATCATAAGTTTCAGACCCCAAACTGTTCAGGTAAATAAATAATTCGGAATCGAGAGAAAGTATTTTTTCCAACATTACATCTGGCGTTTTATGGGACCAGTAATGTCGTCAATTTCTTCTTTTGCTTTTTCTGTTTCAGTTGTTGTATCCCCCAAAAGATTGTCTTTGGCCTTATTTATTTCTGACGTAATATTTCCCGTCATATCGCTGAATGATGAAGTGTCTCCTAACAGATTATCTTTCGCTTTATTGATTTCCGATGTAATATTACCTCTTATATCGTTCAATGATTTTGTATCAAAACCATTAGCCTCAGCCCCTTTTTGAATTTCACTTTTTATATCGTTGGTCGCATTTTTTATCTGCGCCATCGCTTTTCCCATAGTACGTGCTATTTCAGGCACTTTATCCGAGCCAAAAAGCATGAGTACAATAAACATTATAAAAATTAATTCGCCTCCTCCTATACCAAACATATTTTTAGATTTTTCTTGAATACAAAGATATCATTTTTTGAATCTCAGTATTTTAATTTTTTCATAAAAAAAGAGACTCCAATTGGAGCCTCTTTTATACTGTTCTTATTAGTCAAATTTTGATTTCACTTCTGATTTTGGCCAAGTGTTATTAGTAACATCTATATCAGCAGTTTCCAATTTCGGGTCAATCTGAATCTTTTTTATTACTTTTTCAGTGGCATACACTTTCTTGGTCGTTTCATTATTTTTTCTCCAAATTTGTGCCGGATACTTGAAAGTTTCTTTGGTATCATCCTCATAAGTAATTTCAACAATAATTGGCATCAACATTCCCCCTGGTTTATTGAACTCTATTTCATAGAAATATTTAGGCGTCTTCATCGTTGCTTTTTCTTCGGCTGTAAGTTTTTGGTCTACATATTCTGAAAGCAATTTCACTTCCTCTATTTTCAATGGTTTCTTGTCCGAAGGATTTAATTCTTCGCTTTTCTCTGAAATTAAATATACGAATGGGCCTTTATCTAAACCAAAACGTCCTTTTCTTATCTTAGCATCTTTCAACGCTGCTGTAGGAGTTTCAGAAACATAATATTGTTTCACTTCATTTATACCAATATCAACAAAATCAGTTGAATAAAACCAGCCTCTGAAAAACCAATCTAAATCTACTGCCGAAGCATCTTCCATAGTTCTAAAGAAATCTTCAGGTGTAGGGTGTTTGAATTTCCATCTATTTGCATACACCTTAAAAGCATGATCAAATAATTCTCTTCCCATAATGGTTTCCCTAAGAATATTTAAACCCGTAGCTGGTTTTCCGTAGGCATTATTCCCAAACTGAATAATGCTCTCAGAGTTTGACATGATAGGTTCCAGAAACTTTTGATCTCCACTCATATAAGGAACAATATTTTTTGCAGGTCCACGTCTTGAAGGAAAATTAGTTCCTAATTCCTGTTCTGCCATAAATTCCATAAAAGAGTTTAACCCTTCATCCATCCAAGTCCATTGACGCTCATCAGAATTAACAATCATTGGAAAAAAGTTATGTCCTACTTCATGGATCACCACTCCTATCATTCCATTTTTCACTTGTTCACTAGTTACACCATTTGCATCAGGGCGACCAAAATTCCAACAAATCATAGGGTATTCCATTCCTTGATCTTCCGCAGATACTGAGACTGCTTTTGGATAAGGATAGTCAAAAGTATGAGAAGAATAACTTTTTAAAGTATGCGCTACCATTTGTGTTGAAGTTTCTCCCCAAAGCGGGTTCGCTTCTTTAGGATAAAGTGACTCAGCCATTACAACTTTAGTACTTAATTGTACCGCCATAGCATCATAAATAAACTTTCTTGAAGTGGCAATACCAAAATCTCTTACGTTTTTAGCACTAAATTTCCATGTTTTTTTCTTGTCTGAAAATCCTTTTTCATTGGCTTCAGCCTCAGCTTGCGTTACAACAACAACCGGTTTATCGAATGTTTTTTGTGCCAATTCATATCTTTTTACCTGAGCTGGTGTAAACACTTCGCTTCTATTCATCAATTCTCCTGTTGCATCCATAACGTGATCTGCAGGAACCGTAATATTTACATCAAAATTTCCAAAAGGTAAAGCAAACTCTCCTCCTCCCCAAAATTGCATATTCTGCCATCCTTCCACATCATTATAAACCGCCATTCTTGGATAGAATTGAGCAATTACATACAATCTATTTCCTTCTTTTTCGAATGGTTCATAACCGGAACGACCGCCATCCTGAATGTAGTTATTGATATTGTACCACCATTTAGTTGAAAATATAAATTTTTCTCCTGGTTTAAGAGGAGTAACCAGATTAATACGCATCATGGTTTGATTTATAGTATAAGACAAAGGATTTCCTTTTGCATCTTTTACATATTCAATTTTAAATCCACGATCCAATCCTTGTTTAAAATATTGATTTGCAAACTTTTCAGCAGGTAATACTTGTTCTATTATTTTACTTTCAACTAAAGGAGATTCTGAGTTTTTAGCTGCTTGATTTTGATCTAACTGCAACCATAAATACTCTAAACTGTCTGGAGAATTGTTATAATACGTTACCGTTTCAGAGCCACTTAATTTGGCGTTTTTATCGTCCAACTCCACGTCTATCTTATAATCAGCTTGTTGTTGATAATAAGCTGATCCTGGAGCTCCGGAAGCGGTACGAAACATATTAGGCGTTGCTAATAAGTCATACATTTGACTAAACTTGTTAGTGTCGTACTTTCCTGATTGCTTTGGGGTTAATGTGGTGGTTTTTTCTTGAGCAAATAGAATTACTGGAAAAATAAATAATAATGTGATTTTTTTCATGTTATAGAATGCCGATTATTTAAGCGTGTGAAAATAATAATTTTTAACAAATTACTTGCATTTTATTAGTATTTTAACATTTCACTCCTATTAGAATTTGTAAAGAGTATACTTTTTTTCTCTCCTAATACATTAACATGGGTAATATTTTGCTGTTCGGTATTCCAATCTATCAAAACCGTATTGAAAATTTCAAGCGAATTAATTTTGGCAATTTCCTTTACGTTGCAATAACAAATAAGGATATCCCCTTCCAGCTCTTTGCTTAAAAAATTAACAGGCTTTGTTTGCCCATTTACTTTTACAGAGAATTTCTCTAAAAAATACTTCTTTAGTAAAAGCATTTCTTCAGGTGATTCTTTTTCGGTTCCTAAATACACTTTTTTGTTGTACTTTTTTTCTAAAGCATTATTCAAATCATCAACAAAAATGCGAGAGGTAATTTGGAGCATTTTCTTTTCGGCAGCATAATTGACCTGATATACTGCAACATAAAATTTATGAACACTGAAAGCGGTTAAACTCAGGAATAAAATTCCAATAAAGGCATATAAGATTGTTTTTTTCATACGAAGATTCTATTTGTTTTTTAATGGAATATGGCATCGCCATTCTTCATTATTATTATTATTTATCTTACAAATTTTTTATTTTTATTTGTGTTCGATGATTTTCAATTGTGATTTTGAATCATGGCGATTTCATCCGAAGATTCTATTTGTTTTTTATCGGAATATGGTATCGCCTTTCTTCAATCTTATTTATCTCACAATTTTTTATTTTTATTTGTGTTCGATGATTTTCAATTGCGTTTTGGAATCATGGCGATTTCATTTTTCAAAAGTAGTAATTCTTTTAAATTCTTTGTTTTTTGTAACAAGGAAATCCATCACTTGGAATTCATTGCCAGGTTTCATGACTATTTTTGACTTGGAATCATTCTCACAAAAAATAAGAAAAAGACCAATTTCATCATCATTTAACTTTAATGTGTTCGTGAAAAAGGAGTAACTAACTTTATTCATTACCAGTTCAGTAAAACTTTTATCACTTGTAAAATCTGTTTTTTCAGGATTGTTTTTTCTCAAAGCTTTTAATACATCTTTGTAAATTCGCACAAAATCCATTCCTTTTTCAATACTTCCATCGGATGGCATCGTCCTATTTTTTGGAGAAGACTTCTCATCATCAAAATATTGCATATCGACATACTTTTGTGAATTTCCTGAAATCGGATTTATTTTTTTGTCCCCATAAACCACCACTTCTGGCAACAAATTGACAAATGCAACCAGTTTCACTCTTAATAATGGGGTTGAAATTTCTTTTTGGGTGAGAACTATTTTTTTTGATTTAAAAGTTAAGCCAGAAAAAACCAATGTATCTTTGACTTTTGCCAAAATACTAAAAAAACCTTGTTGGTTTATAACCGTTCCTGTTTTGGAATTAACATTAAAAACAATCCCATTTTCTAACTTAATGGAATCATTTACCACTTGACCATACAATGTTTTTCTTGTCAATTGACTAAAACAAAATTGACAACACAAACACAAAACCAGTATTACGATTTTATTTTTCATTTGTAATGATTTTATTATAGTTTTCAGACAAGCCAGCAATTAAAAACATGATCAATGTTTTATTTTTAGATTTTAATGCCACGGTAAAACTGGCATCATCAACACAATAATATTGAAAATCTTTAATATAATCAGCAGAAATTTTTAGGATTTCTGTATAATATTTATCTTCAAAAAGCGGTGCAAGCCGGTTCAACGACTGTTCTTTATTCTCTACCGCTATTTCTTTTTTAAGCATCGCTTTACGACCTGAAATAGTATTTAGCAAACCATCTATACCACCACCGGAAGTTGCGGTGTATAATTTTCTTTCCGCTGGCGTATATTTCTTTTGACCATAAGGAATAATCCCTAAGTTTTCCGCAGTTATTTGTGGATTTTCATTGACAATAACTTCTTTGAGCACAATGCTTTTTGGCGACATTTGAATCTTAAGAACCTCCGGTATCAAATCCTGTTTACTTATTCTTCTATGTAAAGTTACAAGATTTACAGCAGAAAAAACCAAAACATCTCCTTCTTTTGCGAATAGCGAGAAGAATCCATTCTTATTTGTTACGGTTACTTTTTCAGTAGATGAATTGACGATTTTTATGCCTTCAACAGCGATTGTATCGGCACTAATTTTCCCACGAATTTCTTTTTCAATACTGGTTTGACCAAAAGAGACAGTAGCTATGAAAAACAAAACAAGCAGTAGCATATTATTTATTTTCACTGGCTATTATTTCGTTATATTTTGTGGCTAATTCGCCCAATAAAAATTCAATTGTTGTTCTATTCTTTGAATCCAAAATTTTTGTGAATTTAGCATTCTCAACGGCAAAATATTCGAATCCTTTTACGTATTCAGAAGGAATTTTTAATTTATTTACAAAATGGTCAACATCAAACAGTTTCTCCAATTGTTTTAAATAAGACTCTTTTTTCTCTACTTCCAGTTGTTTTTTGAGCATACCCGTTCTGCCAGAAATAAAATTGAGCAATGGATCGGCTGAAATTGAACCGCCAGCCATTCCCGATAAACTTGCAGATGCATTAAGATCTGTTGCGGTATATAATTTACGTTCCGCCACTGTATAGGATTTCTGTCCTTTTGGAATTATACCAAGTGCAACTGCATTGATATTATCGTATCCTCTTTTAACGATAACTTCTTTTAATTGATTCATGATTGGCTCCATTTTTACATAAAGGAAATCATTTTCAAAATGTTTTTGGGTCAAAACAATACGAATTCCTTTAAATTGCACCGCAGAAAACATAAGTGTGTCTCCTACAACTGCAGGTATCGAAAAATATCCGGATTTTTCAGTAATAACTGCTTTTTCAGTTTTTAAATTTATCACATAAATCCCTTCTAAATTCGACATGTCAGCAATTATTTTTCCGTCCAATTTAACAGGAATAGATTCTTGCGCAAAAGCCTTTGAAGCAATTAAAATAAAAAAAATGCATACAACTCTACTCATTAGATGATAATCAAATTTCGATTATTGGTATGTTGTAAAAGTATCTTACTCTCTTCCAAATTAATTATTAACGACTTGGTAAAAATATGTTAATTAAAAAACGGAATCACAACATAAAAAAACACAATTTTATATCTTTAACCCAAACTATTCTTTACAAGAAAACACAATGAAAAACATACTTATCGCCAGTACATCTACCCTTCATGGCGGGGACTATTTAGAATATTTATTACCTAAATTAAGCTTGCATTTTTTAAATTGCAAAACGATACTTTTTATTCCTTATGCACGTTCAGGAGGTGTTTCACATGAGGAATATACTTCAAAAGTTGCTTTGGCTTTTGCCAAAATAAATAAAACAATAAAAGGAATTCATGAATTTGAAGATGCAGCTGAAGCAATCCAAAATGCAGAAGGTATATTTACAGGAGGCGGTAATACTTTTTTATTGGTTTCACAATTGTATAAAAACAAAATAATGACCGTTCTTGCTGACACCGTTAAAAAAGGAACTCCTTATTTAGGAACAAGTGCCGGAAGTAATATTTGCGGACTGACGATGCAAACCACCAATGATATGCCTATTATTTATCCGCCAAGCTTTCAAACTTTAGGATTAATTCCTTTTAATTTGAATCCGCATTATTTAGATGCTGATGAACAATCAAAACACATGGGCGAAACGCGCGAAACAAGAATAAAAGAATTTCACGCTTTTAATGCTATTCCGGTTTTAGGATTACGAGAAGGAAGCTGGTTAGATGTTAAAGGCGAAAAAATAACTTTAAGAGGAAACTTATCGGCGAGACTTTTTAGACAAAATCAAGATCCTGAAGAATTAGAAAGCGGAACCGACTTGAGTTTTATAAAATGATTCTGAAATGAATTCATACTAAATAAAAAAGCCGAAACAATTACGTTTCGGCTTTGAAGAGCGAAAGACGAGGCTCGAACTCGCGACAACCAGCTTGGAAGGCTGGAGCTCTACCAACTGAGCTACTTTCGCATAAAAATTTTAAATAAAAAACCTCAAACCTAAATTTGAGGCTTAGAGCGAAAGACGAGGCTCGAACTCGCGACAACCAGCTTGGAAGGCTGGAGCTCTACCAACTGAGCTACTTTCGCATTAACAACGGTGCAAATATAATTAATAAGTTTGCTTCAATGCAAGTTTTTTTTCTTAAAAAATTGCAAACTTACCCCCACAGCCCTTTTTATTAAAGCGCGTACAAATCATAAAGAATTTAATATGAAAATATTATACCTTTATTAAGCTGAAAAAACATTTCAAAAAAATAATGCAAAACATCAAAAAAATAGCTGCACTGGAGACATTTCCGGTAAGACATCCTGTCCTTCGAGCCGACAAATCGATAGACAGTTGTCATTTTGATGGCGATAATTTAGAAACCACCTCCCATTTTGGTTTGTTTGACAAGAACAATATCATTGGTGTTATTTCAATATTCGAAGCAAAAAATAATTTATTTGCTGCAGAAAAACAGTATCAAATTCGGGGCATGGCGGTTTTAAAACAGTATCAAAAAAAGGGTTTTGGCGAAAAGCTCATTCTCAATTCAGAGAAACATTGCATGGACCAAAAGGCAAATTTAATTTGGTTTAATGCCAGAAAAGAGGCAATTGGTTTCTATGAAAAAATGGGATACCAAGTTAAAGGATTGCCTTTTGAAATACTAGGAGTCGGTGAACACGTTGTCATGTTTAAAAAAATGAGTGATGAATAAATTATTCCTAATACTATTACTGTGCATCGTAACCAGTTGTAAAAGGGAAGAACTAAAAAGCGAGGTAGTCTTAAAAAATGAGGCTCCTAAACCTCGTATTCAACCTGAATGCAAATCAATTAAAATTGGCTCTACTTTACTAATTTCTTTTAACAATAAAGCACTCACCGATTTTTACAAATCTACTAAATACAGAACGATTTGGCAATCTGAAGAAAATAGAAAAATCATTTTAGCAGAACTCCTTAAATCTGATGAGGAGGGATTAAATCCAGAAGATTACAAAGTAAAAGCATTAAGTAATTTTGAAAAAAAATCAGCAACACTAAACGATTCTGATTTAGCAAAATATGATGTTTTACTGACCGCCAGTTTTCAAAAATACATTTCACATTTGACTAACGGAACACTGAACCCGAGAAAATTGTATAAAAATTGGGACTTGAGAGAAAATTACATTGATATAAATGAGACAATGACACATTTATTAGACAGCGATTCCTTAGCAGATAAAATAGAACAATTAAAACCCAATCATATTGTTTACAAAAGATTGAAAAAAGCACTAAAATTAATTAACACTCTACCAAAAGATAATTTCAAACCGATAAAAATTACTGAAAAAATTACTCCAAATGACACTAATCCTTCTATAGTTGACATCAAAAAAAGATTGATTTATTGGAAAGAATTACAACCAAAAGATAGTTTGACTCCCGTTTACGACGAAGAAACAGTAATTGCCATAAAAAAATTTCAAGTCCGTCACGGTTTAGGTCCGAACGCGATTATTGATGAAGGAACGATTGCCTCCCTCAATTTTTCAAAACAACAACGTATCCATCAAATTATTGTCAATTTAGAGCGCTGGAAATGGTATCCAAAAGAAATGGGAAAAGAATATATAATCATTAATATTCCTGATTACAGATTGACCTTAATTAAAGACCAGGACACTTTGAGAACTCATAGAGTAATAGTAGGAAGAGCCAAAAGAAAAACACCAATCCTAAGTTCAAAATTAACCCAGGTGGTTTTTAATCCAACATGGACTGTTCCTCCAACTATTTTGAGAGAAGATGTAATTCCGGCTATTTTAAAAAGCCGAAGCTATTTAACAAATTCAAACATTAAGGTATATGATAGCAATGGCAGAATAGTAAGTCCTTATGAGTGGCAATTATCCCAAGCCGAAACGTATCGATATGTTCAAAGTCCGGGAACTTTCAATTCGTTAGGTATGGTAAAAATTATTTTTCCAAATCGCTTCTCTGTTTATTTACACGATACAAATCACAGGGATTATTTTGACAAAATAGATCGTTCGTTGAGTTCCGGTTGCGTCAGGGTTGATAATCCATTAGAACTAACAGAGTATTTACTGGACGACGCTGCCAATTGGAATCTAGAGAAAATTACAAAAATATTACAAAGCGAAAAAACAAAATTTATCAAAATCAAAAAAGAGGTTTCGTTCCATTTATTATATTGGACTGCTTGGAGCGAAAACAACAAATTGATTTTTAGAGATGATATTTATGCCCTTGACGCCAATTTATACAATAAATTACGAAATTGATGCAGCTGCTAATTTAGAAACTCTTGAAGGATGATAAATAAAGAAACACGATTTGTTTTTTATTGCACTGATAATTTCTTTAGATAACTCTACCGGTACAGCAGGACAGCCTTGACTTCTTCCTAATCTGTGGTTATTTTTAATAAACGAATTAGAAACATATTCGGCTGCATGCATAACTACACCTCTTGCTCTCGCATTGTCGTTAACTCCTTTTTCTAAACCATCTAATTTAAGGGACATTCCATGTTTTCCATTGTAAATTTCACCTGTAGCATAAAATCCTAAACTGCTTTTATACGATTCAGCTGAGTTTGAAAAATTAGAAGCAAATTCTTCTCCAGTATTTCTTCCATGAGCAACAAGAGAATGAAACAATACGTCACCAGTAATCAAATCAATCACCCAAAGTCTTTTAGTATTGGAAGACAAACTAAAATCAACTAAGGTTAAGATGTCTTTCTTTATCAATCCTTTTTCTTTCAACAAGTAATACCCTTTCAAAGCGACAGCGAAGCTTTCTAATTTAGGCAAAGTGAATTTGTTGGAATGTAAATTATTATATACCATTTCAATTTTAGTCTCAACACCAGATTCTACCGTTTTGGCATAAACCACTGGTTTAGCATTCTTTGGCTCAGAAAAGCTTGTTTTACTCAGAGAGAAGGAAACAAGTACAAACAAAATTGCAGGAAATATCTTATAAATCATTGATTATCTTTAAGTTATAAATTAATTTAGGGTTGCAAACGTACAGCAAAAAATAACAATTAAAAAAAATTTAACAAAACTTTAGTCCAACTATAACGAACAATGAAGGGAAATATTGAGTAAAAAATCATAAAAAAATCACTTTCTATGTTAATTTTGTTATTTTTGTTTTGATACAATCCTAATTTATGTCCAAATTTCAGTCTGCAGCACTAATTTTTTTAATATTCTATAGTTTCAATACCTATAGTCAAAAAAAGGTTCTTTTAGCAAAATCTACTACAGAAAATATCACTATCGATGGCAAAATTAACGAGGAAATTTGGAAAACAGAATCAGTAGCTACCGATTTTGTCATGTTTCAACCTGACAATGGAAAGCCGATAAACACCAATAAGAAAACCGAAGTTAAAGTACTATATGACAATAACGCCATCTATATAGCTGCTTTGTTATATGATAATGAACCCGATAAAATTAAAAAAGAAATAACAAACCGTGATGTTTTTGGGGTTTCCGATAACTTTTCAGTTTACATCAACGGCTTCAACGATGGGCAACAAGACTTCCGATTTTTTGTGAGTTCAGCAGGAGTCCAAATGGATTGTTTAGCAACTGAAGACAGTGAAGATTTTACATGGGATGCCATTTGGGATAGTGAAGTGACACTAACTGACTTTGGTTGGGTAGTCGAAATTAAAATTCCCTATGCAGCTTTACGATTTTCAAATGCTGATAAACAAACCTGGGGTTTAAATTTTATGCGTGAGATAAAACGAGATGTTCAAAAATACACTTGGAATCGTGTAGATACAAAAATTGGTGCAGTAATTCCGCAAGCGGGAATTCTCGAAGGAATTAAAAACATAAAAACGCCTACCAGGCTTTTCTTAATCCCTTACTCATCTGCCTATTACCAAGAAAATGATATTGGCTCAGGAACCACTTTCAAAGCAGGACTGGACATTAAATACGGCATAAATGATTCTTTTACACTCGATGCTATTTTGGTACCCGATTTCGGACAGACAAAATTTGACAATGCTATTTTAAACCTTGAACCTTTCGAGCAAAAGCTAGATGAGAACCGACCTTTTTTTACAGAAGGGACCGATTTATTCAATAAAGGAGGACTATTTTATTCCAGAAGAATTGGTGGAGCACCTAGCACAGAACCTATAATTGCAGCTAACGAAGAAATCATAAATTATCCAAGTACTGTTGATTTGCTGAATGCTGTGAAAGTTTCCGGAAGAACAGAGAAAGGTTTAGGAATTGGTTTTTTGAATGCTGTTACTGAAAAAACCTACGCTACTATTCGGGATAATGACACGAATGAAACACGAAAAGAAGTCATCGAACCATTGACTAATTATAATGTTTTGGTTTTTGATCAGCGTTTTAATCAGAATTCATCGGTTTCTTTTGTAAATACAAATACCACTCGTAATGGCGGCTTTAGAGATGCCAATGTTTCCGCATTATTATTTGATTTAAGTACAAAAGAAAACACGTATAATTTATACGGGGATTTTAAATACAGTTCTATCAATGCAATTGAAGATTATGATGGTTTTAAAACTTCATTAAACTTTGAGAAAACAAGTGGAAAATACCGCTATATACTTTCTGGAAAATACCTATCTAAGGATTATGACATAAATGATTTAGGAATCATTTTTTACACCAATTATCACAATGCCTATGCGAATGCCAGTTATAGAATTTTAAACCCAACAAAAGTTTTCAACACCTTCAAGATAGAGCAGGAAGTCAATTTAGAAATACAAAATACTACTGGAAAATTACAAGAAGGTTGGTATAAATCTGTCATAAAGGCTACATCACGAAACAATGATTATTTTGAATTAGCTTTGATAATAAATCCATTAGAAACGTTCGATTTTTATGAGCCACGTAAAAACGGCAGATATCTACAAATCCCCAGAAAAATAACATCTTATTTTGGAACTGAATTCAATAGCAATAATGCTTTTACTTTTGACTTCACCCCAAGTTTCACAATATATGACCAAGATGATAGAATTACTTACGGTCTCGCTTTAGGCCCAAAATACAGGTTTAATGATAAATTTTCGCTATTTTACGTATTAGATTATACCCGTAAAAAAAATGACAGAGGTTGGGTGGCATTTGACAATATGGGAATTATTTTTGCAGAACGCAATAGGGAAATACTACAAAATGATATTACAGGTAAATATGCACTAAACAATAAGATGACCATCAATTTAACGGCGCGTTATTACTGGTCCTATTCTGAAAATCATGATTTTTTTACTTTACAGGATAATGGTCATCTAGTTCAAAACAACAATTATTCCATGAATAAAAACAGAAATTTTAACTCTTGGAATTTTGATTTATCCTATTCCTGGTGGTTTGCTCCTGGTAGTGAAATATCTATTTTATATCGCAATTATGCACAAGAAAGTACAAGAGATGTAGAGAAAAATTTATCCACAAACTTTAAAAATGTTTTTGACAGTAACCTGACTAATATTTTTTCAATTAGTCTTCGCTACTTTATTGATTATAATGTGGTAAAAAATAAATTCTAAAGCTATTATAACTACCACTCTGTTAAAATAAAATTCAAAAACAATCGTTTTTCAAATCTATGAATTAGGCTTAATAATGTAATTATTATTTTTCTTCTAAAAACTGTAACAATTTGTTAAAAGCATAGTCTATTATTAAAATTATATTTTTTGGAACTTCCTTTTCATCAATCATCCCATCAATCAAAAAAATTATGAGAAAAATACTTTTCATAAGTGTCCTCTTGTTTTCATTCTTTGGCTACAGCCAAAAAAAAGTATTACAAACTAAATTCATTTCAGACAATATAATCATAGATGGAAAACTGGATGAAAACATATGGAAATCTGTTCCAGCAGCGAAGGATTTCATCATGTTTCAGCCAGACAACGGTAAACTTATTCCAGAAAATAAAAAAACCGAAGTAAAAGTTTTATATGACAATGATGCCATCTATATTGCTGCAGCAATGTATGATGATGAGCCTAAGAAAATCCTGAGAGAAATAGTCCAAAGAGATAATTTTGGTGCTTCAGACATTTTTGGAGTTTTTGTAAATGGTTTTAATGATGGACAACAAGATTTTCGTTTTATTGTTTCTGCATCAGATGGACAAGCTGACTGCATAGGAACAGACACCAATGGAGAAGATTATTCATGGGACGCTGTTTGGAAAAGCAAAGCTACTATTACCAATTTTGGTTGGGTTGTAGAAATGCGAATTCCATATGCGGCTTTGAGATTTTCCGGCGAAAAAAAACAGACTTGGGGCCTTAATTTCTTTAGAGAAATAAAGCGTGATAAACATAAATACAGCTGGAACTTTATTGATTCAAAAATTGGAACTTTCACACAACAAACTGGAGTTTTGGAAGGAATTGAAAATATAAAAACTCCTACACGACTTTTTCTTTTACCCTATTCTTCTTTTTATGTAAATGCAAATTCACAGCAAAAAACGTACGGAACAATCAAAGGTGGTCTGGATATAAAATATGGCATAAACGATGCTTTTACACTTGACGCTATTCTTATTCCAGATTTTGGACAAACAAAATACGATGATCAGATTTTAAATTTAGGTCCTTTTGAGCAACAATTTAATGAAAATAGATCTTTTTTCACCGAAGGGACCGATTTATTCAGCAAAGGGAATTTACTCTATTCAAGAAGAATTGGCGGTAGGCCTTCAAATTACCCGACAACTGCAAGTAATGAAGAAATTATTGACAATCCTTCAAGTGTTAATCTTATCAATGCTTTAAAAGTATCCGGTAGAACAAAAGATGGTTTGGGAATAGGAATACTAAATGCTGTTACTGAAAAAACGTATGCATCAATACAGAACAATGACACTAAAGAAATAAGAAGAGAATTAGTGGAACCATTGGCAAATTATAATGTTTTGGTTTTGGATCAACGCTTTCGCAAAAATTCTTCTATTTCATTTATCAATACGAATGTTACCCGAAACGGGAGTTTTCGTGATGGAAATGTTTCAGCATTAGTTTGGGACTTAAATACGAAGAAAAACACCTATAATCTTTCTGGAAATTTCAAATACAGTTACATAAACGATATTGAAGACAAAAAAGGAACTGCGACATCGTTAAACTTCGGTGAAACTTCTGGAAAATACAGATATAGTATAGGAACAGAAATACTATCAAAAGATTTCGACAACAATGATTTAGGAATTAATTTTGAAACCAACTATTATGCAATTTATGGAAATGCAAATTATAGAATATTAAATCCGACCAAATATTTCAATTCGTTCAATACTAATATCAATATGTACACCCAGTTTCAAAAAGAAACAGGAAAAATTCAAGGCAATAATATCAATTTTAATATTAATTCAAACAATAAACAAAACCATTATTTTGGATTAGGAATAAATGCCAATCCAATCGAATCCCATGATTATTATGAACCTAGGACAGAAAACAGGTATTTAATTTTTCCAAAACGAATGGGAGGTTGGTTTATGTTTTCTTCTAATTACAATAATAAATTTGCGATTGACATCAATCCATCATTTGCTGTTTTGAGTGAACCTGGAAGAAATTCATATGGTTTCGATATAGGCCCAAGATACCGTTTCAATGATAAATTTTCATTGAATTATAGCTTTAGCTTTTTTAGACAAAACAACAACAAAGGATATATAGACAGTGTAGAAGATGATTTAAATGCTATAACGCCAAACGCTATCATTTTTGCAAATAGAAATGTTCTTACGTACTCCAACTCTCTTTCCGGAAAATACTCTATCAACAGTAAAATGACTTTTAATCTTTCCTTGCGCCATTATTGGTCTTTTGCCGAAAACAAGAATTTTTTATCATTAGAACAAAACGGAAGACTAACGGATTATATGAATTATACTGAAAATAGAAACTCAAGTTTTTTCTCCTGGAATGGTGATATATCTTATTCTTGGTGGTTTGCCCCAGGAAGTGAAATTTCTATTTTATATAGAAACAACGCCGCCAATTTTCAAAGAGAAATCGATAAAGACTTTGGAAAAAAAGTTACTACTTTACTAACCAACGATCAACTAAAACATGTTTTTTCTATAAGTATTCGTTATTTTATAGACTATAACGCCGTAAAAAATAAATTCTAAGTTGCATTAATTTTAAAAAACTACGGTTTCTGCAACAAAATTATCATTATTTGTTATTGTTATGTTACGAATGAATAATAGTGATTTGGATTTCTTCGAACATTTTTAGAAATGCTTTATCTTTGTTCAAAATATATTCCAATGAACAAAAAAGTAATTCTTATGATTTTGGACGGTTGGGGAAAATCTCCTGACCCTAAGGTATCTGCAATTGATAATGCCAATGTACCATTTATAAATAGCCTTTATAAAAATTACCCAAGTGCCCAACTCAGAACCGATGGTCTAAATGTAGGCTTGCCGGAAGGACAAATGGGAAACAGCGAAGTAGGTCACATGAACCTTGGCGCTGGACGAATAGTATATCAGGATTTAGCTAAAATAAATCTTGCCGTAGCACATAATACTTTGGCAAAAGAACAAGTATTGGTTGATGCTTTTACTTATGCTAAAGAAAACAATAAAAAAGTACACTTCCTAGGTTTGGTTTCTGATGGTGGTGTTCACTCGCATACTTCACATTTACGTGGTTTAATTGATGCAACACAGCAATACGGATTACAAAAAGTTTTCATTCACGCCTTCACTGATGGTCGTGATGTTGATCCAAAATCGGGTAAAAACTACATTCAGGATTTAGAAGATTATATCGCAAATACTACCGTGAAAATAGCTTCTGTAATTGGACGTTATTATGCAATGGATCGTGATAAACGTTGGGAAAGAGTAAAACTAGCTTACGATTTATTAGTAAATGGAACCGGTACCCACACTAAAAATCCAGTTGCATCGATAGTAGAAAGTTATGAAGTTAATGTAACTGATGAGTTTATTCATCCAATGGTTGTGGTTGATGATAACGATACACCGCTTGCGACTATTGAGGAAGATGATGTAGTTATTTTCTTCAATTTCAGAACGGATAGAGGAAGAGAATTAACTGAAGCGCTTTCGCAACAGGATTTTCATGAGCAGAACATGCACAAATTGAACTTGTATTATGTAACGCTTACCAATTATGATGAAACGTATAAAAACGTAAATGTTGTTTATAATAAAGATAACATTACCGAAACCCTTGGTGAAGTTTTAGAAAAAGCACATAAAAAACAAATTCGTATTGCAGAAACGGAGAAATATCCTCACGTGACTTTCTTCTTTTCCGGTGGGAGAGAATTACCTTTTGCCGGTGAAAGTCGCATCTTGAAAAATTCTCCAAAAGTAGCCACTTATGATTTGCAACCAGAAATGAGCGCATTTGAACTTACTGATGCTTTAGTTCCTGAACTTGAAAAAGAAGAAGTGGATTTTGTATGTCTAAATTTTGCCAATGGCGACATGGTAGGTCATACTGGAATTATGAGTGCTGCGATAAAAGCTTGTGAAGCTGTTGATAAATGTGTTGAAAAAGTAATTACAGCCGCATTAGCTCATAATTACACTACCATTGTAATTGCAGATCACGGAAACTGCGAAACTATGATAAATCCTGATGGAAGCCCTAATACAGCACACACAACAAATCCAGTTCCAATTATTTTAGTGGATAAAGACTTAAGGGTTATTCATGATGGAGTTTTGGGTGATATTGCTCCAACTATTTTACAATTGATGGGCATTGAAAAACCGGCAGTTATGACGTGTCATTCTTTGCTGTAAAACTTAGAAGTAATTTGAATCAAAATATTTTAAATCCGATTTAAATATAATTCAAAAAAGCTGTTCTAATCGGAACAGCTTTTTTATTATCAAAAATTTGACATCAAAAGTTCTCATAAAATTGTACTTTTGCAAACTGAAAATTCGAAATTATGATTATTGTAAAATCACGTGAAGAAATAGAATTGATGCGAGAAAGCGCATTGATCGTATCAAAAACATTAGGAATGATTGCTTCTGAAATAAAAGAAGGTGTCACCACTTTATATTTAGACAAATTAGCCGAGGAATTTATTCGTGATCACGGAGCCGAACCAAGTTTTCTTGGTTTGTATGGTTTCCCAAATTCACTTTGTATGAGTCCAAACGCGCAGGTGGTTCATGGAATTCCAAATAATAAACCATTGGAAAGTGGTGATGTAATCTCTGTAGATTGCGGTGCCTATAAAAATGGATACCATGGAGATCACGCTTATTCTTTTGAAATTGGTGAAGTAGCTCCTGAAACTAAAAAATTATTGCAAATAACCAAAGAATCTTTATACGTAGGAATCCGAGAATTAAAATTAGGAAATCGCGTAGAAGATGTTGGAAATGCTATTCAAAGATATACTGAAGCACATGGATACGGAGTTGTTCGTGAATTAGTGGGACACGGAGTAGGACAAAAAATGCATGAAGATCCCGAAATGCCTAATTATGGCAAAAAGGGAAGAGGAAAACTTTTTGTTGAAGGAATGGTAGTGGCTATTGAGCCTATGATTAATATGGGAACCCGAAACATCAAACAATTAAAAGACGGTTGGACAATCCTTACCGCCGATGGAAAACCAAGTGCGCATTTTGAGCATGATGTTGCGATTATCGATGGAAAACCTGAGATTTTATCAACTTTTGGATACATCTACAAAGCATTAGGAATTGTGAGTAATGAAGAAGATGAGTTTAGAAGAGAGCCTTTAAAAATCTAACACGAATTTCACAAATTTCCACGAATTAGCTTTAAAAATTAAGCAAATCCAAATTTAAAAGAATTACTAAATGACTGATCTTTATTTAAAAGAAGAAGCCTATCAAATTATTGGGCTTTGCATGGAGGTCCATAAAATTCTAGGTAAAGGTCATAGTGAAAAAGTTTACGGAGATGCATTAGAATATGAATTCAAGAAAAATGAAATTCCTTACAATCGAGAATCAAAATATCATATAGAATATAAAGACATCATATTATCCAGTTATTATTTTGCTGATTTTGTAGTTTTCAATGAAATTATTTTAGAGATAAAAGCAATTGAAAGTCTTTCTAATGGCGAAATAAAACAAACATTAAATTATTTAGCAGCTTCGCAGAACAAACTTGGATTATTAGTCAATTTTGGAGAAGACAGCCTTAAATATAGAAGAATAATACTTTAACAATAATCTAAGATTCGTGAAATTCATTTTTTTGCATCGTATTTAATTCGTGTAAATTCGTGAAATTCGTGTTTAAATTTATTTCTAAATTGTGAAAAAACTCTTTAAACTTATACTCAATACCATTCCGCGTCCTATACTTATTCGTTTAAGTTACGTGGCCCGTCCAGTTCTTGCAGTTGCATTAAAAGGAACTCAATTTACGGATCCTATTGACGGGAAAAGTTTCAAAATGTTTTTGCCTTACGGTTATGGAACACAAAGAAATAATGTTCTTTCACCAAGTACACTTTCATTGGAAAGACACCGTTTGTTGTGGTTGTATTTGAATGAAGAAACTGATTTTTTTCAATCTGAACTCGTTTCAGATTCTTCGGTTACAAATACCAAAAGAATAAAATTAAGAGATGCTGAAACGAATTCAGCACTAAAAGTGTTGCATTTTGCACCTGAACAAGCCTTTTATAAATTGTTTAGAAATCAGAAAAATCTGGATTATACCACAACCGATTTATTTTCGCCTTTGGCAGATGTGAAAGCGGATATTTGTGATTTGCCTTTTGAAGATAATCAATATGATGTTATTCTTTGCAATCACGTTTTGGAACATATTCCGGATGATACGAAAGCGATGCAGGAATTATATCGAGTTTTAAAACCAGGCGGAATGGCGATTTTACAAATCCCACAAGATTTATCCAGAGCCACTACTTTTGCAGATGATACCATTACTGACCAGAAAGAACGCGCTAAAATCTTCGGGCAATACGATCACGTTCGTATTTATGGCCGCGATTATTTTGATAAATTAAGAAGTATCGGTTTCAAAGTCGTTGAAGAAGATTATACTAATAAAATAGCACCGGAATTAGTAGAAAAATATTGCTTGGCCAAAGGCGAAATTATCCCTGTTTGTTTTAAATAGATTTGGGACAAATCAAATAGGACTACCCTATAATTGGCATAATAATAGTATTGCTTAATTTGTTATATTTACATTTCAGCAATTCAAGATATATGCTTAAAGCTCTTTTTCAAAAAACAGTTCTGCTTTTTATAATCACTTCGGCTACTGCACAAGTAGAAAAAGAGGTTGCTCCGCCCTACAATATTAAGACGATTTCTTTTGTACAAAGTGAACAAAATGTAATTCCAATTTTTAAATTAGGAGAAGGATTTCAGTTGCAATTTGATGATCTATTTGGCAATGAAGCTGATTATTACTACGAAATAACACATTGCAACTATAATTGGAATCCAACAGACATCCCTAAAAGTGAATATTTAAGAGGTTTTGACAACCAAAGAATTTCAGATTACACTAATTCTTTCAACACGTTACAAATCTATTCCCATTATAGACTGGCTATTCCAAATCAGTTTACACAATTATTAATCAGCGGTAATTACATGCTGAAAATTTTAAACAACGACAAAGAAATTGTTTTTTCCAGAAAATTCGTTCTTTATGAAGATGTTGTCACCGTTCCTATCCAAATAAAAAGGGCAAGAACCGTTAGTAATTTGGAATCTAAACATAACTTGGAATTTACTATTAAATCGAGTACAATTACTTTTCAAAATCCATTAAAAAATGTGAAAGTAGTTTTACTCCAAAATGGACAATTCAATGACGCAATTACAAACATTGTCCCTCAATACACTATTGGAAATGATTTAATTTATAAATATGATACTCAAACCCAATTTTGGGCAGGAAACGAGTTTTTGTATTTTGAAAACAAAGACATTAGAGCTGCTAATAATAATGTAGCCCGTGTAGATTCGAATAATGAAATTTACAGTTCTTATTTATATACAAATGATGCCAGAACAAATTATCCGTATTCGGTAACACAAGACGTCAACGGAAATTTTGTTGTTAAGAACATAAATGCGACCGACAGTGAAATCGAAGCCGATTATGCCTGGGCATATTTTAGCCTTTCGGCACCTACTTTTAGAATTAACAAAGACATTTACATTACCGGAATGTTCGATAATTATAATCTAACACCAGAATATAAACTGGATTATAATGAAAAAAAGGGCATTTACGAAAAAGCAGTTTTAATAAAACAAGGGTTTACAAATTTCCAATATACAGTTGCAGATAGCAAAGGAATTATCGATCATGAAAATGCAATTGACGGAAATTTTTATCAAACAGAAAATGATTATTTTATAATGGTCTATTATCGAGAAAATACCGATCGATATGATAGAGCCATCGGAAAAGGGACGGCAAATTCATTAAATATTATCAACTAAAAAAACTTTTCGAAAAATGACTATACGAAATCAAATTTTTGTAAATTTGTCATTATTAAGCACCTATTCATTTATTTATTATGGTTTCTCAAATAACAAGAGGTATAAAAATATCGGTATTGACTAGTTTTGAAGGAACCTACTTCAAAAACTATAAGATTCACTTTGCCTTTAGTTATGAAATCACAATCGAAAACCACAGTAAAGATTCTGTTCAGTTAATTTCTCGCCATTGGGAAATTTTTGACTCACTAAATGATCTTGAAATCGTAGATGGCGAAGGAATAATTGGCAAAAAACCAGTTCTTAAACCAGGTGAATTCCATACTTACAGCTCTGGTTGCTTATTGTCGTCTCCTTACGGCGCAATGAAAGGCTATTTTAACATGATCAATTTTACTTCCACAAAAAACTTCAAAGTGATCGTGCCTACTTTTAGATTGTGCGCTCCTTTTGCTTTGAATTAATACTTTATTTTCTAACACTATTTTAAATTCTCTATCTAATTACTAATAGTGTACAATTTCCCTTTATATTTCATTTTTACATACATTTTCTGCTCAATTTTATCGTTTATTTTAGAATTTATTTGAATTTTCACACACAATCGATATAAGAAAAACAGTCTTTAAACTATCTTATTTTTACCCACAATAATTCAATGCTACCTTTTAAGTTATGTCCACATCCATTTTTTATTAAAAATTAAATAATAAAAAACATCCCAAATAAACACACACAAACACCAGGTACGTATTTTCTTTTATTACTTGATAAATGCTAAATATAACTTATTATCTAAATTTTATTGTGATATTTGACTCTATTTTAACCTAATAAAAGAAATTATTAAAAATATCCTTTGTACTTTTGTTGAATAATTTTAAAAAATTGTTTTTATTAAATCATCGATAAGAAAGTAATGATAAAACAAATAACAGGATTATTCGACAAGCATGTATTATTTTGGGAGAACCCAAAAATAATTAAAACCATAAGTACTTTTTTAGTAGTAATTTTCATAGCTTGTGGAGTATGTAGCTTTTTAGTATCTCAAAAAATAATTTCTTTAGGTCACTTCAATTCTTTATTCAAGCATCGTTTTTTTGCTGTTGAAGTAGTTTTTACCATTCTACTAATTTTTGAATTATTGAGCCTAATATTTGTATTGCCAAAATCCGTAACCCGCTCTTTAGGCAAACAATTTGAACTGCTATCTATGATATTTTTACGGGATGCCTTTAAAGAGTTTAGCCACTTAGACGAATTCGTGTTATGGAGTGACTCAAGTAAGTCTATAATTAATATACTTGTTTATTCCTTTGGTGCACTTACCATTTTTACAATCATGGGGTTTACGCGTAAATTGAATCGCGAAATTCAACTATCAGAAACCTATATCAATCAATTTCAATTTGTACGTATTAAAAAAATGCTGGCCATCTTTTTATTACTGTCCTTTTTCTATATAGGTTTTAACGATTTTATAACATTACTACAAACAGGTGTTTTTTTGCATTCGTTTGAAACATTTTACACAGCCCTAATTTTTACAGATATTGTCATAGTACTTGTCTCATTAAGATTCACAACAAATTACTACAGAGTATTTAGATATTCCGCATTTGTATTAGCTACAATTTTGATCCGAATATCATTAACTCTAGAACCCTGTTACAATGTAATACTAGGAATTATAACTACACTTTTTGTATTCACATTGGCAAAAGTGTATCATTACTTCCAAAAATGGTTAACTCATAGAGAGCTAACAACTTAAGGAAAATAAATTTTAATCCTAATAAAAAAAAGCGTTATGAAAAACAAAAAATTAACTGCACTTCTGCTAATTACTTGTACTATGATGTATTCTCAAAACAAAGAATTGAAATTGTCAGCTTTGAAACAATCTACATCTAGTATTTTGTTGGTAAGACCTGCTAATTTTGGTGTAAATATTCAAACATCGGAAACGAATTATTTTCAAAAAGAACTGAAAGGAATAAGTCCAGAACAATTAAAAAATATAGCGTTAAAAGAATTTGATGATATGGCAGAAAAACTAAAATTAAAAGGAGTTAATGTTAATGTAATAAATGACACACAACTTCCTGTTAAACCAGATGCTGTATTCCCTAATAACTGGGTAAGCTTTCACCCTGATGGAAAAGTTATATTATATCCAATGTTAACGCCAAATAGATTGGCAGAAATTAGGCTAGATATTATTGATTCGTTAAAAACCAAATTCGCAATCTCTGAAATAATAGATTTTTCAAAGGAACATTATAATAAAAAATACCTAGAAGGAACTGGCAGTATTATATTTGACCATGTTAACAAAGTTGCTTATGCTTGCTTATCTCCACGAACTGACAAAGATTTATTTGTAAAAGTAAGCGATTACTTGGGATACAAACCAGTTTATTTTCATTCGTATGATAAAGATCATAAAGAAATTTATCATACTAATGTTATGATGTGCATAGGTTCTCGCTTTGCGGTTGTATGTTTAAACAGCATTACAGATAAAAATGAAAAGCAGCAACTTGTTAAATCACTTACTAAATCAGGACATCAGATTATAGACATCACATTTGAACAACTGAACAATTTCGCTGGAAATATGCTTGAACTTAAAACCAAAAACAATAAAACAATCTTGGCAATGTCGCAAAGCGCATATAATAGTTTAAAATCGAGCCAAAAAAAGGATCTTGAAAAATACTGTGAACTTGTCCCTCTTTCGATAAAAACCATTGAAACAATTGGTGGAGGAAGTGTACGTTGTATGATAGCTGAAATATATTCGAAATCAAAGATCTAATAAAATCAATTACATTGCTATACTTTAAATCACTAATAAAATAGAGTATAGAAATGGCGCATTTAACACAAATAGTTATCAAAAATTCAAATAAACCTTTGTACTTTTGTTACAAAATAAATAATTCCTAAAAATAGGATTGTTTAATTGCCTAATTGTTTAATACTCAAATAAAATTATCATGTTAAAAGGATTTTTTCATGTACCAAAAGCGGTAAACGAACCTGTAAAATCGTATGCTCCCAATTCGCCAGAAAAAGCAAAAGTACTAGAAGCATACCGCCAAATGTGGCAATCTAAAATTGACGTTCCATTATACATTGGAAGCGAAGAAATTAGAACTGGCAATACCAAAAACATGACAGCTCCACACGATCATAAACATATAGTAGGAACATACCATCTTGCCGAAAAATTGCATATAGAAAAAGCCATTGCCAATGCACTGGAAGCAAAAACCGAATGGGCTAACATGGCGTGGGAACAAAGAGCAGCTATATTCCTAAAAGCTGCCGAACTAATTGCAGGTCCTTACAGAGCAAGAATAAATGCCGCAACAATGATTGCGCAGTCTAAAAATATTCATCAAGCCGAAATTGATGCTTCCTGTGAATTGATTGATTTTTTACGTTTCAACGTAGAATTCATGACTCAAATTTATGGTGATCAGCCAAAATCGAATTCAGATATGTGGAACCGATTAGAATACAGACCATTGGAAGGTTTTGTATATGCTATTACTCCATTTAACTTTACTGCCATTGCTGGAAATCTTCCTGCAAGTGCAGCTATGATGGGTAATGTTGTTATTTGGAAACCAAGTGACAGCCAAATTTTCTCTGCAAAAATCATTATCGATGTTTTCAAAGAAGCAGGTGTTCCTGATGGCGTTATCAACGTAGTTTTTGGAGACGCTTTGATGATTACTGATACCGTTTTGGCAAGTCGTGATTTTGCAGGAATCCATTTCACAGGTTCAACTCATGTATTCAAAGACATTTGGGCAAAAATTGGAACAAACATTCACCATTATAAAACTTACCCAAGAATTGTAGGTGAAACTGGTGGGAAAGATTTTATTATTGCTCATCCAAGTGCGAATCCAAAACAAGTGGCAACAGGAATTGTTCGTGGGGCTTTCGAGTTTCAAGGTCAAAAATGTTCTGCAGCTTCAAGATCTTATGTTCCAAGAAGTTTGTGGCCAGCAATAAAAGAACAATTAATCACTGAAGTAAAATCAATGAAAATGGGTTCGCCAGAAGATTTTAGTAACTTTATCACCGCTGTTATTCACGAAGGTTCATTCGATAAATTGGTTAGTTTTATTGACCAAGCCAAAAAAGATGCAGATGCCGAAATTATCGTTGGTGGAAATTATGATAAATCTGTTGGTTATTTTATTGAACCAACAATAATAGTAACAACAAACCCACATTACACTACAATGGAAACCGAATTATTCGGACCTGTTATGACGATTTTCGTTTACGAAGATGCAAAATGGGAAGAAACTTTAGAATTGGTTGACACGACTTCAGAATATGCTTTAACAGGTGCTGTTTTCAGTCAAGACCGTTATGCTATTGAACAAGCGACTACCAAATTGCAAAATGCCGCCGGTAACTTCTACATCAATGACAAACCAACCGGAGCAGTTGTAGGAATGCAACCTTTTGGTGGCGCAAGAGCATCAGGAACTAATGACAAAGCAGGTTCAGCATTGAACTTATTGCGTTGGGCTTCACCAAGAACGATTAAAGAGACATTTATCACTCCAGAAGATTACAGATACGCGTTTTTAGGAGAATAAAGTCATTGCGAGGAACGACGCAATCTTATTTTAGATTTAAAAACCCCATAAAAATTCAAATAATTTTGAATTTTTATGGGGTTTTTTTTGATTTAGATATTTTTGAGAGGTTATGCAACAATTAGAGCTGTTGTTCCAATTTATTTTTTCTTTAACCCAACTTGCAGGGTTTAGCCTGTGAACCATTGTTGAAAACGAGATTCTTGTTTGAGAAGTTCAGATTTGG